>CAKZXL010000709.1 GCA_937883885.1 uncultured Aquincola sp. | reverse complement strand
TCATCACCGGCCGCCGGCAGGCGGAACTGGCCGTGGCCGCCAAGCGCATCGGGCCGGCGGCCACGGCGCTGCGCGCCGATGCCTCTGTGCTGGCCGACCTGGACGCGGTGTACGCAGAGATCGCCCGCCGCGCCGGCCGGCTGGACATCTTGTTTGCCAACGCCGGGGGTGGCGACATGCTGCCGCTGGGCGCCATCACCGAAGAACACTTCGACCGCATCTTTGCCACCAACGTGCGCGGCGTGCTGTTCACGGTGCAGAAAGCGCTGCCCCTGCTCAGCCATGGCGCATCGGTCATCCTCACGTCGTCCACCACGTCCATCCAGGGCACCGCGGGCTTCAGCGTCTACAGCGCCAGCAAGGCGGCGGTGCGCAACTTCGCGCGGTCCTGGGCGCTCGATCTGAAGGACCGCCACATCCGCGTCAACGCGGTGAGCCCCGGCCCCATCCGCACGCCGGGCCTGGGCGATCTGGTGCCCGAAGAAGCCCGGCAGGCGCTGTTCGACCACCTGGCCGCGCAGGTGCCGCTGGGCCGGCTGGGCGAGCCGGAAGAGATCGGCCAGGCCGTGGCCTCCCTGGCTTCGCCGGCGGCGAGCTTCATCAACGGCACCGAGTTGTTCGTTGACGGCGGGATGGCCCAGGTCTGAAGCCGCCTGCTCAGGCGGCCGCCCCGGCCGCAGGCCGTGCATCCATGCGGCGGTGGCTGCGCTCCAGCCGGTCGATGGCCGCCACCGCGTGGGGCTGCTCCACCATGCGCCGCAGCAGCATGGTGGACAAGGTGGCGGCCAGCAACGGGCTGCGCAGGTCGTGGGTCACGGCCGCGACCACCAGCTGGCCCTGCGCCCGGCGGTGCGTGGCCATCAGCGTGGGTGGCCGCGCCGGAGGCCAGGAACACCGCGCTGGTGATGGGCGACGACCACCAGACGAGCGGCCAGGGCGCTTACCGGGGCAGGCCCATGCCATGCGCCAGCACGATGCAGGCGCTGGCCACCACCAGCAGCAGCCCCAGCGTCACGGCCTGCTGCCGCCGGTGCGGAAAGGCCACTGAGCCGCCGGCGCCCAGCAGCACCATTGCGGACGCGCCGAGCCGGCAATGCACGCGCCCGCTACGCGACGTGGGTGCTTCGCCTTCTTCAACATGCGGCGTCGTCCGACGCGCGCACGGCGTCTTGTGCGGCACAGTGGGTGGATCTGCCACGCGCCGGAGCGCCTTCAGTCCATGCAGGAAGTTCGCACGTGGATCCCTTATTGCGGTGAGGCACCGACGCCCGAGTTCTGGCTGAGCCGCTGGAACCTCGACCCGGTGCTGTGGGCCGGCTTGCTGATGGCCGCCGCGCTGTTGTGGCTGCCGGGGCGCCTGCCGGCCTTGTCCGGCGGCCAGCGCCTGTCGCTGCGCTGGGCCTGGGTGTTGGCGGTGCTGCTCTACGTCTCGCCGCTGTGCGCGCTCAGCTCGGCCTTTTTCACCGTGCGCGTGGTGCACCACATGGCGCTGGTGCTGTTGATCGCGCCCTTGCTGGCCCATGGCCTGGCACCCGGGCTGCGCCGCCTGCCGGCGCCGCTGTGGCCTTGCACGGCGCTGGCCGCCGCCGCCTTCTGGACCTGGCATGTGCCCGGGCCTTATGCCGCCGCGCTGTCGTCCGATGCGGTGTATGCACTGATGCAGCTGAGCCTGCTGGCCACGGCCGCCGCGTTCTGGCTGGCCCTGCAGCGCAGCGACGCGCCGCGTGCGCTGGCTGCCATTTTGGTGAGCACGGTGTTGATGGGCCTGCTGGGCGCGCTCATCACCTTCGCGGCGCGGCCGCTGTACGAGCCGCACTTCGCGTCCACGCTCGGCTGGGGCGTGTCGCCGCTGGAAGACCAGCAGCTGGCCGGCATCGTGATGTGGGCGCCGGGCAGCATCGCCTACCTGCTGGCGGCGGTATGGATCGGTTGGCGCTGGCTGCGCGCCGAACGCCACCGCGGCCTGGCGGCCGACGCGGCATGAACCTCGTCTCGCTGATCGAATGGGCCGAGGGCTACAACCGCCGCGGCCTGTATTCGCCCATCGGCGTGGCCTTTCATTGGGTGATGGCCGCGCTGATGGTGTTCCAGCTGGGTTATGGCTGGTACCTGGCCTGGCTGCCCGTGGGCGGCGACAAGCACCTGGGCTACCAGACCCACACCGAGATCGGCCTGGCCATCATGGCGCTGGGCTCGCTGCGCTTTTTCTGGCGCAGCCAGATCAGCGGCCCGAAGAACGTCGAGGAAGACTCCTTCCAGGGCCGCGCCAGCCGGCTGCTGCAGAACTGGTTCTACGTCAGCTTCTTCGCGCTGCCGATCAGCGGCTGGGTGATGTGGTCCACGCTGCCTGGCGACCTGCCGCTGTCCATCGGCGGCGTGCTGCCGTTTCCCAACCTGCCGTTCGACCAGCTGTCCGAAGGGCTGCAGCGGTGGCTGATGCAATGGGCCGCCACGCTGCACCTGTGGATCGTCTGGCTCACCATGCTGGCCATCCCGGGCCATGCGGGTGCGGCGGTGCTGCACTACGTGGTCAAGAAAGACCGCGTGCTGCCTTCGATGCTGGACCTCAACGGGCCTGGGAAGCCGGGCGTGCTGGGATCGCAGACAGATGGAGGCTCAGCTGCCTGACCTCTTGCGCATCCAGCTGCTGCGCCACCTTCAACATCGCCAGGTCGCCGTCGTTGCGCCGCTTGGACTGCTGCCAGTCCTGCAACTGCTGCGTCAGGTACAGGGCAGGTTGCGCCTGCAGCGGCGGCCCGCCGGGCGCGCCTGCACCGTCCACGCCATGGCAGCTCTGGCAGGCGCGGGCATACAGTGCCGCCGTGGCGGAGTCCACCGCTGCGGTGGTGGCCGGCGCCAGGGCGGCGGCCGGCAACGCGGCGTAGTACGCCGACACCTGCACCCGCTCATGGCTGTCCAGGAAGCGGGCCACGTCGCGCATCACCGCATGCGGCCGCAGGCCGGCGGCAAAGTCTTCCATCTGCTTTTGCAGGTAGCCGGCCGGCAGACCGGCCAGGCGCGGCGCATCGAAGCCATTGCCTTCGCCGCGCGCGCCATGGCAGGTGACGCAGGCATAACGTGCGCCGCCTTCGCCGCCGCTCATCGCGATCAGTTCGCCGCCGCGGCCGAAACGGTCGGCGCTGGGCGCCATGCGGTCGGTGCAGCCCCACGCGGGCAGGACGAGTGCCAAGGCCATGGCCAGACGGGCATGGCGGGGGCGGCGAATGGGTGAGGGGGGACTGCTGTTGGACATCGGCTGCGGGCCATCTTCCCCGGCGCGCCAACGCCGGTCAAGCGTGGGGCTGCTGCTGCTGCTGGCCGGCAGCCTGCTGGCCGGCTGCGACGGCCCGCCCGACCGCACGCCCACGGTGGGCGATGCCAGCGTGGCCCGTGGCCGCCAGCTGGTGATGCAGCACGGCTGCACCGCTTGCCATGCCTTCCCCGACGTCCAGTGGCCCCGCGGCGGGCTGGGTCCTTCGCTCGACCGGTTCGGGCGCCAGGGGCTCATCGCCGGGCAGCTGCCCAACCAACCCGGCGTGCTGATGGCCTTCGTGCGCGACGCACCTTCGATGGTGCCCGGCACCGCCATGCCCGCCTTTCCCATGTCCGACCAGGATGCCCGTGATGTCACAGCCTACCTCCTCCAGCTCGGCGCTCGCTGAAGCGCTGCGCGGCTGGCCGCCGCCCGTGCTGGACCCGCAGGGCCCGGTGTCCAGCAGCATCAGCACGCTGGCCTGGGTGCTGCTGGCCCTGGTCACGCTGATCTTCCTGTTCGTGTGCGCGGCGCTGTGGGTGGCGCTCTACGGCAGCGACGAGCTGCGCGCCAGGCTGGGCGGCGAACGGGTGGTCAAGTGGCTGGGGCTGATCATTCCCTCGGGCATCCTGGCGGTGCTGCTGGCCGGCGGCACGCTGCTGGTGGCCAGCGTCACGCGCAGCACCGGCGACGAGCTGCGCATGCGGGTGTCCGGCAACATCTACTGGTGGCGGGTGTCGTACCTGGATGCGCAAGGCCAGGAGTTCATGGCCGATGCCAACGAGCTGCACATCCCGGTCGGCCGGCCGGTGCTCATCGACATGGTGTCCGAAGACGTGATTCACAGCTTCTGGGTGCCGCGGCTGGGCGGCAAGATGGACATGATCCCGGGCCGCACCAACCAGCTGCGGCTGCTGGCCGACCAGCCCGGCAGCTACGGTGGCCAGTGCGCCGAGTTCTGCGGCGGCGCCCATTCGCTGATGGGCTTCGTGGTGGTGGCGCATGCGCCCGACGATTGGGAACGCTGGCTGGCCGCGCGCCGCGCACCGCGCCCCGCGCTGCCGGCCGAAGACACCGAGGTGGCGCGCGGCGCGCGCCTGTTCAACGAGGTGGGCTGCGCCGCCTGCCACCGCGTGGCCGGCACCGAGGCCCAAGGCCTGGCCGGCCCTGACCTGAGCTTCGTAGGCTCGCGCAGTTCACTGGGCGCCGGCATCCTGCCCAACAACCGCGGCACGCTGGTGGGCTGGATCGGCGACAGCCAGTCCATCAAGCCCAACAACCGCATGCCGGCCTACCGCTCGCTGCCCGCGGCCGAGCTGCAGGCGCTGGCGGCCTACATGGAGTCGCTGCGGTGACGCAGGCTGCCTTGCCCGGCGCGGCGGCCGAGCCCGCCGAGACCGCCTTCGACCGGCGCCTCTACGACCGCTTTCCCACCCGTGGCGATCGGCCCGAAGGCGAGCTGGAGCAGCTGGAGGCGGTGTGGGCACCGCCCACCGGCATCCGCAAGCTCACCGACGTCAACAACAACTTCATCGGCTTCATCTTCATCGTCACCGCCTTCGCCTTCTTCCTGGGCGCAGGCGTGCTGGCGCTGGTGATGCGGGTGCAGCTGACGGCGCCGCTGGCCGGCATCGTGCCGCAGGAAACCTACAACCAGCTGTTCACCATGCACGGCTCGGTGATGATGTTCCTGTTCGCGGTGCCCGCGATCGAGGCCATCGCGGTGATGCTGCTGCCTCAGATGCTGGCCGCGCGCGACCTGCCGTTTCCGCGGCTGTCGGCCTACTCGTACTGGACCTATGCCATCGGCGGCACGGTGTTCTTCGGCTCGGTGTTCTTCAGCCTGGCGCCTTCGGACGGCTGGTTCATGTACCCGCCGCTCAGCTCGGGCGTGTACTCCAAGGGCATCAACGCCGACTTCTGGTTGCTGGGCATCGGCTTCATCGAGATCAGCGCCATTGCCGGCGCCATCGAACTGGTGGTGGGCGTGCTGCGCACCCGCGCGCCCGGCATGTCGCTGGCCCGCATGCCGGTGTATGCCTGGGCGGTGCTGATCTTCGGCGTGATGATCCTGCTGGCCTTTCCGTCGATGATCCTGGTCACGTTTCTGCTGGAGCTGGAACGGGCCTTCAATTGGCCGCTGTTCGACCCCACGCGCGGTGGCGATCCGCTGCTGTACCAGCACCTGTTCTGGTTCTTCGGCCACCCCGACGTCTACATCATCTTCATCCCTGCATCCGCCATGGTGTCCACCATGGTGGTCACGGTGGCGCAAAAGCGGCTGGTGGGGCATGAGATCGTGGTGCTGGCGATGATCGCCACCGGCTTCATCAGCTTCGGCGTGTGGGCGCACCACATGTTCACCGTGGGCATGCCGGGGCTGGCGGCGGGCTACTTCTCGGCCGCCTCGATGGCGGTGGCCATACCCGCCGGGGCGCAGGTGTTCGCGTGGATCGCCACCCTGGCTTCGGGCCGGGTGCAGCGCAACGTGCCGGGGCTGTTCCTGGTGGGCGGCGTCCTCATCTTCGTGATGGGCGGGCTCACCGGCGTGATGGTGGGCATGGTGGCCTTCGACGGCCAGGCGCACGACACCTACTTCGTGGTGGCGCATTTCCACTACGTGCTCATCGGCGGCATGCTGTTTCCGCTGTTCGCGGGCTTTTACTACTGGACGCCGATGATCAACGGCCGCCGGCTGTCCGAGCGCGTGGGCCGCTGGGTGTTCTGGCTGATGTTCATCGGCGTGCACGTGTGCTTCCTGCCCATGCACCTGGCCGGGCTGATGGGCATGCCGCGCCGGGTGGACACCTACCTGCCGGGCCGGCTGTGGGAAGTGCCCAACCTCGTCTCCACCGTCGGCGCCTTCGTCATGGCCGCTGGCGCGCTGCTCTTCGTCGTCGATGTGGTGCGCTGCTTCACGCGTGCCGCACGCCCGGGGGAAGAAGAAGCCGGCAACGTGTGGAACGGCGGCACGCTGGAATGGCTGCCGGCGGGCAACTACTCGGTGCGCTCGATCCCCATCGTGCGCGACCTGGAGCCGCTGTGGGCACAGCCGCAGCTGGCGGCCGATGTGGAGGCGGGCCGCTATTTCCTGCCCGGCAGCGTCACCGGCCAGCGCGAGACGCTGGTCACCAGCCCGCTGCAGGCCGAGCCGCAGTACCTGCAGATCATGCCCGGGCCTTCGTGGTGGCCGTTTCTGGCGGCGGTGTTCACCGCGGGCTTCTTCCTGCTGCTCACCGTCAAGGCGCTGGTGCTCACGGCCCTGTGCGGCGTGCTGGCCATCGCGGGGCTGATGCGCTGGCTGTGGGACAACGACCGCCACCTGCCGCAAGCCGAGGTGGACGTGGGCGGCGGCGTGCGCCTGCCCACCTATGCCGCCGGGCCGCAGGCCCACGGCTGGTGGGCCGCGGTGCTGCTGGACGTGGTGCTGGGCACCATCTTCGTGATGGCGATGTTCTCGTACCTGTACCTGTTCAACGCCCACCCCGAGGCCTGGCGCGTGGCCGCGCCGCTGGGGGCGCTGGTGCCGGGCTTGACCTTGCTGGCCGCGGCCGGCGGGCTGGCCTATGCGTCGCGGCCCTTGATGGCCCGCTTCGAGCGCGGTGCCGGCTACAGCGCCGCGGCCATGGGCCTGAGCGCGCTGTGCCTGGCCGGGGCACTGGGCGTGGACCTGTGGCACTGGTGGCAGGCCGGCCTGCGGGGCGATGCCAGCGGCCAGGGCGCCACGGTGTTCGCGATGATGGCCTGGCACGGCGCCGTCGTGGTGGCGGTGCTGCTGTCGGCGCTGTTCTACGTGGCCCGCTGGCTCCGTGGGCTGGCGCCGCGGCCGGCCAACAAGACGCTGGAGGCGCTGCGCATCTTCTTCCTGTTCGCCGCGATGGAAGGCACCGCCGGGCTGCTGCTGCCGCGGCTGGTGCCCTGGGGGGGTGCATGAGCCGTACCGCACGCGCGACGGTGCGCAGCTTGATGCTCACCGCCTTCAGCATCTGGTTCGTGCACTTCCTGCTGTGCTGGGCGGCGGTGGAGATCTGGCCGGGCCAGCCGCTGGCCAACCAGCTGGCCTGGGGCTTCACCGTGCTCGCGCTGGCGGCCATGGGCTGGCACTTCAGCCGCGTGCAAAGGCTGTCGGGTCAGGGCGGCCTGGTCGGCTTCGGCCGCCGCTTCGCGCAGGGCGCGGTGGCCATCGCCACCGTCGCGCTGCTGTTCACCGCAGTGCCGGCGCTGGTGTTCCTGCCTTAGCTCACTGCGTGTCCAGCCCCTCGTGGCGCAGCGCCAGCTGCACCGCGGGGCGCTGCTCCAGCCGCTGGCGGTAGGCCTGCAGCGCCGGCGGCACGGTGGCGCCCTTGCTGTCGGCCCAGCGCAGCATCACGTACAGGTAGGCGTCGGCCACCGTCATCTCGTCGCCCATCAGGTAGTCGCCCTTCATCTGGCCGGCCAGGTACTGCAGGCGCTGCGAAGCCTTTTCCAGTGCGGCCGTCTTCTCGGCGTCGCTGGTCGGGAAGAAGGTGCGGCCGAACTGCTTGTGCACTTCGGTGGAGATGAAGGCCAGCATTTCCAGCAACCGCGTGCGACCCATCTCGCCACCCGGCAGCTGCTGGCCGCTGCGCTGGGCGATCCAGTCCAGCAGCGCGACGTTTTCGGTCAGCGTGCTGCCATCGTCCAGCACCAGCGTGGGCACATAACCCTTGGGATTGATGGTGCTGAAGTCCTGGCCCTCTTCGGTGCGTTTGGCACGCAGGTCGACGGTGACGCGGTCGAAGTCGATGCCGGCTTCATGCAAGGCGATGTGCGATGCCAGGCTGCAGGCACCAGGGGCAAGGTAAAGCTTCATGGGGTGTCTCCTTGGGGGGTGGCGCATGTTCGCGCCACAACGGCCTTGGAGCAATCGGCATGCGCACGCACGGGCGCGGCCCGCC
>CAKZXL010000708.1 GCA_937883885.1 uncultured Aquincola sp. | reverse complement strand
CGGCTACTGCGCCGCCTTTGTGCTGGACCCCGACGGCAACAACATCGAAGCCGTGTACCACGGCCCCGCGCGCCGCAGCGCGCCATCGGTGCAGGTGGACTTCTGATGGTCAGCAAGGCCGCCAAGGCGCCGGCCCCACAAGACGAACACCAGGCGCTGCTGGCCACGCTGCAACAGCGCTTCGAGCAACACCCGCAGCGCCACCTCAGCATCACCTGGGCACAGGTGCAAGCCAGGCTGGCCGACCAGCCCCAGGCGCTGCGCACCCTGGCCGCCATGGAAGCCACCGGCGGCGAGCCCGACGTGGTAGAGCTGCCAGGGCAGGGCGACCCGTCCCAAGGCGTCATCACCTTCTGCGACTGCGCCCCCGAAAGCCCCACCGGCCGCCGCAGCTTGTGCTACGACGACGCCGGGCTGCAATCGCGCAAGGAAAACCGGCCGGCGGGCAGCGCGGTGGAAGCGGCGGCGGCCATGGGGCTGCGGCTGTTGAGCGAAGCCGAATACATGGCCTTGCAGGCGTTGGGCCCGTTTGACCAGAAGACGTCGAGCTGGCTGCTGACGCCCGAAGCGCTGCGCCGGGAGGGCGGGGCGCTGTTCGGGGATTACCGGTATGGGCGAGCCTTCGTCTATCACAACGGGGCGCAGTCGTATTACGCGGCGCGGGGGGTCAGGGGATTGCTGGTGGTGTGAGGGGGTTATCCCCCATGGCGCGTGCGCGACAGTGCATTGCGCCTCGTCACCTGGGACTGTTACGGTGTGTTAATCAACCACACAGGCAGGGACCCGGGATGAGCGGCAGCATGACATTGGTGGACGCGCTCAAGCGCTTCAATCGCAAGGAGCGTTTCTGGCTCATCCGCAATGCACTGGGGCCGACCAGCGAGCGACTGGACGAAGGGTTCCGCGCCAACCTAGCCAAGGCCATCGGCAAGGACGTGCCCGCCACCGCATGGTGGGCCATGGATTACCACCTGGATTGGCTGGTCGGCGCGCTGACGCTGGTGGCGCAAGGCGAGCGCGGATTCGAGCCGCAGCGCAACGACGCGGGCCTGGTGAACGGCAACCAGGAAGACATGGACCTCATCGTCGCGTTCGACGACACCTTGGTGATGATCGAAGCCAAGGGCGAATCCGCTTGGTCGAACTCGCAGTTCCGCAGCAAGGTAGCTCGGCTGGAAAAGCTACGCGCAGCGGGGCTGCTGCCGTCCGAAATCAAGATCTTTTTCGTACTGACGTCGCCGCGAGAACCGAAGTTCTTGACGCCGGAAGAGGGCACCACGTGGCAGGCGTGGATGTGCAACGCGGCGGGGCGGCCGATGCATGTGCCGCTGGATATGCCCGGCGCTTTTCTCAAGGTCACCCGGTGGGATGCTGAGCAGCAGGCGTCGTCAAAGGCAGGGACATGCTGGAAGATTGTGCTGGCTAAGGGCGCAGAGTTTGATTAGCAGTAGGGCGTCACCACCGCGTGGTGAGCCTCTGTCGTCACCGGATTGACCTGAGTGTCCGTTGCAGACTGGTTGCAGTCTCTGTGCGGCAAGGCGCGAAAGGCGGCTCCCGTCTGGAATGGGCCTTGCGTCCTAGCTTCTGCATGTCGAAGAATTGGTTCCCGCACTCGCCAGTATCATCATCCGCACGCATAGTAAGTACGCTCCTGCGACAACCAGAGGGTTATGCGTAGAAGCACAGCGACCCGCGCCCCTGCCTGCATGCCAACTACTACCGTAGCCATTCCCGCCAGCCTCGACCTCCCCTCAGTGCTAGCTTTCACGGAGCGGGTCGCCACCTTGCCGGATTCCGATGAATACGTTCTCGACTTCGATCGTATGAGGCATGTCGAGCCGTTCGGGATGCTGCTCGTGTCGAGCGAAATTCGGAAGCTTGCGCGGCGCAATTGCGCGCCTAAGATTGTCTGCTCCAACTTCAAACACCACACCTATGCCGCCCACATGGGATTCTTCAGATCATTTGATCTCGCGCATGGGAACGCTCCGGGTGAGGCGCGTGGCAGTTCGAACTACCTGCCAATCACAATCCTGGAGACGGCTGAGGTCGAGCAAGAGGCGTTTAGAGCAGGAGTCGAAGTAGGCGCGCAGATCGAGGCTATCAGTGGGCGTATGTCAGCCATGCTTTGCGGCGAGGATGCAGGGGCGATGTTCGACACCCTTACGTACTCGATTCGGGAGATTGTCCGCAACGTTGTGGAACACAGCGGTGCTGAGCGCTTTGGAATTTGCGCCCAGCACTGGCCCTCCAAGCGCCGTGTGGAGGTCGCAATTCTGGACAAAGGCATAGGACTCCGCGCCAGTCTCTCACGCAACCCGCATATAGATACGTCCGATGACAAGAAGGCCGTCAATTACGCCTTGATGCCCGCAGTGTCTGGCAAGGCATTCAAGGGCGCGAGGCAACGAAGAGGCAACTGGATCAACTCCGGATTCGGCCTTTACATGACAAATCGCATCTGCCGAAACGGTGGGAACTTCTTCATTGCCAGCGGCGATACAGGAATGTTGCTGACGCGAGGCGAGGGCAAGCGCTATTACTCCTGCGCATTTGACGGTACTGCGGTCCGAATGACAATGGACACATCCAGACTCGCAGGTCTGCGCGATGCACTCGCACAGTATCGAGACGAGGGGTTCGAGTTCCAGCGCCGATACAGCGAGATCGTCAACATAGATCCGTCCGCCGCATCGCTCATGCTGTCCGAAGACTTTAAGACCTCCGCGCTCGACCGCCTCCTCGCACGTCTCCGTGTGGCTCGCTTAACAGACTGACTGTCGTCGCGCATGCGCGGTGGTTGGGGGACATCCGTGAGCCGATCAGGTTGTTCATGGTATGGAGGGAGGCATCGCATGCTTCTTGAAGGCAAAGGCCGCCGCTCAACGTTGTGCCTACATTGACTTATGGACCGTCACACTCTGAAGTTCCCGTTCACGCTAAACAGCGCCCCAGATTGGATTTGTCCGTCATGCGAGAAGGCGCCCCTTCGCATCCGGAAGGACTCGTTTGCGAAAGAGGAGCGACGGCACTCGCGTGACCACTCCCACGAAGCATGGGAGCCCGAGTGGATTGAGTACGTGTATTCATGCCTTCTCGTCTGCTCAAACGATCAATGCAAGGAAGTTGTGGCCAGCAGCGGTACAGGTTCTGTGGACTGGAGCGTTTACGAGGACGAGCACGGCGTTCCGGACCAAGTCTATGAGGACCACTTCCGGCCGAAGTTCTTCCAACCTCATTTGAAGCTCTTCCCGTTTCCGAAGGATTGTCCAGAGACTGTCACAAAGCCGCTAGCAGATTCCTTTTCCCTCTTCTTCTCTGCCCCGCATGCCGCCTCAAATAATGTGCGGATCGCAATCGAGTCTCTACTTACAGAACTGAAGATCAGGCGCTTTAACCTCGTCGGAGGCAAGAGGCGATTCATCAGCTTGCATCAGCGGATTGCGCTGCTGCCGCCGAAGTATGCGCACATGAAAGATCTAATTTTGGCGATTAAATGGTTAGGAAACGCTGGAAGTCATGAAGGTGGGGCAGAGGTTACGTTGGACGATGTAATGGATTCGTACGAGCTGACCGAGCACATCCTCCAAGAGGTGTACGCACCGAAGCTCGCTAAGCTTCATAAGCTTGCTAAGAAGGTCAACAAGAAGAAGGGTCCAGCAAAGTGACGCACAATCCTTGGTTCCAGCGGAGTGCCTCCGGCAGCTGCTGAACGCAAGCTGCGCAATCTGCTTCCCGGGGGCGCACATTGTGAGTGGCATGACAAACACACGACTCTCAAGAGCACTCTGCAAGACAGTTGGAGATGTCATCCAGGGCATCGGCGGACACGCCACGCTCGATGCGACTTCTGGCGCTCCTGGCGACCCACCCGAACTGGCACACCACTCAAAGTGGAAGGAATGGCTGTTTCGGGCCGGTCAGGATCCTAATACGGACAGTCTTCAGGTCCTGGGCAATGTGCTTGAGGAATACATGGACACGAAGCCGGTCGATCCGGCAGACATTGAGCGCTGGAAGGACGGAAAGGCGAGAGTCGAGGCCGTTTTGGCAGAGGATGGCCTTCGCTATTACCGACACGGACGCGTTCTTCCGGTGGGGCGGGTGGCTGAAACTGATGAGTTCAGTCAAGTTGCTGCGAAGATGGTTCCGGCAATGCCCGGAACCGTTGATGAAGTAGTGCAAATCGTCATTCAAGGCCTGCGGCGGGCGATGCACCCACTTACGTACCGGCGGAAAGGCGCGGACACGATGCATTTCGCCAATGAGTATGACGTGCAGGACCTGCTTCATGCACTACTGCGGCCTTGGGTGGTGGACGTTCGAGCGGAAGAGTACACACCGAGCTATGCGGGCAAAAGCACACGTATGGACTTTTTCCTTCCGGCACACGATCTCGTTATTGAGACGAAGTGCGTGCGAGACAGGGCTCATGCAAAGGCAGTCGGCGATGAGCTTGTGATCGACATTTCGCACTACGCGGCACATCCGGGATGTAAGAAACTATGGTGCGTGATCTACGACCCCGAACACTGCATCACAAACCCAGAAGGTTTGAAGGATTTGGAGGGGAACCACAACAAAGACGGCCGCGAGGTCAAAGTCAAAGTCTTTACTGTCAATAAGTGAATGTACCGCTGACATTCTTTGCAACTCCGGACGACCGCTCTCGCGCCAGACCTGCCTACTCCTGACAACGATGTGAGTTTGGGATGCGTCGATTTCAGTCTGTGGCGGCCTGAGAACGAATCCGGTCGCGGAAAAAGCCCGAGCCCCTGCGGCGCTGAGTTCAGCTGTACGCCTCATAACTGACGCCCGGGTTGCCGCCTGGCTCCCAGGTCAGCGTCAGCTTGAGGGCGCAAACCGGAGGTTCGCGAGCCGTTGGCGACCGTCAGCAACCGCTGCACAGTAGCCGTTCAGGCTTCAAGGATCGCTCTAGACGTGTCGCTGACGGTCAGATCTCCGAAAGCCACCAATTAGCATGTCCAAAGGTGCCTCCGCCCCGGCATCAGTTGGTTTGAGGCTCCTCGCACGAAGCAGCCTTTTACCCATTGCGTGCGAGAAGCATGACCCTGCGTGTTGACAGCGTCGGCGCAGTGACTGCTCGCCTTGCTGCATAGGCAGCACGGTGTCCACATATAGTCGACTGTTGAATATTCACCCGCCGCGCAACTACTAAGGGGCTGTTATCTTCATGTAGCAAATCATGGAGGCGATGAATGGCAAAAATGATGGCGAAGTTGGCGCTTTTGATTGGAATGTCCGTTTGCGCTGCGAAAACGATGGCGGTGCCGATTTACGATTCGATGCCAGTTGATCTTGCCACAGCGCCCAGGGCGGTAGCAGAAACTTCGTTTACTTGGCGGGAGTTTGCCACGGGGTTCACGGTTCAGTCCGCCGGCTATGTCACGCATATTGATACCGGCATTACGCCAACGACCTCACCACTAAACCCGCTGGGATCTTGGCACGGGTTTCACGTCGGGATGGCTGACAACACGCTGGTTACCACTCCCTCCCCTTTAGGCGGCGATAACACTCCCGTTGGATCGCTTTGGCAGACGTACGCATGCTCAAGCGTCCAAACAAGTCCATACATCGCCCCCGGCTGCGGGTGGGCCACCCCTCCTGGTGCCACGGGACTAGGAGATGGGGAATTTTTTAGTGCGGACGTTAACGTTTACCTGCCCAGTGCCGGGACATATTGGGTCTATCTTTGGCTCAGATATGACGACACCGTAACAGCCTGGGCGGCGAGCGAGACAAAGACGACGGATCTATTTGCTGTCCGACAGGGTTGGACGGTGTACGATGCTGCACACCCTGAATACAGGCAGTATGTGAGACAAGACGGCCAGCGCAGCGCTCTTGGATTACGTATTGAGTTCACAGCTGCGCCGGTGCCTGAGGCCCATTCTTATGCCCTGATGCTGTCGGGTATGTGTGTACTGGCTTGCCTACGAATCCGCCGCCGCCGCAATATTTAGCACGCGCATAACCAGCGATCGAGTATCCCGGCGAAGAGCACCGAACAGCGATCGATGTGGGACGCAGTGGGGTGACGCGGGTGGTCCCGGCAATCTGCGTGGCCTCGTCGTCGGCCGACAGACGCCGCTTCCTGCCGCGCGCCCTGACTGCAACCCTGCCTTGCACACCAAACAGTGCGACGCGCCGGCCCCGGCAGCATTGCCGCATCGTCGCAATACCCACGAAGCGACCCTTCGATGAGCACGAATCCGCTATCCCGATCTGGCCTGCTGATCTCGGCCACTCACCATGCGGCGCTGCGTGCGCTGGCCGCGGCACCGGACGGTGCGCTGCGGCGGCGAGACCTGCTGCTGGCCATCGAGCAGGCGGTGCCGATCGACGACTGGGCGCGTGAGCGGACGGACGCCAGTGGTGGCGTGCGCTGGCGCAAGATCTTCGGCTTCTCGTCGGTCGGCATGGTGAAAGCTGGCTGGGTGCTGAAGGAGCGTGGCGTCTGGCGCATCGCGTCCGAGGGCCGGGCGCTGCTGGGCACACCCTTCGATGGGCGCGCTTACATGGACGAGCTGGACCGACGCTACGACGCCTGGAAGTCAAGCCAGATCACCACGGCAGTCGGCACTCCGGCCGCTGGCGCAGGCGAAGATGCCGAAGACGGCGCCGCGGCGGTGTTGGAAATGCCGCCCGAAGAACGCATCGAGCGCGTATTGGCCGCCGCGCACGAAGCGCTGGCGGCTGAGCTGATCAGCACCATCAAGAGTTGCGATCCGGAGTTCTTCGAGCGCCTGGTCGTCAAGCTGCTGCTGAAGATGGGCTACGGCGGCAGTCGTGAAGAAGCCGGCCGTGCCGTGGGACGCTCAGGCGACGGCGGCATTGATGGCGTGATCAACGAAGACCGCCTGGGGCTGGACGCGATCTATATCCAGGCCAAGCGCTGGGAAGGATCGGTGGGTGAGGGGCCGATTCGCGACTTCAAGGGCGCGCTGGACGCCAACGGCGCGCACAAGGGCGTCTTCATCACCACCAGCAGCTTCACCCCGGCCGCCGTCTCGGCGGCGAAGAACAGCCGGTCGTACCGCATCGTGTTGATCGACGGCGCCCGGCTGGCCGAACTGATGATCCAGCACGACCTGGGCGTGTCGGTGGTGGATACCTACCAGCTCAAGCGGCTGGACAGCGACTTTTTCGCCGACGAGTGATCGGCCCCGATCTGAAAGCCGCCCGAGCTCCCCCTCACCACTCTGCCACACTCCCATCCCAATGCCGCCACACCGGATTCCGCCAATCCGGTGCGTTCCGGCTCGTATGCACCACCCGCTCCTCATCGATCTCCACGCCCAAGCCGGGCCCAGGCAGCGCACGCATGTACCCACCCTCGATCCGGAAGTCGTCCTTGTTGATGACGTAGTCCAGCAGCTCGGCATCGCGGTTGTAGTGGATGCCCATGCTCTGCTCCTGCAGCACGGCGTTCCAGGCGGTGAAGTCCACCTGCAGGCAGGCGGCCAGGGCCACCGGGCCCAGCGGGCAGTGGGGGGCGAAGGCCACGTCGTAGGCTTCGGCCATCGCGGCGATCTTGTGGCATTCGGTGATGCCGCCGGCGTGCGACAGGTCGGGCTGCAGGATGCTGATGCCACCTTCCTGCAGCACGCGCTTGAACTCGAAGCGTGAGTACGTGCGCTCGCCTGCCGCCAGCGGAATGCTGGTGGCCGCGGCCAGGCGGGGGTAGTGCTCGGCCTGTTCGGCCAGCACCGGTTCTTCCACAAACAGCGGCTTGTAGGGCTCCAGTTCCTTCAGCAGCCGCTTGGCCATGGGCGCGGCCACGCGGCCGTGAAAGTCCAGGCCAAAGCTCACCTGGCTGCCCAGCGCTTCATGCACCGCGGCCACCTTGGCCACGGCCGCGTCCACCGCGCGGGGCGAATCCAGCATCGCCATCTCTTCGGTGCCGTTGAGCTTGAAGGTGTCGAAGCCGCCTTCCATCAACCGCTGCATGTGTTCCACGATGTCGGCCGGCCTGTCGCCGCCCACCCAGCTGTACACCTTCATGCGGTCGCGCACCTTGCCGCCCAGCAGCTGGTACACCGGCACGCCCAGCGCCTTGCCCTTGATGTCCCACAGCGCCTGGTCGATGCCGGCAATGGCGCTCATCAAGATGGCGCCGCCGCGGTAGAAGTTGCTGCGGTACATGGTCTGCCACAGGTCGTTGATGTCGCGCGGGTCGCGCCCCACCAGGGCCTCGGCAAACTCGTGCACCGCGGCTTCCACGGTGCGGGCGCGGCCTTCGATCACCGGCTCGCCCCAGCCGCTGATGCCCTCGTCGGTCTCCACCTTCAAGAACATCCAGCGCGGTGCCACGCGGTAGGTTGTCAGGCGGGTGATCTTCATGCGGCCGCCCTTGCGCCGGCCCAGCGCAGCACCAAGGGGTCCAGCCGTCGGGCGGTGTCCAGCAGGCCTTCGCGCACCTCGGGTGCCAGCGGCTGCCAGGGGTGGCGCGGCGCGTCGCAAGCGATGATGCCGCCGGCCTTCATCAAGGCCTTGGCCGCCAGAAAGCCGGCCTGCCGGTTCTCGTAGTTGATGAGGGGCAGCCAGCGCTGGTACAGCGCAAAGGCTTCGTCGCGCCGGCCTTCGCGGTGGGCGGTGAGGATGGGTTGGATGCCATCGGCAAACGCACCGCCGGTCATCGCGCCGGTGGCGCCGGCGTCCAGGTCGGCCAGCAGGGTGATGCCTTCTTCACCGTCCCACGGGCCTTCAATCGCTTCGCCGCCCAGGCGAATCAGCTCGCGCAGCTTGCTGGCGGCGCCGGCAGTCTCGATCTTGAAGTAGGCCAGCTGCTCGATCTGCTGGGCCATGTGGGCCAGCAGCGGTGCGGGCAGCGGCGTGCCGCTGGCGGGCGCGTCCTGCACCATGATCGGGATGTTGATGGCGTCGGACAGGTGGGCGTAGAACTCGAAGATCGCGGCTTCACCCACGCGGAAGGTGGCGCCGTGGTAGGGCGGCATCACCATCACCATCGCGGCGCCCATGTCTTGGGCGCGGCGGCTGCGGGCGGCGCACACGGCGGTGCTGGTGTGGGTGGTGGTCACGATCACCGGCACCCGGCCTTGCACATGTTCCAGCACCGTGCGGGTGAGCACTTCGCGCTCGTCGTCGGCCAGCAAGAACTGCTCTGAGAAGTTGGCCAGGATGCACAGGCCGTCCACGCCGCTGTCGATCATGAAGTCGATGCAGCGGCGCTGGCTGGGCAGGTCCAGCGTGCCGGTCTCAGTGAAGGTGGTGGGCGCCACCGGAAAGATGCCGCGGTAGCGCGGCTGAGAAAGGCCGGGTCGGCTCATGGCGTGTGAAGGGGCGTGGGTCAGTGTGAATGGCGGGGCACGGCGTTGCCGCGGCAGCCCACCAGAAAGTCGAAGTCGCAGCCTTCGTCGGCCTGCAGCACATGGTCGACGTACAGGCGCTCATAGCCGCTGCTGCGGCCCGGCCGTTGGGCGGCGGCTTCTTCGGCGCGCAGGTTGGCCAGGCGGTCGGCCAGCTCGGCATCGCTGATGTCCAGGTGCAGGCGGCCGGCGTCGCAGTCCAGCTCGATCCAGTCGCCATCGCGCACCACGGCCAGCGGGCCGCCGGCCGCGGCTTCGGGCGCCACGTGCAGCACCACGGTGCCGTAGGCGGTGCCGCTCATGCGCGCGTCGCTGATGCGAACCATGTCGGTGATGCCCTGGCGCAGCAGCTTGGGCGGCAGGCCCATGTTGCCCACCTCGGCCATGCCGGGGTAGCCGCGCGGGCCGCAGCGCTTGAGCACCAGCACCGAGCTGGCGTCCACGTCCAGGCTCTCGTCGACGATGCGTTCCTTGTAGTGCTCCAGGTTCTCGAACACCACGGCGCGGCCGCGGTGGCGCAGCAGCGCGGGCGTGGCGGCCGAGGGTTTGAGCACCGCGCCGTTGGGCGAGAGGTTGCCGCGCAGCACGCGGATGCCGCCATCGGCCATCAGCGGCTTGCTCAGCGGGCGGATCACCTCGTCGTTGTGGCTGGGCGCTTCTTTCACGTTGTGCCACAGGCTGTGGCCGTTGACGGTGAGCGCATCGGGGTGGGGCAGCAGGCCATGCTCGCCCAGCCGGCGCAGCACGGCGGGCAGGCCGCCGGCGTAATAGAACTCTTCCATCAAGAACCGGCCCGAAGGCATCAGGTCCACCAGCGTGGGCGTGTCGCGGCCGATGGTGGTCCAGTCTTCCAGGCTCAGCGGCACGCCGATGCGCCCGGCAATGGCCTTGAGGTGGATCACTGCGTTGGTCGATCCGCCGATGGCCGCGTTCACGCGGATGGCGTTCTCGAAGGCCTGGCGCGTGAGGATCTTCGACAGCGTGAGCCCTTCGCGCGCCATCTCCACCGCGCGCATGCCCGACATCTGCGCCAGCACGTAGCGGCGCGAATCCACCGCCGGAATGGCCGCGTTGTGCGGCAGGCTGGTGCCCAGCGCCTCGGCCATGCAGGCCATGGTGCTGGCGGTGCCCATGGTGTTGCAGGTGCCGGCCGAGCGCGACATGCCGCCTTCGGCCGACAGGAACTGGTGCAGGTTGATGGTGCCGGCCTTCAGCGATTCATGCAGCTGCCACACCGCGGTGCCCGAGCCGATGTCGCGCCCCTCCAGCTTGCCGTTGAGCATGGGCCCGCCCGTCACCACGATGGCGGGCACGTCGCAGCTGGCCGCGCCCATCAGCAGCGCGGGCGTGGTCTTGTCGCAGCCGGTCAGCAGCACCACCGCATCGATCGGGTTGCCGCGGATGGCTTCTTCCACGTCCATGCTGGCCAGGTTGCGGGTGAGCATGGCGGTGGGCCGCAGGTTGGATTCACCGTTGGAGAACACCGGAAACTCCACCGGAAAGCCGCCGGCTTCCGAGACGCCGCGCTTCACATGTTCGGCGATCTTGCGGAAGTGGGCGTTGCAGGGCGTCAGCTCGCTCCAGGTGTTGCAGATGCCGATGATGGGCCGGCCATCGAACTCATGGTCCGGAATGCCCTGGTTCTTCATCCAGCTGCGGTACATGAAGCCGTTCTTGTCGGCGCTGCCGAACCATTCGGTGGAACGCAGCTTGCGCGGGGTGTCCGGCATGGCGAGGGGGTCCTGTGGAAGTGAAGGGTCAACGCCGCGGCGGGCGCGAGGTGAAAAAGCGCTGCAGCAGGCAGAAGAAGAACAGCAGCGCGCCGATGACGATGCGCGTCCACCATGAGCTGAGCGTGCCGTCGAAGGCGATGAGGGTTTGAATGACACCCAGCGTGAGCACGCCGAACAGCGTGCCGGCCACATAGCCCACGCCGCCGGTGAGCAGGGTGCCGCCGATGACCACCGCGGCAATGGCGTCCAGCTCCAGGCCCACCGCATGCAGGCCGTAGCCCGACAGCATGTAGAAGGTGAACACCACGCCGGCCAGCGCCGAGCAAAAGCCCGACAGCGTGTACACGCCCACCACGGTGCTGCGCACCGGCAGGCCCATCAGCACCGCCGAATGCTCATTGCCGCCGATGGCATACACCGTGCGGCCGAAGGGCGTGCAGTGCGCGATGAACACCGCCAGCAGCACCACCGCGATGGCGATGAGCGCACCCACCGACAGCGAAGCTTCTTCACCCAGCGGCAGCCGGTACTGCGAGATGGCCGAGTAGCTGGCTTCGGTGATGCTGATGGAATCGATGCTGATGAGGTAGCACAGCCCGCGCGCCAGGAACATGCCGGCCAGCGTGACGATGAAGGGCTGCAGCCGGAAGCGCTCGATCAACAGCCCTTGAAAAGCCCCGAAGGCCGTGCCCATGGCCAGCACCAGCGGTATCACCAGCACCGGCGGCCACTGGTGGTGTTCCACCAGCGCGGCCGACACCATGGTGGTGAGCGCGATGACCGAGCCCACCGACAGATCGATGCCGCCCGACAGGATGACGAAGGTCATGCCCACCGCCACGATGACGAGGAAGGCGTTGTCGATCAGCAGGTTGAGGAACACCTGCGCCGAGAAAAAGCCGTCGTAGCGCAGCGCGCCCACGCTGGCCAGCAGGATGAACAGCGACACCGTGGCGGCCAGCGGCAGGTGCTTGGGGTTGAGGCGCATCGGGGGCGTGGGCGGGGTGGCCGCTTCGGGGGCGGCGGCCGGCGTGGTGGGCACGGGCAGGGCGGTGCTCATGCGCGCATCTCCTGCACCGCCGGGCGACGGATGGCGTTGCGCACCGTGGCGCGAAACTCGGCCGACTGCAGCAGCATCACCACGAACACCACCGCTGCCTTGACCACCAGGTTGATCTCGGGCGGCACGCCCAGCGAATAGATGGCGTAGGTCAGCGTCTGGATGATCAAGGCGCCGATCACGCTGCCCGCCAGGCTGAAGCGCCCGCCCGCCAGCGCGGTGCCGCCCAGCGTCACGGCCAATATCGCGTCCAGCTCCAGCAGCTGGCCGGCGTTGTTGCCGTCGGCGCTTTTGACGTTGCTGCTGATCAGCAGCCCGGCCAGGCCGGCGCACAGGCCGCAGAAGGCATACACGCCCACCAGCAGCCGCCGTGCGCGTATGCCGGCCACACGCGCCGCCGTGGGGTTGATGCCCACCGCCTGGATGAACAGGCCCAGCGCCGTGCGCCGCAGCGCCAGCTGCAGCAGCACCAGCACCGCCGCCACGATGAACAGCGAAAACGGCAGCCCCAGCAGCCAGCCGCCGCCGATGAAGAAGTAGGGCGCGTAGTAGATGGTGATGATCTGCCCATCGGTGATCAGCTGCGCGATGCCGCGTCCGGCCACCATCAGGATCAGCGTGGCCACGATGGGCTGCATGCCGATGCGGGCCACCAGCAGCCCGTTCCACAGGCCGCACACCAGAGCCACCGCCAGCGCACCAGCAATGGCCACGGCCATCGGCAGGCGCGGCTCGCCGCCCGAGACCTGCCCGCCGATCATCCAGGCCGCCACCGCCGCGGCGATGGCCACCACCGCACCCACCGAGATGTCGATGCCGCGGGTGGCGATGACCAGCGTCATGCCCAGTGACACCAGCACCAGCGGCGCCGCGCGGTTGAGGATGTCGACCAGGCTGCCGTACAGGTGCCCCTCGCGCCACTCCACATGCAAAAAGCCGGGGTTGAAGGCGGCATTGACGGCCAGCAGCAGCAACAGCGTGACGGTGGGCCACAGCAGCCGGTGCTGGCCGAGGCGCTGGCCCAGCGGTGTGGGGGTGGTGGTGTCGTTCATCAGGCTTGCAAAGCTTCAAGCCGCCTGCGCGGCAATCATGTCCAGCACCTGCGCCTCGGTGCTGCCGGCGGGCAGCTCGCCCACCTGGCGGCGGTCGCGCAGCACCACGATGCGGTGGGCCACGCGCACCACCTCGCTCAGCTCGGAAGAGATGAAGACCACTGCCATGCCGGCACGCGCCAGCTGCAGGATCTGATCCATGATTTCCTGCTTGGCGGCCACGTCGATGCCGCGCGTGGGTTCGTCCAGGATCAGCAGCCGCGGCTCCGTGGCCAGCCAGCGGGCGATCACCGCCTTTTGCTGGTTGCCGCCCGACAGCTGCCCGATCGGCGTTTCAATGCTGTGGGTCTTGATGCCCATCAGCCGCACGTAGTGCTCGGCCATGGCGGCCTGCTGCGCGGCCGGCAACGTGCGCCGCAGCCCGCGCCGCGCCTGCAGCGCCAGCACGATGTTCTCGCGCACCGACAGCTCGGCCACGATGCCGTCGGTCTTGCGCTCTTCCGGACACAGCGCCAGGCCGTGGCGGATGGCGTCCGAAGGCGACTCGAAGCGCACTTCCTGCCCATCGATGCGCAGCACGCCGCGGTCGGGCGTGGCCAGGCCGAACAGCAGGCGCGCGGTCTCGGTGCGGCCGGCGCCCAGCAGGCCGGCCAGGCCCAGCACCTCACCGGGCCGCACCTGCAGGTCGATGGGCTGCAGCTGGCCAGTCTGGCCCAGGCCTTCGGTCTGCAGCAGCGGCGGGCGTTGTGCGGCCTCGTGCGGCAGCGGCTGCTGCTGCGCGGCCTGCTCGGCCAGCGTGCGGCCCAGCATGGCCGCGATCAAGGCCGAAGGGCCCAACTCGGCCACCGGCCATTCGCCCACATGGCGGCCATTGCGCAGCACGGTGATGCGGTCGGACACCGCATACACCTGGTTCAAGAAGTGGGTGACGAAGACGATGGCCAGGCCCTCGGCGCGCAGCCGGCGCAGCACCTCGAACAGCTTCTGCACCTCGTCTTCATCCAGGCTGGACGTCGGCTCGTCGAGGATCAACACCTTGGCCTGCACGCCCAGCGCGCGGGCGATGGCCACCATCTGCTGCACCGCCACCGGGTAGCTGGCAAGCTGCCGCGTCACGTCGATCTGCAGGCCGATGCGGGCCAGCAGGGCTTCAGCCCGGCGGTGCACCTCGGCCCAGTCGATGCGCCAGCCCAGGGCCGCGCCGCGGCGCGGGTAGCGGCCGGCGAACATGTTCTCGGCCACGCTGAGGTTGGGGCACAGGTTCACTTCCTGGTACACCGTGCTGATGCCCAGGCGCTGCGCCTGCAACGGCGTGGCCGGCGCCACCGGCTGGCCTTGCAGCCACATCTGGCCGCCATTGCTGGCCAGCACGCCGGTGAGCACCTTGATCAGCGTACTTTTGCCGGCGCCGTTCTGGCCCATCAGCGCATGGATCTCACCGGGAAACAGCCGCAGCGAGATGCCGTCCAGCACCGTCACGCCGGCGAACTGCTTGCGGATGCCCTGCAGTTCGAGCAGCGGCGTGGCGGGTGGGGGCAGGGCGGCCATGGCTGAGCGACGCAACGGTTAAGGCTCAGTACTTGCGCTTCGGAAACTCCTTGGCCGCCACCTCCATCGGGAAGATGCCTTCTTCGGTGACGATGCGCTTGGGCACGCTCTTGCCGGCCTTGACGTCCTTGACGATGGACATCAGCTGCGGGCCTAGCAGCGGGCTGCATTCCACGGTCACGTTCAGCTTGCCGGCGATCATGGCCTCGAACGCGCCCTTGACGCCATCGATGGAGATGATGGTGATGTCCTGCGCCGGCTTCATGCCCGCTTCTTCGATCGCCTGGATGGCGCCGATGGCCATGTCGTCGTTGTGCGCGTACAGCACGTTGATCTTCTTGCCTTCGGCCTTCAAGAAGGCTTCCATCACCTCCTTGCCCTTGGCACGGGTGAAGTCGCCGGTCTGCGATCGGATGATCTTGAACTTCGGGTCGGCCGCGATGATTTCCTCGAAGCCCTTCTTGCGATCGATGGCCGGGGCCGAGCCCACCGTGCCCTGCAGCTCCACGATGTTGACCGGGCCGGCATTGCCCTTCATCTTGTCCACCAGCCAGCGGCCGGCCTTGCGACCTTCTTCGGTGAAGTCAGAGCCGATGAAGGCCACGTAGAGCGAGTCGTCCTTGGTGTTGACGGCGCGGTCGGTCAGCACCACCGGGATCTTGGCGGCCTTGGCTTCACGCAGCACGGTTTCCCAGCCCGACTCCACCACCGGCGAGAAGGCGATCACGTCCACCTTCTGCGCGATGAAGGCGCGGATGGCCTTGATCTGGTTCTCCTGCTTCTGCTGCGCATCCGAGAACTTGAGCGTGATGCCCGCGTCCTTCGCGGCGCTCTTGATGGACTCGGTGTTGGCGGTGCGCCATTCGCTTTCGGCGCCCACCTGGCTGAAGCCCAGCACCAGCGGCTTGTCGGCGCTGAACGCGCGGCCCGGCAGCAAAGCGGCCAGCGAAGCGGCGGCAGCCAGGGTGTTGAAGGATCGGCGGTTGAACGACATGAACGTCTCCTCGTTGTGCAACGAGTGTCAGACGTAAAACAATATCGTTCCAATAGTTTTTTGGAGAGAATGCATATCAATGAGTGCATTCAGGCAAACCCCATGAGCCCCACCCCATGAGCACGACCCCGTGGTTCATCCGCGTGCGCCTCAAGACGCGGCAGCTGCTGCTGCTGGTCACGCTGGCCGAAGAAGGCAACATCCACCGCGCCGCCCAGGT
The DNA here is from genome assembly GCA_937883885.1 of uncultured Aquincola sp. Next base: position 1,613 of record CAKZXL010000708.1, on the reverse strand, counting down.
GCTGAACATGACGCAGCCGGCCGCTTCCAAGCTGCTGAAGGACCTGGAAGACGTGCTGGAGGTGTCGCTGTTCGACCGCCTGCCGCGTGGCATGCGGCCCACCTGGTATGGCGAGACGATGATCCGCCACGCGCGTGAATCGCTGGCCAGCCTGAACCGCGCGCATGAAGAGCTGGCCGCGCTCAAGGCCGGCCGCTTCGGCCAGGTGAGCGTGGGCGCCGTCACCTCACCCGGCCTGGTGCTGCTGCCGCCCGCGGTGGCCCTGGTCAAGCGCGACCAGCCCAGCCTGCGGGTCACCGTGGAGGTGGAAACCAGCCCGGTGCTGCTGGAGCGGCTGGAGCAGGGCAAGCTCGACGTGGTGGTGGGGCGCCTGTTCGCCGGGCATGAAAGCACCGGCCTGCGTTATGAGCCCTTGACCGGCGAAGCGGTGGTGGCCATCGGCCGGCCCGGCCATCCGCTGGTGGGCCGGCAAGACCTGCAGCTGCGCGACGTGGCCGATGCCGGCTGGATCGTGCCGCCGGCCGGCAGCATGCTGCGCCACCGCTTCGACCTGGGCTTTCAAGAGGCGGGGCTGCAGCCGCCGGCCAATGTGGTGGAAACCGCGGCGCTGCTGTTCATCACCGGCATGCTCCAGCGCAGCGACATGATCTCGGTGCTGGCGGCCGACGTGGCCCGCTACTACGAGGCACACGGCATCGTCTCGGTGCTGCCGCTGGAGCTGCCGGGGCAGATGGACGACTTCGGCATCATCACCCGCACCGACCGCGAGCCTTCGCCCGCGGTGAAGGTGATGCTGCAGGCCTTGAAGACCGCCAGCCTGACGCTGTACGGCCGGCGGCTGGAATCGGTGTAGGGCCGGTGCCGGCTTACACCCAGCCCGCGTCCACGGTGAACTCCTGCGCGGTGCACATGGCCGCGTCGTCCGACGCCAGGAACAGCACCATCGCCGCGATGTCGTGCGGCTGCAGCTTGTCGGGCAGGCACTGGTTGCGCTTCAGGTCTTCTTCGCCGGCGGCGTCCAGCCAGAGCTGCTTCTGCCGCTCGGTCATCACCCAGCCGGGCGACACGGTGTTGATGCGGATGCGGTCGGCGCCCAGCGTCTTGGCCAGCCCGCGCGTGAGCCCGTTGACCGACGACTTGGCAATCGCATAGCAGGGGTAGCCGCTGCCCTTGGCCTGCCAGCCGGTGGAGCCCAGGTTGACGATGGCGCCGCCGCCCAGCCCGCGCATGCCCGGCACCACCGACTGGATGGCGAAGAAGGCCGGCCGCTCATTGATGGCGATGCGCTCGTCGTAGTAGGCGGGCGTGACCGATTCCAGCGTGTGGCGGTCGTCGCTGGCCACGTTGTTCACCAGCACCGAGAACGGCCCCAGCGCATCGGCCGCCTCGGCGATGGCCTGCTGCAGCGCCGGGATGTCGCGCACGTCGCAGCGGCGAAACCAGGGCGCGGGTTGGCCGGTTTCGGCGATCTGCCCGGCCAGCTGGCGGCTGGCCGCTTCGTCGATGTCGATGAAGGCCACGCGCGCACCCTGCGCCGCAAAGCCCTGCACGATGGCCGCGCCGATGCCGCTGCCGCCCCCGGTGACGAACACGGTGCGGCCTTGCAGGCTGGG
>CAKZXL010000707.1 GCA_937883885.1 uncultured Aquincola sp. | reverse complement strand
GAGGTTTCGGCCACGTTGGTGGCCAGCACGATGCGCGGCGCGCCGCCGGTGGAAAACACCCGGTCCTGCTCCTGCTGCGACAGCCGCGCGAACAGCGGCAGGATGTCGGCATGCCGGTGTGCGGGCTGGTGAGCCAGGTGCTTGCGCAGGTGGTCGGCGGCCTCGCGGATCTCACGCTCGCCGGGCAGGAAGACGAGGATGTCGCCGCCGATGCGGCCCGACCACAGCTCATCCACCGCATCGACGATGGCATCGTTCAGGCCGTACTCACGGCTTTCCTCGAACGGCCGCCAGCGCTGCTCCACCGGGAACAGCCGGCCCGAGACCATGATCACCGGAGCGGGCCCATTTCTCCCCGCAAAGTGGTTGGCGAACCGCTCCGCATCGATGGTGGCCGAGGTGACGATGATCTTCAGGTCGGGCCGGCGCGGCAGGATCTGCCGCAGGTGGCCCAGCAGGAAGTCGATGTTGAGGCTGCGCTCGTGCGCCTCGTCGATGATCAACGTGTCGTAGGCGCGCAGCAGCGGGTCGGTCTGCGTTTCCGCCAGCAGGATGCCGTCGGTCATCAGCTTGACGCTGGCGCCCGGCTGCAGCCGGTCCTGGAAGCGCACCTTGTAGCCCACCACCTCGCCCAGCGGCGTCTTCAACTCTTCGGCGATGCGCTTGGCCACGCTGCTGGCGGCAATGCGGCGCGGCTGGGTGTGGCCGATGAGCTTGCCGCCGTTGACCTTGCCGCGGCCCAGCCCCAGCACGATCTTGGGCAGCTGCGTGGTCTTGCCCGAGCCGGTCTCGCCGCAGACGATGACCACCTGGTGCTCGGCAATCAGCCGCGCGATTTCATCGCGGCGGGCCGAGACCGGCAGGGATTCGGGAAAGTCGATGGCCAGCGCGGCGGCGCCGGCGGCAGGGGTGGGGGCTGGATTCACGGGGGGCGGATTATCGCCAGCCGCGGCACCGGGCATGCCCGCAGCCGCCGATGCCCTGGGGCCCTGCGGCACAATGCCCGGCCCCTGCTGCCGTACATCGATGAACCTCATCTTCCCCCATACCTTCGTGCCCTGGTTTCGCTCGGTGGCGCCCTACATCCATGCCTACCGCGGCAAGACCTTCGTGGTGGCGATGGCGGGCGAAGGCATTGCCGCGGGCAAGCTGAGTGCCTTCGTGCAGGACCTGGCCATCCTGCAGGCCATGGGCATCAAGCTGGTGCTGGTGCACGGCTTCCGGCCGCAGGTGAGCGAACAGCTGCGCGCCAAGGGCCACCCCGAGCGCTTCAGCCACGGCCTGCGCATCACCGACGCGCCGGCGCTGGACGCGGCGCAGGAAGCCGCCGGCCAGCTGCGCTTCGAGATCGAGGCCGCCTTCTCGCAAGGCCTGCCCAACACCCCGATGGCCAATGCCACGGTGCGGGTGGTCTCGGGCAACTTCCTGACCGCGCGGCCGGTCGGCATCGTCGATGGCGTGGACTTCATCCACAGCGGCATCGTGCGCAAGGTGGACGCCACCACCATCCGCCGCACCATCGACAGCGGCGCCGTGGTGCTGCTGTCGCCTTTCGGTTTTTCGCCCACCGGCGAAGCCTTCAATCTGACGATGGAAGACGTGGCCACGTCCACGGCCATCGCCTTGCAGGCCGACAAGCTGATGTTCATGACCGAGCTGCCGGGCATCCGCGAAAACCAGGAAGACCCCGAAAGCGCCATCGACACCGAACTGGCGCTGGCCGATGCCGAGAAACTGCTGGCGGTTTTACCCGCCACCAAACCCACCGAGCCCGGCTTTTACCTGCGCCACTGCGTCAAGGCCTGCCGTGAAGGCGTGGAACGCTCGCACATCCTGCCCTACAGCCAGGACGGCGCGCTGCTGATGGAGGTTTACACCCACGATGGCATCGGCACCATGGTGGTGGACGAAAAACTCGAGAGCCTGCGTGAAGCCACGGCCGACGACGTCGGCGGCATCCTGCAGCTGATCGAACCCTTCGAGCGCGACGGCACCCTGGTGCGGCGCGAGCGCACGTCGATCGAACGCGATATCGCCAACTACACCGTGATCGAGCACGACGGCGTGATCTTCGGTTGCGCGGCGCTCTATCCGTATCCCGAAGCGGGCACCGCGGAAATGGCCGCACTCACCATCAGCCCGCAGGTGCAAAGCCAGGGCGACGGCGAGCGCATCCTCAAGCGGGTGGAGCAACGCGCCCGCGCGATGGGCCTGAACAGCATTTTCGTGCTCACCACCCGCACCATGCATTGGTTCATCAAACGCGGTTTCCAGCCAGTCGATCCAGATTGGCTGCCCGAGGCGCGCAAGCGCAAATACAACTGGGACCGGCGCTCGCAAGTGCTGGTCAAGCAACTTCAGTAACCATTCGCAGGAGAACCCATGACCCGCACCGTGCAATGCATCTACCTCAAGAAGGAAGCCGAGGGTTTGTCGTTCGCCCCCTATCCCGGCGAGCTGGGCAAGCGCATCTACGACAACGTCAGCAAGGAAGCCTTCGAGGCCTGGAAGAAGCACCAGACCATGCTGGTCAATGAAAACCGCCTCAATCTGGCCGACGCGCGCGCCCGCCAATACCTGGCGCGCCAGATGGAACGCTTCTTCTTCGGCGAAGGCGCCGAGCAGCCCACCGGCTACGTGCCGCCCACGCCCGGTCAAACCCCCGGCGCGCAGGGTTGATTAACGCGAATCATTCTCGATAAGACCTATACTGGCGGCCCCCTAGACAGACTGTGCTGAGGAGCCCCATGTCCCTATCGAAAGTGTTCCTGGCGGCCACCGCCGCGGTGGCCCTGCAGCTGCCCGCGCAGGCCCAGGAACAGGTGTTGAACCTGTATTCCGCCCGCCACTACCAGACGGACGAGGCGCTTTACAGCAACTTCACCAAGGAAACCGGCATCCGCATCAACCGGGTGGACGGCGACGACGCCGGCATCCTGGCGCGCCTGAAGAGCGAAGGCGCCAGCAGCCCGGCCGACGTGATCCTGCTGGTGGACGCCGCCCGCCTGTGGCGCGCCGAGCAGGACGGCCTGTTCCAGCCGGTCAAGAGCGCCACGCTCGACAGCCGCATTCCCGCCAACCTGCGTGGCAAGGACGAAGGCCAGGGCGGCCAGTGGTTCGGCATGTCCACCCGCGCCCGCGTCATCATCTACAACAAGATCAAGGTCAAGAAAGAAGACGTCGCCACCTACGAATCGCTGGCCGACCCTAAATTCAAGGGCAAGATCTGCATCCGCTCCGGCTCGCATCCCTACAACCTGTCGTTGTTTGGTGCGATGGTCGAACACCTGGGCGCCGAAAAGGCCGAGACCTGGCTCAAGGGCGTCAAGGACAACTTGGCGCGCGACCCCAAGGGCGGCGATACCGACCAGATCAAGGCCGTGGCCAGCGGTGAATGCGACGTGGCCGTGAGCAACAGCTACTACTTCGCACGGATGATGCGCTCGAACAACCCGGAAGACCGGTCGGTGGTCGAGAAAGTGGGCGTGGTGTTCCCCAACCAGCAAACCTGGGGCACGCACGTCAACATCGCCGGTGCCGGCGTGGCCAAATACGCGCCGCACCGCGCTGCCGCCGTCAAGTTCCTGGAGTATCTGTCCAGCGACTCCGCGCAAAGCTACTTCGCGAACGGAAATAATGAATGGCCGGCAGTGCCCACCGTGAAACCGGCCAATCCGGCACTGGAATCGCTGGGCACCTTCAAGTCTGAAACCATCCACGTGGTTGCGGTGGGCATGAACCAGACCAAGGTACAGCAAATGCTGGACCGTGTCGGTTTCAAGTAAGCTTTTTACGTAGCCAGCTTCTCCCGGGCACGGCGCGATGATATATTCGCGCCGTGCCCGTTTTGTCTGAGGAGACCCCGATTGGCTACCCTGCAAGAACTTCTCGCCCAGAAAGCTTCGCTCGAAAAGCAGATCGCTGAAACACAGCGCGAAGAGCGGGCAAACGCCATTGCCAAAGTCAAGTCCATCATGAGCGAGCATGGACTGACGCTGGCCGACCTTTCCCAGCGCGCCACGCCCGCCCGCAGCAGCGGCAGCGAAGGAGGCGCCCCGCGCAAGGTGGCCGCCAAATACCGCAATGGCGACACCGGTGAAACCTGGTCCGGCCGCGGCCTGCAACCCAAATGGCTGAAAGCCGCGCTGGCCGAAGGCAAGCAGCTGTCCGATTTCGCCATCTGACCCCCGCCCCCACGATTGGTTGAACTGATTGGCGGGCCCCTGGCCGGCGGTTGAGCCGCCGGCGGCCCGACCCGCGGTCGGCGCAAGGTTGCAAGACCCTCGCCCCACCGCCTAGCATGCCGGTAGCGCGCACCGCCGCGTGTTTGTCTGTTGCACGCGCTGCTCGTAGTGCTCCGTGTCCTCGCTACCGCCCACACTCCCCCCGTCGACCGCCGCCTTCGACTCGGCCGCCGCTGAGCTGGATCGCCCAGCCGCGCCCGCCATGGCATTGGCCGGCAAATCCGCCGGCGCGCTGCCGCCTGCCGCACCCTCCACCAGCCCCTCGCGCCGTGCCGAGGCCGCGCGCCAACGGCTGCGCACCTGGCGCCGCGGCCTGCTGGTCGGCGCGGCCAGCGCGCTGCTGGCCTGGGTCGGGCTGCGCTTTGGCAGCCTGGACGACAGCGCCGTGCTGCTGTGGCTGCCGGCCGGCTTCGTGCTGGGCGCCATCCTGCGCTGGGGGCCTGCGATGGCGCTGGCCGCCGTGCCCGGCCTGCTGGCCGCCCATCTGGCGGCCGACAAGAGCCTGGTGCTGTCGGCCCTGTGCGCCGCGGTGGAAGCCGCGGCGCCCTGGCTGGCCGCGGCCTGGCTGCAGCAACGCCGTTTCCAGCCCCGCCTGCCCGGCGCCCGCGATGCCCAGTTGCTGGGGGCCGCCGTGTTGGGCAGCGCCTGCATCACCGGGCTGGGCCATGGCCTGCTGGACCTGGCCGCTGCCGCGCGGACGGGCGGGCTGTCGGCCTCGGCCATGGCGCTGCTCAGCAGCATGGGCGCGGCGCTGGGCGGCCTGTTGGGCAGCCTGCCCTGGCTCACGCTGGCCGATGGCCGCAAGCGCCGGCCGCCGACGATCAACGGCCTGGGCAGCCGGCTGCTGCTGTCTGCCGCCGCCGTGCTGGCGGGCGGGGCCGCGATGCTGGCGGTGGCGCCGATTTCGGCCGCCCAGACCTGGCTGCTGTTCGTGCCGCCCATGCTGCTGACCTGCCTGGCCGCGCGGCATTCGCTGCGCTGGTCGTCGGGCGCGCTGCTGGCCCTGGCGCTGGCGTCTGTGGTGCTGCTGGCGCCCGGCCACGGCCCCTTCGGCGCCCGCGGCGACCGCGGCCATGCCTTGCTGCTGCTGTGGGGTTACCTGGGCTGCTGCGGCGTGCTGGTGCTCATCGCCCATGCGGGCAGTGGCGAGCTTCGGCGCGTCAAGCACCGCTGGCGGCTGGCGCTGGAAGCGGCCGACGTGGGCGTGGCCGACTGGGACCTGGCCACCGGCCGCAGCCATACCTCACCGCGCTGGCAGGCGTTGCTGGGCGCGTCCACCCCGCAGACCAGCAGCCTGCCGCCCCAGCAGGCCTGGCTGGCCCTGGTGCACCCCGACGACCGCGAGCGTGAAGCCGCCGACCTGCGCGCGCTGCAGCAGCCGGGCCGCGACAGCCACCGCCGCGACCTGCGGCTGCACACCGCCAAGGGCTGGAACTGGTTCCAGGTGCAGGTGCTGGTGGCCGAGCGCGACGACCGCGGCGCGCCGCTGCGCATGATCGTCACCGCCACCGACATCGGCGAACGCCGCGCCAACGAAGAGCGCCAGCGCCTGTCGGCCCGGCTGTTCCAGCACCTGCACGAAGGCCTGCTGATCACCGACGCCGACCTGCGGGTGCTGGACGTCAACCCCACCTACTCGCAGATCATGGGCGTCTCGCGGCACGAGCTGCTGGGCACCGTGCCGCCGCTGCTGGCCGCCGCCCGCGCCGGCACGCCCAGCGGCGATGCGACCAGCCCCGGCGCCCATGGCGGCATGTGGGCCAGCCTGCGCGCCACCGGCACCTGGCGCGGCGAGGTGGTGGACCGCCGCCGCAACGGCGACCCCTGCGCGCTGCAGGTCACCATCACCGCCGTGCTGGGCCCCGACGGCCAGCCGCGCTACCACGTGCTGGTGATCTCCGACATCACCGAGCAGCACCTGCAGCGCCAGCGGCTGGAGCGGCAGGCGCTGTTCGACGAACTCACCCGCCTGCCCAACCGCGCCCGGCTGGCGCAGATGCTGGCCGACGCCATGGCCGCGGCCGACCGCGAAGGCACGCTGCTGGCGGTGTGTTACCTCGACCTCGACCACTTCAAGCCGGTGAACGACCGCCACGGCCACGCCGCCGGCGACCGCCTGCTGGTGGAACTGGCCCACCGCCTGCGCGGCGCGCTGCGCAGCAATGCCGCCTGGTCCGATGCGGCGGCCCGCCTCGGCGGCGACGAATTCGTGCTGCTGCTGCGCGCCGGCACGCTGGACGAAGCGCGGCTGGCGGTAGAACGGGTGCTGCGCGTGATCTCGCAGCCTTACGCCATCCAGCCCGGCGCCGATCCGGTGACCGTGACCGCCAGCGTCGGCGCCACCGTGTACCCGCTGGACCGCAGCGACGCCGACACCCTGCTGCGCCATGCCGACCACGCGATGTACGGCGCCAAGCAGTCGGGCCGCAACGGCTACAGCTTCTTCGACCCCGAGCACAGCCGCCGCACCGAAGAACGCGTGATGGCCATCGGCCGCGTGCAGGAAGCCTTGGACAACCACGAGCTGGAGCTGTACTACCAGCCCAAGGTGGACATGCGCCGCGGCACCGTGCTGGGCATGGAAGCGCTGCTGCGCTGGAACCACCCCGAACACGGCGTCATCTCGCCCGCGCAGTTCCTGCCGCTGATCGAGCACACCGGCCTGTCGGCCCGGGTGGGCGACTGGGTGATGGGCCAGGCGCTGGAGCAGCTGGCCCGCTGGCAGCGCCAGGGGCTCGACCTCTCGGTCAGCGTCAACGTTTCGGCCCGCCACCTGCAGGAAGCCGACTTCGCGCAGCGCCTGGCCGAGATGCTGGCCCGCCATGCCCGCCCGCTGGGTGAGCGGCTGGAGCTGGAGGTGCTGGAAACCGCCGCGCTGGCCGACATCGACTACACCTCGGCCCTGCTGGAGCGCTGCCGCCGCCTGGGCGTGCGCTTCTCGCTGGACGACTTCGGCACCGGCTACTCCACCCTCACCTACCTCAAGCGGCTGCCGGTGGACGTGCTCAAGATCGACCGCAGCTTCGTGCGCAACATGCTGGAAGACCGGCAGGACCTGGCCATCGTCGAAGGCGTGATCGGCCTGGCCCGCACCTTCGGCTGCAGCGTGGTGGCCGAGGGGGTGGAGCTGCCCGCGCAGGCGCGGCTGCTGATCGACATGGGCTGCGACATCGGCCAGGGCCACGGCGTGGCCAGCCCGATGCGCGCGCCCGAGGTGCTGGGCTGGGTCAAGGGCTACCGGGGCCTGTTCACCGCCGTCCCGGCGGACGCCGAGGGCATGCCGCCTCGCTAGACTGGCGGCATGATCCCTGCCGGTTTTATCCAGGAGCTGCTGTCCCGCGTCGACATCGTCGACGTCGTCGGCCGGCATGTGCAGCTCAAGAAGACCGGCGCCAACCTGATGGGGCTGTGCCCCTTCCATGGCGAAAAGTCGCCCAGCTTCTCGGTCAGCCCCAGCAAGCAGTTCTATTACTGCTTCGGCTGCGGCGCCTCGGGCGACGCGGTGCGTTTTTTCACCGAGCACACCGGCGCCAGCTTCCGCGAGGCGGTGGCCGACCTGGCCCAGCAGGTGGGCCTGCAGGTGCCCGACGACGAACGCAACCCCGAAGAACGCGCCCAGGCCGCCCGACAGAAAGAGCAGCAGGCCAGCCTGACCGACGTGCTGGCGCGCGCCGCCGACCACTACCGCAAGCAGCTGCGCGCCAGCCCGCGCGCCATCGACTACCTCAAGGGCCGCGGCCTGACCGGCGAGATCGCCGCCCGCTTCGGCCTGGGGTATGCGCCCGACGGCTGGCGCAACCTGTCCAGCGTGTTCCCGCGCTACGACGACCCGCTGCTGGCCGAATCGGGCCTGGTGATCCTGCACGAAGCCGAAGGCGGCGCCGACGAGAAGCGCTACGACCGCTTCCGCGACCGGGTGATGTTCCCGATCCGCTCGGTGCAGGGAGAGGTCATCGGCTTCGGCGGCCGGGTGCTGGACCGTGGCGAGCCCAAATACCTCAACTCGCCCGAAACCCCGGTGTTCGTCAAGGGCCGCGAGCTGTACGGGCTGTTCGAGGCCCGCGCTTCGATGCGCGGCCGCGGCTATGCGCTGGTGGTCGAAGGCTACATGGACGTGGTGGCCTTGGCGCAGCTGGGCTTCGAGAACGCCGTGGCCACGCTGGGCACGGCCTGCGGCGAAGAGCATGTGCGCAAGCTGTTCCGCTTCACCGAATCGGTGGTATTCAGCTTCGACGGCGACGCCGCCGGCCGCCGCGCCGCCGGCCGCGCGATGGAAGCCGCGCTGCCCTTTGCCACCGATACGCGCAGCATCCGCTTTTTGTTCCTGCCGCCCGAGCACGACCCTGACTCATACGTGCGCGAGCATGGCGCCGAGGCCTTCGAGCGCTGCGTGACCGAGGCGGTGCCGCTGTCGCGCCAGATGATGGACGTGGCCGCCGAGGGCTGCGACCTCACCACGCCTGAAGGCCGCGCGCGCTTTCTGGCGCAGGCGCGGCCGCTGTGGGCGGCCCTGCCGGCCGGCGGCGCGCTGACGCGCCAGATGCTGGCCGAGATCGCCCGCCAGGCCGGCCTGCCCGATGCCGAGCTGGCCGCGCAGTGGGCGCAGGCGCCGCAAGGCCATGGCGGCCGTGGCGCCCGGCAGGAGCACCGGCACGACGTGTACGAAGACGACGGCGGCGAAGCCGCGGCCCATGCGGCGCTGGGCGGCTATGGCGCCGCCGCGGCGGCTGACGCGCCGGCCGGCTACGCGGGTGGCGGCGGCTACGGTGGTGGCTACGGCGGCGGCCAGGGCGGCCGGCCCGGTGGCGACTGGCGCCAGCGCAGCGCCGGCGGCGGCCGCTTCCAGGGCAAGTACGGCGGCAAGGGCGGCGGCCGTGGCGACTGGCGCCAACAAGCGCCGATGCCGCCGCTGGCGCCCCGGCGCGCGCCGCGCCGGCCCGAAGACCGCATCGTGCACATGCTGCTCACGCATGCCGAGTGGTGGGACCAGCTGGCCCCCGACGACCTCGACCTGCTGCACGGCTTTGACGGCGTGCATGGCGACCTGCTGCGCTGGCTGGAGCGCGACCTGCACGACCACGGCGCGCGCCCCTGGGCGGTGCTGCGGGTGGCGCTGGCCGACGACGCCACGCTGGCCGAGGCGGTCAGCCGCGTGGTGTCGCCCGACCCGGCCGACGACGAGGCCGAATTCGCGCAGCTGCGCGCCGCGCTGGACCAGTGCCTGCT
>CAKZXL010000706.1 GCA_937883885.1 uncultured Aquincola sp. | reverse complement strand
GAGCCGGTCGCCCATCGAGGCCAGCACGATGTGCTTGACCGGCGTGGCCGCGATGCACTGCTGCAGCGTGACGCCGAAGTTCTCCATGATGATGATCGCCTTCGCGCCCGAGTCCTTGAGCTGGTGCTCGAGCTCGCGCGGCGTGTACAGCGGGTTCACGTTCACGAGGATCAGGCCCGCGCGCAGGATGCCGGCCACCGCGATCGGGTACTGCGGGCAGTTGGGCATCATGGCCGCGACGCGGTCGCCCTTGGCGAGGCCCAGGCCCTGCAGGTAGGCCGCGAAGGCCTTGCTGAGCTTGTCGGTCTCGGCATAGCTCACGTCCTTGCCCATGAAGCTGTAGGCCGTGCGGTCGGCGTACTTCGAGAAGCTCTCTTCCATGAGACCGACCAGCGACGCGTACTGCGATGGGTCGATGTCGGCAGGCACGCCTTGCGGGTAACTGCTGAGCCAGGGACGATCGGTCATGGATGTGTCTCCTCCGGAGTCGGATTGGGATGAAAACGAAAACGGCGCCTGAGCGGCGCCGTAAGGGTTTGCCCGCAGAGCGCGGGCCGGGACGGAACCTCGGCCTATTCGATGGCCTTGCCCATATCTTCCACTACTTTTTTAGCATCGCCAAAGACCATCATGGTCTTGTCCATGTAGAACAGCTCGTTGTCCAGGCCCGCGTAGCCGGCGGCCATGGAGCGCTTGTTCACGATCACCGTCTTGGCCTTGTAGGCCTCCAGGATCGGCATGCCGTAGATCGGGCTGCCCTTGGTGTGCGCGGCCGGGTTCACCACGTCGTTGGCGCCCAGGATGATGGCCACGTCGGCCTGGCCGAACTCGCCGTTGATGTCCTCCATCTCGAAGACCTGGTCGTAGGGCACCTCGGCCTCGGCCAGCAGCACGTTCATGTGGCCCGGCATGCGGCCGGCCACCGGGTGGATGGCGTACTTCACCGTCACGCCCTTGGCGGTGAGCTTGGCCGCCAGCTCCTTGACCGCATGCTGCGCCCGCGCCACCGCCAGGCCGTAGCCCGGCACGATGACCACCGTCTCGGCATTGCCCATGATGAAGGCCGCGTCGTCGGCGCTGCCGCTCTTGACGCTGCGCTGCTGCTGCGCGCCGGCCGCCGCCGCCGTGGCATCACCGCCGAAGCCGCCCAGGATGACGTTGAAGAACGAGCGGTTCATCGCCTTGCACATGATGTAGCTCAGGATGGCGCCCGAGCTGCCCACCAGCGAGCCGGCGATGATCAGCATGCTGTTGTTGAGGCTGAAGCCGATGCCCGCCGCCGCCCAGCCCGAGTAGCTGTTGAGCATGCTCACCACCACCGGCATGTCGGCCCCGCCGATGGGGATGATGAGCAGCACGCCCAGCACGAAGCCCAGCACAATGACCGCCGTGATGTCCAGGCTGCTCTGCGAATGCCAGAAGCCGAAGACGAAGAACACCGCCGCCAGGCCCAGCAGCGCATTGAGGATGTGCTGTCCCGTGAACTGCACCGGCGCACCCTGGAACAGGCGGAACTTGTACTTGCCGCTGAGCTTGCCGAAGGCGATGACCGAGCCGCTGAAGGTGACCGCGCCGATGAAGGCACCCAGCGCCAGCTCGATGCGGTTGCCGCCGGGGATGGGGTCGCCCTTGAGCGCGATGCCGAAGGCATGCGGCTCGATCACCGCGGCCGCGGCGATGAACACCGCAGCCAGGCCGATCATGCTGTGCATGAAGGCCACCAGCTCGGGCATCTTGGTCATCTCCACCCGCTTGGCCATCAGCGCGCCGGCGCTGCCGCCGACCAGCAGGCCCAGCAGCACCCAGGCCAGGCCGCCGGCACTGCCCTGGGCCAGCTTGACGATGAGCGCCGCGGTGGTGAGCACCGCGATGGTCATGCCCGCCATGCCGAACAGGTTGCCGCGGATGGAGGTGGTGGGATGGCTCAGGCCCTTCAAGGCCTGGATGAAGCAGACGCTGGCGACAAGGTAGAGCAGCGTGACGAGGTCGAGGCTCATGCACCCTCCTTCTTGGCGGCCGGGCGCTCCTTCTTCCTGAACATCTCCAGCATGCGCCGGGTGACCAGGAAGCCACCGAAGACGTTGACCGCGGCCAGCGCCACGGCCAGCACGCCGAAGATCTTGGCCGGTGCGCCCTCGGTCAGCGCGGCGGCCAGCATGGCACCCACGATGACGATGGCGCTGATGGCATTGGTCACCGCCATCAGCGGCGTGTGCAGCGCGGGGGTGACGGTCCACACCACGTGGTAGCCCACGTAGATGGCCAGCACGAAGATGATGAGGTTGGTGACGGTGTGCGAAACGATGTCCATGAGGGGCTCCGTGGGTCAGGCGCGCTTGATCTCGCCGGCCTGGGTCATCAGGCAGGCGACCACGATGTCGTCGTCCATCGGCACCTGGAAGCCGCCGTCCTTGGGCAGCACCAGCTTCAGGAAGTCGAGCACGTTGCGGGCGTACAGGCTGCTGGCATCGGCGGCCACCAGGGCGGGCAGGTTGGTCTCGCCCACCAGGGTGACGCCATGCTTGACCACGGTGCGGCCCGACTCGGTGAGCGGGCAGTTGCCGCCCGCGGGCGCGGCCAGGTCCACCACCACGGAGCCGGGCTTCATGCTGCGCACCATGTCTTCGGTCACCAGCACCGGCGCCGGCCGGCCAGGGATCAGCGCGGTGGTGATCACCACGTCGGCCTGCGCCACGCGCTTGGCCACTTCCACCTTCTGGCGTTCCAGCCAGCTGGGCGGCATCGGGCGGGCATAGCCGCCCACGCCTTCGGCCGCTTCCTTCTCCTCGGCGGTCTCGTACGGTACGTCGATGAACTTGGCGCCCAGCGACTCCACCTGTTCCTTGACCGATGGGCGAACGTCGCTGGCCTCGATGACGGCGCCCAGGCGCTTGGCGGTGGCGATGGCCTGCAGGCCCGCCACGCCCACGCCCAGGATGACGACGCGCGCGGCCTTGATGGTGCCGGCCGCGGTCATCAGCATCGGAAAGAGGCGCTGGTACTTGTCGGCCGCGATCATCACGGCCTTGTAGCCGGCGATGTTGGCCTGGCTGGACAGCACGTCCATGCTCTGCGCCCGCGTGGTGCGGGGCGCGGCTTCCAGCGCAAAGCTGGTCAGGCCGGCGGCGGCCAGGCGGCCCAGCCCGTCACGGTCGAAGGGGTTGAGCATGCCCACCAGGGCGGTGCCGGGCTTCATCAGCCCCAGCTCGTCGGGTGAAGGGGACCGCACCTTGAGCACCAGTTCGGCGCCGAAGGCGCCGGCTGCGTCGGTGGTCTCGGCCCCGGCAGCCTGGTAGGCCTCGTCGGTGGCGCTGGCCGCCACGCCGGCACCGGCCTGCACCCGCACGCGGTGGCCCTGGGCGATGAGTTTCTTGGCCGTCTCGGGGGTGACGGCCACGCGGGTTTCCCCCGCGGCCGTCTCGAGCGGAACGCCGATGAGCATGGGTGGATCTCCTCCAACAGTGATGAATTGCTGGCCGCCGTTCTGGCGCGGCATGTTGCGGGGCAGCTTACACAAGTTCCCCTGCGGTCCGTGTCATGGTTCACGCGGCTACCATCCGGCCATGAGTTCCCGCCGTCCCCCGATCAGCGTGACCGTGGCCGCCGTCATCGAACACCAGGGCCGCTACCTGATGATCGAAGAGGAAACCTCCGAAGGCGTGCGCCTGAACCACCCGGCCGGCCACCTGGAACCCGGCGAATCGCCGGTGCAGGGCGCCATCCGCGAGGCGCTGGAAGAAACCGGCTGCAGCTTCCAGCCGCAGTACCTGCTGGGGCTGTACCTCTCGCGCTTCCACCGGCCCGCCACCGGCGAAGACGTGACCTACCTGCGCATGGCCTTTGCCGGCACCGCCAGCGAGCCGGCGCCCGGCTGGGTGCTGGACGACGGCATCCTGCGCACGGTGTGGATGACGCCCGACGAAATCCGCCGCAGCCCGGTGCCGCACCGCAGCCCGCTGCTGCTGCGCTGCCTGGACGACCACCTGGCCGGCAAGCGCTACCCGCTGGAGGTGCTCACCGTGGATCCCACGGTCTTCGTGCCCGAGGTCAAACGCTGATGGCGGCCGCGCGGGACAATCCGCGCATGGAAACGAGGAACAAGCAGCGTGTGGTGGTGGGCCTGTCGGGCGGCGTCGACTCGGCGGTGACGGCCTGGCTGCTCAAGCAGCAGGGCTACGAGGTCGTCGGCATCTTCATGAAGAACTGGGAAGACGACGACGACAGCGAGTACTGCAGCACGCGCCAGGACTTCCTGGACGCCGCGTCGGTGGCCGACGTCATCGGCATCGAGCTGGAGCACGTGAACTTCGCGGCCGAGTACAAGGACCGGGTGTTCGCCGAATTCCTGCGCGAATACGGCGCCGGCCGCACGCCCAACCCCGACGTGCTGTGCAACGCCGAGATCAAGTTCAAGGCCTTCCTCGACCACGCGATGCGCCTGGGCGCCGAGAAGATCGCCACCGGCCACTACGCCCGCGTGCGCGAGGTGGACGGCCGCTTCGAGCTGCTCAAGGGCCTGGACCCGGGCAAGGACCAGAGCTACTTCCTGCACCGGCTGTCGCAGGCGCAACTCAGCCGCACGCTGTTTCCGGTGGGCGAGCTGCACAAGACCGAGGTGCGGCGCATCGCCGAGCAGATCGGCCTGCCGAACGCCAAGAAGAAGGACTCGACCGGCATCTGCTTCATCGGTGAGCGGCCGTTCCGCGAGTTCCTGAACCGCTACCTGCAGCATGCGCCCGGCCGCATCGAGGACGAAAACGGCCGCGTGGTCGGCCAGCACGTGGGCCTGAGCTTCTACACCCTGGGCCAGCGCCAGGGCCTGGGCATCGGCGGCGTGAAGTCGGCGCAGGGTCCGCAGGGCGAGCATGCGCCCTGGTACGTGGCACGCAAGGACTTGAAGCGCAACGTGCTGGTGGTGGTGCAGGGCCACGACCACCCGTGGCTGCAGTCGCCCGCACTGAGTGCGGCCGACACCAGCTGGATCGCCGGCACGCCGCCGGCGCTGGCCGACTGCGCGGCCAAGACCCGCTACCGGCAGAGCGACGCCAGCTGCCGCTTCGAGCTGCGCGAGGACGGCAGCTTCGGCCTGCGCTTCGACGAGCCGCAGTGGGCGGTGACGCCGGGCCAGTCGGCCGTGCTGTACGACGGCGAGGTGTGCCTGGGTGGTGGCGTGATTTCCGCAGCAGGGTGAGCCACTCTTATGCGCCCAACAAATATGCTAAGGCGCAATAAGTAGTTCTTTCGCATAAAAACGGCTAACAAAATGCGGCGCTCTCATCAGCGAGCGTCCGCCCTTGAACTTCCAGCAGTTGCGATCTGTCCGGGAAACCGTGCGCCAGGGCTTCAACCTGACGTCGGTGGCCGAAGCCCTGCACACCTCGCAGCCCGGCGTCAGCCGGCAGATCCGCGAGCTGGAGGAAGAGCTCGGCATCGAGCTGTTCGTGCGCGCCGGCAAGCGCCTGACCGGGCTCACCGCCCCCGGCGCCACCGTGCTGCCCATCGTCGAGCGCATGCTGATGGAGGCCGACAACCTGCGCCGCGCGGGCGACAACTTCGCCCGTGCCGGCAGCGGCACGCTCACCATCGCGGCCACGCACTCGCAGGCGCGTTATGCGCTGCCCACGGCGGTGCGCGACTTCCGCAATTCGCACCCCGACGTCACGCTGCACATGCACCAGGGCTCGCCGCAGCAGGTGGCGCAGATGCTGCTGGACGGCAGCGCCGACATCGGCGTGGCCACCGAGGCCTTGACGCAGTACGACGAACTGGTGGCCCTGCCCTGCTACCGCTGGACCCACGTCGTCATCACGCCGCCGGGGCATCCGCTGACCGCGCTGGACAGCCTGACGCTGCAAAGCGTGGCCGCCTACCCGCTGGTGACCTATGAAGCCGGCTACACCGGCCGCGGCCACATCGACGAGGCCTTCGAGCGCCACGGCCTGCAGCCGCAGGTGGTGCTGACGGCGATGGACGCCGACGTCATCAAGACCTATGTGGAACTGGGGCTGGGCGTGGGCATCGTGGCGGCCATCGCCTACGACGAAGAGCGCGACCGCCACCTCACGGCGCTGGATGCGCGGCACCTGTTCGCCGCCAACATGACCCGGCTGGCGGTGCGCCGCGGCAGCTTTCTGCGCGACTACGCCTACGCCTTCATCGAGACCTTCGCGCCGCCGCTGGGGCGGGCGGTGGTGGAACAGGCGCTGCAGTCCAGCGCCGGCTCCAGCTTCGACATCTGAGCCCTGCGCCCTTGCGGGCGCTCAGGACCCCATCGGCCGGTCGGTCGACCAGTTCGACTTCTGCAGCCGGCTGATGATGCCGGCCTCTTCCGTCAGCGAGAACGAGAACGGGTAGAGCGAACGCTCGGTGGCCGACAGCTCGGGCTGGCCGCCGAACTTGGCGATCTGCTGCAGCGTGTAGCCGAAGTCCAGGTGCAGCAGCACCGCCGGCGCATTGACGCGGCGGTTCATGCGCTCGGGGCCCAGCACCTTGCAGCCCAGCATGCGCACGTAGTAGTTGACGTGGCGGGGGTTGACCTCGATCAGCAGCGTGTCGAAGCCCTTGAACCGGTAGGCCACGATGTAGGCCACGTGGAACAGCGAGGCCAACACCTGCTTGGCGCCCGACACCGGGTCCATCGCCAGCTTGGTGAATTCGCAGATGCGGTGGCCCGCCGCACGCAGCTGAGCCACTTCGGGGCCGAAGGTGTCTTCCGCGTGCAGGCCTTCCGGCCCGTCGAGGCCCACGGTGATGGTGCCGATGATGGCGTCGTGGTCGGTGGCGGTGAGGGTGACGCGGTTGGGCGTCTGGTTCTC
>CAKZXL010000705.1 GCA_937883885.1 uncultured Aquincola sp. | reverse complement strand
CAGGCCGGCCGAGCTGCCGATGGCAAAGCCGATGAGGTCGCGCCGCAGGCTGGCACCCAGGGCCGCGGCCAGCTTGCCGCTGGTGACCTGCTCCACCGCGGTGGCCCACACCTTTTCGGGCGGCACCAGCAGCGGCGAAGTGGTCCAGCCCCAGCGGGTGGCCAGCCACCAGGCAGCCAGCAAGGCGGCGGGCAGCACCCAGCCGCGCAGCGGGCGGGGGATGAGGGTGCGTGCCATCACAGCCCCTCCTTGCGCCAGCCCAGCAGCCGCTGCTCCACCAGGGCCAGCAGCTTGTCGAGCAGCACCCCCACCGCGCCCACCACCACCACCGCGGCCAGCACCACGTCCAGCTGGAACAGCTGGCGGCCGAACACGATCATGTAGCCCAGGCCTTCGCTGGAGGCCAGCAGCTCCACCACCACCAGCGCCAGCCAGGCATGGGTGAGGCCGTAGCGCACACCGTTCCAGATCGGCGCCAGCGCCGCCGGAAACACCACGCGGCTGAGCATCTGCCAGCGCGAGAAGCGCAGCACCCGGCCCACCTCGATGTAGCGCGTGGGCACGCCCTGGATGCCCTTGTAGGTGTTGAGCGCGATGGGCACCAGCGCCGCCTTGCTGATGAGGATGATCTTCAGCGCCTCGTCGATGCCCACCAGCAGCATCAGCAGTGGCAGCCAGCCCAGCACCGGCACCTGGCTGAAGGCCTTGAAGGTGGGGTAGAGGTAGTCCTTGACCGTGGGCGACAAGCCCATGGCCACGCCCAGCAGCAGCCCGCCGGCCAGACCCACGCCAAAGCCGCCCAGCACCCGCAGCAGGCTCACCTGCAGGTGGGCCCACAGCTCGCCGCTGCGCGCCGATTCCGCCAGCGTGAGGGCCACCGCCTCGGGCGAGGGCAGCACCTGCGGCGCGATCCATTCGTTCTGCGCCGCCAGCCACCACAGCGCCAGCACCGCCAGCGGCACCGGCCAGGCCAGCAGCCAGCGGCCGACGGCCAGCCGGGGCAGGCGCCAGCGCGGGGCCGTGAAGCGGGGCACGACGGCCACGCCGCGGTCCAGCCCGATGTGCAGAGGTTGTTCCATGCTCAGGCTCCCAGTGCCTTGCCATCGGCCTGGTACACAGGCCAGTAGTTCTGCAGGCCCTGCTGGCGCAGGGCAGTCTGCAGGTAACGGGTGTCGATCCAGCCTTCGACGTCGAAGCGCTTGCGGCTGAGCTTGAAGCGGTAGGTCTGGGCCTCGGCGTCCTTGTAGCGGGCCACCAGGAAGGGGTCGAAGTTGGGGTTCAGCCGCACGCGCAGCGGCTCGCCGGCGTAGTCTTCCCTCCAGTGCTCGTACGGTGTGCCGGCACGGGCCCACAGGCGCAGCACCTCCTCGCGGTGGGCCTCGTCGGACGACCAGCGCGCGGTGCGCACCGCCGCATCCACCAGGCGCTGCACATGCTGCGGATGGGCAGCGGCGTAGGCGTCGGTCACCAGCACATGGCTCTGGCGGGTGAACACCGGCGAATCGCCCTTGCTGGCGTAGAGCACGCGCACCTGGCCCTTGTCGCGCAGGCGCAGGATGTCCATCGCGCCAATGGCGGCATCGATGTCGCGGGTGGACAGTGCGGCCAGGTAGCCGGCGGTGTCCAGGTTCAGGATCTTCAGGTCCTTCTCGGCCAGGCCCTGCGCTTCCAGCAGCCGCAGCGCCGGCAGGTGCATGTTGGTGCCGCGGAACAGCGACACCCGCTTGCCACGCAGGTCGGCCACGGTCTTGAGCGGGGAATCGGGCGGCACGCCGATGTAGAGGTTGCTGCGCACCCCGGTGGCCAGGATCAGCCGCGTCTGGAGCCCGGCCGAGCGGGCCACGATGGCCGGCAGGTCGCCCTGGAAGGCGAAGTCCAGCTGGCCGGTGGTCAGGGCCTCGTTCACGGCCGGGCCGGCGCCTTTGAAGAACAGCCACTCCACCTTCACGCCCTCGGGCTGAAAGGCTTCTTCGATCCAGCCCTTGGCATGGGCGATGGCCATGGAACTGCCGGCGATGCTAGGCGGCTGGCCGACGGCCGGCTGCGCCACGCCGATGCGCAGCGTGTGGGTCGCGGCCTGTGCGCGGGCCCCGCCGGGCAGGCCCAGGCTGGCGGCGCCACCGGCGGCCAGGCGGCGCAGGGCGCCGCGTCGTGTGAGCGTCATCGCGGGCTCCTTCAGCGGGCGGCGGCGAGCTTGCTGCCGGCCAGTTCGCCATCGGCCGCGTACTCGGGCCAGTAGCCTTCGAGCTTCAGCTCTTTCAGCGCCACGTCCAGGTAGCGGCGGTCGAACCAGCTGTCGATCTCGGGCACGCTGCGGGTGAGCTTCAGCGCATGCGCCTCGGCCGCCGCGTCCTTGTAGCGGGCCACCAGGAAGGGGTCGAGCAACGGCGACACCCGCACCCGCAGCGGCTGGCCGATGAAGTCCTCGCGCCAGAAGCGCTCGGGCAGCTCGGCCTTGCCCCACTGCGCGAACAACTCGCCGCGCTGCTGCTCGTCGGAATAGGCGCGCGCCGCCTTCACCACGGTGTTGACCACGCGCTGCACCACCTGCGGATGGCGCTGGGCAAAGTCGTCGGTGACCAGCAGCACCGTCTGCCGCGTGAAGCGGTAGCTGTCCTGCGCGGCCGACCACACCACCTTGGCCGCGCCCTTCTCGCGCAGCGCAAACAGCTCCACATACCCAAAGGCGGCGTCGATGTCCTTGGTGACCAGCGCCGCCTGCGCGCCTGCGGTGTCCAGGTTGATCAGCTTGAGGTCGGTTTCCTTCAAACCCTTGGCGGCCAGCGCGCGCACCGCGGCCAGGTGCAGGTTGGTGCCCTTGAACACCGCCACCCGCTTGCCCTTGAGGTCCTCCAGCCGGGTGATGGTGGAGTCGGGCGGCACGCCCAGGTACAAGCCGTTGCGCACGCCGCTGCCGACGATGATCTTCGTCTTCACGCCACCGGCACGGTGCACGATGCTGGGCAGGTCGCCCTGCCACGCGAAGTCCAGCTGCTTGTTGACCAGTGCCTCGTTCACCGCCGGGCCGGCGCCCTTGAAGAAGATCCACTGCACCTGGATGCCGTCACGCTCGAACTCCTTCTCGAGCAGGCCCTGCGCATTGACGATGCCCACCGTGGAGCCGCCGGTGCGCGGTGGTGTGCCCACACCGCCGTTGGCCACGCCGATGCGCACCACATTCGGGTTCTGGGCCTGGGCAGCCAGGGTGAAGAGGGCCAGCGCCAGGGAAGCGAACCCCAGGCCCAGCCAGCGTTGCAGTCTCATGTCGGCATCCCTCGTTGAAAGCGTTGGATGCACGATAGGCAGCTTGCCTAGACAGGTGAACGTTTCATTTCAACTTTGGATATGCAGGTCCAGGCCCGCCTGCTGCAAACGCAGCAGCAGCCGCTGGCGCAGCAGCGCCAGCACCGGGTTGTGCTGCAAACGCGGCAGCGGCACGGGTGCGTCCCAGGTCAAGGCGCCGCCTTCCAGCAACAGCACCCGGTCGGCCAGGTTCAGCCAGGCCGCCGGCTGCCGCGTGGCCAGCACCAGGGTGCTGCCGCTGTGGCGCAGCGCATGGCGCACCAGCAGCCGCAGGCCGGGCGCGGCCGTGGGCGGCAGGCCGCTCAACGGTTCATCCAGCAGCAGCGCGGGTGCGGGGCGGGCCAAGGCCAGGGCCAGGGCCGCCAGGCGGCGCTGGGCAGGCGCCAGCCGCCACACGCGTTGCAAGGCGTGGCTGCCCATCCCCAACGCCTGCAAGGCGCGCAGCGCCTGCTGTGCCGCCTGCTGGCGGTCGGCACCGCGGGCGTGAGCCAGCAGTTTTCGCCAGGGGCGCAGCCCGTCGGGGCCGCTGCCCGGCGGGCCCAGCTGCTGCACGTCGTGCCGCCAGCCGTCGGCCTGCGCCCGCTGGCACAACTGCTGCAGCAGCCGGCTCTTGCCGCTGCCGGGCAGGCCGGTCACCAGCACCAGCTGGCCGGCGGCCAACTGCAGGTCCAGGCCATCGGGCTGTGTCTGCAGCCGCAGCACCAAGCCGGCCGGGCCGCCGCACCAGGCGGGCTCGTCCAGCTGGCGCCGAAAGCGCAGCAAGGCCTCGGGCAGGCCCGGCGGCCGCGGTGCCGGTGGCGCCGGTGCGGCCGGCGCCTGGAACGGGGTGAGGGGCATGGCCCCACCCTAGGCAGCCCGCACCGCGCGGGCAACGAAGCGATTCGTGGATGCTTATGCGCCAGCCAGGTAGCGCTGCGCCGGCTGGTGGCTCGACAGCTGCGGCGCCAGCGCCTGCCGTGCGGCCTCGTACGTCTGCCAGGCCTGCTCGTCGTGCAGCGATGGGATGGTGACCGCTTCGTTGCGGTCGAAGCCCACCAGCGCCGCGTCCACCAGGTCGTCGGCCCGCATCACGATGTGGCTGGGCAGGTGCTCCACCGGCAGGCCGCCCAAGGCCCAGAAGTCGGTGGCGGTGGCACCGGGCAGCACCGCCTGCACCCGCACGCCCTGCGCCGCCAGCTCATGCCGCAGCGACTGGCTGAAGGCCAGCACGAAGGCCTTGCTGGCGCCGTACACGCCGTTGAGCGTTTCGGGGGCAATGGCCACCACCGACGCGATGTTGATGAGGGCGCCGCGACTGCGGGCCACGAAGCCGGGCACGGCCGCATAGGCCAGCCGCATGGGCGCGGTGACGTTGAGGTGGATCATCTCGGTCATGCGCGCCACGTCGCTTTGCAGCAGCGGCGTATGGGTGCCGATGCCGGCGTTGTTCACCAGCAGCGTGATGCTGGCGTCCTGCCGCAGCTTGTCTTCCACGGTGGCCAGCGAGGCGGCGTCGCCCAGGTCGGCGGTGAACACCTCCACCGCGCGGCCGGTGCGGTTGGTGATGTCGTCGGCCAGCCGGTCCAGTTTCTGGCGGTTGCGCGCCACCAGGATCAGGTCGTAGCCCCGGCGGGCCAGGCGGTCGGCGTACAGCGCGCCGATGCCCGAGGAGGCGCCGGTGATGAGGGCGGTGCCCAAAGATGCGGAGTCGGAGGCGGTCATGTCGGTCCTCTTGCGGTGGGGGTTGCGATGACCCGGACTGTGCGCCGCAAACCCGATGGCGCAAATGACGTATACAGTCATGATTCGAGACATCGGAGGACAAGCACCATGCACCGCGTCGGCTACATCCTGTCGGAAGGTTTCCAGATCCTGGCCATCGGCACCCAGGCGGTGTTCGAGTTCGCCAACCTGGTGGCCGGCGAGCCCTTCTACGAGGTG
>CAKZXL010000704.1 GCA_937883885.1 uncultured Aquincola sp. | reverse complement strand
GGATGTGTTGAAGTTGCTGTCACCGCCGCAGCGGACCAGCCCGGCATCGACGAGACGCAGTTTCTCGACAGCCGGGAAGACGGACAAACGATGATTTCGAACAGGATGGTTGCGCTGGCAGCAACCCAAGTGGCACGGCACGGCCAATCAGCCCCGAGAGGGCTCTGCAGCGTGGGTGCCAGGGTTGCTGCTGTCGAGCGCCCGGGAACACGGGCTTCGCTTCACGCCTTCAGGCAGGGAGGTGGCCGTCAGCGATAGGCCGACGGTCCCACAGATGACAGGGCTGACAGACCCGCAGCCGGGCCGCCCCAAGGCGGGTCGCTGGATCTAGATCCGGCCCTCTTCCACCGCATGGCACGCCACGCGGATGCCCTGGAAGTGGTTCAGCGCCGGCCGCTCGCTCTTGCAGCGGGCGTTGGCATGCGGGCAGCGCGGGTGGAAGGCGCAGCCCGTGGGCGGGTTCAGCGGGTTGGGCACCTCGCCCTGCACCGGCGTGCGGGCGCGGCCGGTCATGTGGATGTCCGGAATCGCGTCCAGCAGCATGCGGGTGTAGGGGTGCCGCGGCTGGCTGAACAGCTGGGCCTTGTCGGCCAGCTCCACCAGCCGGCCCAGGTACATCACCCCCACCTGATCGGCCACGTGCCGCACCACCGCCAGGTTGTGCGAGATGAACAGGTAGGTCAGGCCCTGCTGGCGCTGCAGGTCCTTCATGATGTTGAGCACCTGCGCCTGCACCGACACGTCCAGCGCCGAGGTGGGTTCGTCGCACACCAGGAACTCGGGCTGGGTGGCCAGCGCCCGCGCGATCGAGATGCGCTGCCGCTGCCCGCCCGAGAACTGGTGCGGAAACTTCTCGACGTCGGCCGCGCTCAGGCCCACCTGCTGCAGCAGCTCGCCCACGCGCTGGCGCAGTGTGTCCTTGTCGGTCACCAGGTCGTGTTCGCGCAGCGGCTCGCCGACGATGTCCAGGATCTTCCAGCGCGGGTTCAGGCTGGCATAGGGGTCCTGGAAGATCATCTGCATGCGCCGACGCAGCGCCCGCGCGCCGGGCGACGCGAACACCGTGCGCGTGTCCTGCCCGTCGAACTGCACCGAGCCGCGCGTGGGCCCGTACAGGCCCACCAGCAGCCGCGCCACGGTGCTCTTGCCGCAACCCGATTCGCCCACCAGCGCCAGCGTCTTGCCGCGCTCGATGCTGAAGCTCACGCCATCGACCGCATGCACGAACTGCCGGGGCTTGCGCTCGACCACGCGGTTGAGCCAGGGCGCCGAGACGTCGAAGATCTTGGCCAGGTCGTTGACCTCTACGAGGCTCATGCTGCCGCTCCCTGCACCAGCCAGCAGGCGGCCCGCGTGGCGCCGGCGTCCATCAGGCCGGGGCGCTCTTGCCGGCAGCGGTCGAACACCCGCGGGCAGCGCGGGTTGAAGGCGCAGCCGGTGGGAATGGCATTCAGGCGGGGCATGGAACCGTCGATCTGCAGCAGGCGTTCGCGCTCTTCATCCATCGCGGGAATGGAGCCCATCAGGCCATAGGTGTAGGGGTGGGCCGGGCGGTGGATCACCTCGTGCACCGGCCCGATCTCGGCCACGCGGCCGGCGTACATCACGGCCACGCGGTCGCAGGTCTCGGCGATCACACCCATGTCGTGCGTGACCAGCATCACCGCGGCACCGCGCTCCTTGCAGATGCGCTTGAGCAGCGAAATGATCTGCGCCTGGATGGACACGTCCAGCGCGGTGGTGGGCTCGTCGGCCACGATGAGCTTGGGCTCGGCCGCCAGCGCCAGCGCAATCACCACCCGCTGCCGCATGCCGCCCGAGAACTGGTGCGGGTACTGGTCGATGCGCGCTTCGGCCGCCGGAATGCCGGTGTCGCGCAGCAGCTGGATGGCGCGCTCACGCGCCTGCGACTCACTCAGCGGCAGGTGGGTGCGGATGGTTTCCACCAGCTGGCGGCCGATGGTGTACAGCGGGTTCAGCGAGGTCAGCGGGTCTTGAAAGATCGCGCCGATCTGCCGGCCGCGGATGGCGCGCATCTGCTCGTACGGCAGGTTGTCGATGCGTTGGCCGTCCAGCAGGATCTCGCCGCCGGCGATGCGGCCGGGCGGCTCAAGCAGGCCGATGATGGCCGCGCCGGTGAGCGACTTGCCGGCGCCGGATTCGCCGACCACGCCCAGGATTTCGCCGGGGCGGATCTCGAACGAGATGTCGTCCAGCGCCAGCAGGTTGCCGCGCCGGGTGGGGAACTCCACCCGCAGGTGGCGTACTTCAAGCAAGGGTGCCGTCATGAGTGAAAACAATCAACGCAGGCGCGGGTTGAGCGCGTCGCGCAGCCAGTCGCCCAGCAGGTTCACCGACAGCGCGATCAGCACCAGCATCGCGCCGGGGAAGATGGTGATCCACCATTCGCCGGAGAACAGGAAGTCGTTGCCCACGCGGATCAGCGTGCCCAGCGAGGGCTGCGTCGGCGGCACGCCCACGCCCAGGAAGGACAGCGTCGATTCGGTGAGGATGGCCAGCGCCACCTGGATGGTGGCCAGCACCAGCACCGGGCCCAGCACATTGGGCAGCACATGCTTCCACATGATGCGGCCCGAGCTGACGCCGATGACCCGCGCCGCCTGCACGTACTCCTTGCTGCGCTCCACCATGGTGGAGCCGCGCACCGTGCGCGCATAAGGCACCCAGCCCGGTATCGCGATGGCCAGAATCAGCACCGCGAAGGCCAGCGTGTCGTGCGCATTGGGGAACATGGCGCGGCCCACGCCGTCGATCAGCAGCGCGATCAGGATGGACGGGAACGACAGCATCACGTCGCACACCCGCATGATGAAGGCATCGGTCTTGCCGCCGACGAAGCCGGACAGCAGGCCCAGGCCCACCCCCAGCACCACCGACAGCAGCACCGAGGCGATGCCCACCAGCAGCGAGATGCGTGCGCCGTACATCAGCGCCGACAGGATGTCGCGGCCCTGGTCATCGGTGCCGAACAGGTACTTGCTGCTGCCGCCCTCCTGCCAGGCCGGCGGCAGCCGCGCATCCGACAACTCCAGCGATGCCAGGTCGAACGGGTTGTGCGGCGCCACCACGTCGGCGAACAGCGCGCAGAACAGGCACACCGCCGCGATCAGGGCCGCGGCGATGGCCATGGGCGAGCTGCGGAAGCTGTACCAGACGTCGCTGTCCAGCGCGCGGCGCCACCAGGAAGGGGCGGCTGCAGAAGCGGTGCTCATTTGGCTTTGACCGTGACCCACTTAAAGAACATGCGGTTGTCGGGCAGCTGCACCAGGCTCACGTTGCTGCGCATCGCCCAGGCCAGCGCCTGCTGGTGCAGCGGAATGTGGCCCACGTCGTCGGCGTGGATCTTGAACGCCTCGCGGATGTAGGCGTTGCGCTTGGCATCGTCGATCTCGGAGGCGATCTTCGCGGCCAGTTCGTCGAACTTCGGGTTGCTGTAACTGCCCAGGTTGAACTGGCCCTGGCCCTTGTCGGTGGGCGTGGCCATCAGCGCCGAGATGGCGTCATGCGCATCGGTGGTGCTGGGCGTCCAGCCCAGCAGGTAGAAGCTGGTGTCGCGGCGCAGGATCTTCGGGAAGTAGGTGTTCTTGGTCTCGGTCTGCAGGTTCACCTTGACGCCGATGCGCGCCAGGCTGGCGGCCACGGCCTGGCAGATCGGGCCGTCGTTCACGTAGCGGTCGTTCGGGCAGTTCATGCCCACCTCGAAGCCGTTGGGGTAGCCGGCCTCGGCCATCAGCTTCTTGGCGGCTTCCACGTCGTAGGGCAGCCGCTTGTTCATGTCGGCCTGGAAGCCGCGGATGCCCGGGCCCACCATCAGCGCGGTGGGCGACGAGGCATTGCGCATCACGCGCGACTTGATCGCGTCGATGTCGATGGCCTGGTAGAACGCCTTGCGCACCCGCACGTCCTTGAAGGGGTTCTTGCCCTT
Source organism: uncultured Aquincola sp. (assembly GCA_937883885.1). Next base: position 9,013 of record CAKZXL010000704.1, on the reverse strand, counting down.
GACGTTGGAAAACAGCAGCTCGTCGCGCTTCTGGTCCATGCCAAGGAAGATGGTGCGCAGCTCCGGGCCTTGCAGCACGGTGAAGCCACCGGCCTTCAGGCGCTCCACGTCCTGCAGCGGCACCGGCTCCATCACGTCCACCTCGCCCGACAGCATCGCGGCCACGCGGGTGGCGTCGTTGCCGATGGGGGTGAACACCACCTCGTCGACGTTGCCCTCGAACTTCTCGAAGTAGTTGTTGTTGCGCACGATCACCGTGCGGGTGGAAGGCTGGCGCTCCTTCAGGCGGTAGGGGCCGGTGCCGTTGGCCTTGAAGCTGGCGTAGTTCTCGATGCCCTTGCGGCGGTCCACCGGGCGCTCGGCCTTGTTCTCCTCACACCACTTCTTGCTCATGATGAACAGGCTGGTGAGGGTGTCGGGCAGGATGGGCAGCGGCGCGCTGGTCTCGATGTCGACCGCGAAGTCGTTGACCTTGCGCACTTCCTTGATGGGGTTGGTGTAGCCCTTCATGTCGGAGCCTTCGGAGGCGCCGCGCTTGAAGGAGAACACCACGTCGTCGGCCGTGAACGGCGTGCCGTCGTGGAAGGTGACGCCCTTGCGCAGGTCGAAGCGCCACACGGTGGGCGAGGTCTGGGTCCACTTGGTGGCCAGGCCCGGCTTGAGCGACATGTCCTTGCCGCGGCTGACCAGCGGGTCGTAGATGTTCTGGGTGAAGCTGAGCTGCAGCGTTTCGTTCAGCGAGTGCGGGTCCATCGACTGCACGTCGCCGACGTCGGCCACGCGCAGCGTGACGGCCTGGGCCAGGCCGCAGGCCAGGGCGAGCGCGGTGGCAAGAAGGGTGGGCTTGAACTTCATGGTGAGGGCTTCCACGGCTAACGCAGGGACAAGGGACGAACAGCGATCAATGGCCGGCAGTGCTGCCATCGATGCGCAGGCGGGGGTCGACCGCGAAATAGAGCAGGTCGACCAGCAGGTTGATGAGCACGAAGATCAGTGCCACCAGGCACAGGTAGGCCGCCATCACCGGGATGTCGGCGAACTGCACCGCCTGGATGAACAGCAGGCCCATGCCGGGCCACTGGAACACCGTCTCGGTGATGATGGCAAAGGCGATCAGGCCGCCCAGCTGCAACCCGGTGATGGTGATCACCGGCACCAGCGTGTTCTTCAGCGCATGGCCGAAGTACACCGCGCGGGTGTGCAGGCCGCGGGCGCGCGCGAACTTGATGTAGTCGGCGCGCAGCACCTCCAGCATCTCCGAGCGCACCAGCCGCATGATCAGCGTGAGCTGGTAGATGGACAGCGTGATGGCGGGCAGCACCAGGTGCTTGAGGCCATCGACCGTGAGAAAGCCGGTGGTCCAGCCGCCGAGGGACACCACCTCGCCGCGGCCGAAGCTGGGCAGCACCTTGAGCGTGACCGCGAACACCAGGATCAGCAGGATGCCGATCAGGAAGGTGGGCAGCGACACGCCCAGCAGCGAGAAGGTCATCATGGCCTGCGCCATGAAGTTGCCCCGCCGCAGCGCCGCATACACGCCCATGGGCACGCCGATCAGCAGCGCGATGACGGCCGCGGCCAGCGCCAGCTCCAGCGTGGCCGGAAAGCGCTCGGCGATCAAGGAAGAGACCTTGCGGCCCTGGCGCAGGCTGAGGCCGAACTCACCTTGCACTGCATTGCCGACGAAGGCGGCGAACTGCACCGGGAAAGGCTTGTCCAGGCCGAGGTCGGCGCGCAGTTGCTGGCGCTGCTCGGGCGTGGCGTCCTGACCCAGCAGGTTGGTGACCGGATCGCCCACGTACTGGAACAGCATGAAGGCGATGAAGGCGACCGTCAGCATGACGACGATGGCCTGGACCAGCCGGCGGAAGATGAAAACAAGCATGTGCTGGGAAGAGAAGCCGGCGCCGCTCAGTCGGCCGGCTTGCCTGGTTGAAACGCGATGGGCGCGGTGACCGGCCTGTGAGGCCGGCCCCGCGAGAAGGTTCAATCGATGCGGACGGTGCGCATGTCCAGCCGGTTGTCGGCCCGGTGCGCCACCTCCACATTCTTCTTCATCGCCCAGGGGATGACCTGGTTGTGCAGCGGGATGTGCGAGACGTCCACGTGCGACAGCAGCAGCGCCTGCTCGATCAGCGCGTTGCGGTTGCCCTGGTCCACTTCCTTCTTGATGCGCTCGACCAGCGCATCCATCTGCGGATTGCTGTAGCGGCCGATGTTGTAGTTGCCATCGCCCTGCGCACCCACCGAGCGCACCAGCGACTGCAGCGAATACAGCGCGTCGAAGGTGGGCACGCCCCAGCCCAGCATGTAGATGCTGGGTTCAAAGCGCTGCAGCATCGGGAAGTAGGTCACCAGCGGCAGCGTGCGCAGCTTGGCCTTGACGCCGATGCGCGCCCACATGGCGGTGATGGCCTGGCAGATCTCTTCGTCGTTGATGTAGCGGTTGTTGGGGCAGGCGAAGTCGACCTCGAAGCCGTTGGCATAACCCGCCTCGGCCAGCAGCTTGCGCGCGTCGTCGGGGCTGTAGGGCCAGCGGGCGTCGGCCTTCCTGGTCCAGCCGTTGACCTGCGGCGCGATCAGCGTGCCGGTGACCTGGCTCAGGCCGCGCATGGTCACGCGGTGGATGGTCTGGATGTCGATGGCCTGGTACAGCGCCTTGCGCACCCGCACGTCCTTCAGCGGGTTCTTGCCCTTGATGTTGGAGCCGGGCAGTTCGTCGCGGAACTGGTCCATGCCCAGGAACATCGTGCGGTTCTCGGCGCCGTCCAATACCTTGAGGTTGGCGGCGGCGCGCAGCTTGGGCAGGTCGGCCGGCGACGGGTCGAGCACCAGATCCACCTCGCCCGACAGCAGCGCGGCCACGCGGGTGGCTTCGGCCTTGATCGGCGTGTAGACGATCTCGGTGACGTTGCCGTTGGACTTGCCCCACCAGGCCGGGTTCTTCTCCAGCACCAGCTTCACGTCCGGGTCCCAGCTCTTGAGCATGAAGGGGCCGGTGCCGTTGGCATGGCGGTGGGCGTAGTTCTCTTCCTTGGTCTTGATGTCCTTGGGCGAGGTGCTCTTGTTCTTCTCGGCCCACTCCTTGTCCATCATGCGCAGCTCGGTCAGCTGGCGCAGCAGCACCGGGTTGGGCCCGCGGGTGATGATGTCGATGGTCTCGTCGTCCACCTTCACCACCTTGTCGATGCCCTGGGTGAAGACGCCGTAGTTCGACGTCTTTTCCATCGCGCGGTTGATCGAGAACACCGCATCGTCGGCATTGAAGGCCGAGCCGTCATGGAACTTCACGCCCTTGCGCAGCTTGATGCGCACCTGCGTCGGGCTGACCTGCTGCCAGCCGGTGGCCAGCAGCGGTTCCAGGTCGAACTTGGCGTTGTAATAGAACAGCGACTCGTAAACGGTCGCGTGCACGCCATTGGCCAGCGCGTTGTTTTGCGAGTGGATATCCCAGGTGGGGATATCACTGGCACTGGCCCACTTGAATGTTTTGGCGTGGGCAGGCAGTGCTGCGAAAACAACTGCAAACACCACCGGCACCCAGGCCGATGTCTTGGAATGCACCACCGTGGGTACTCCTCCTGGAAAAGCCCGGATCATCCGCAAAAGGCGTGCCGCCCGCCAAGGCGGGTAAGTCCGTAGCTGAAAACGACGATACCGGCGCAAGGCCGGTATCGCAGGGTGGCTGGCGGACCGCGCCGCCAGGTCGTCAAACCATCAGAACGTGTGGCGGATGCCCACACCGAAGGTGGTGGACTTGCCGCCGGGGTTCACGCCCACGCCGTTCCACACCGGCACTTCACGCAGGCCGGTGGCCACCAGGAAAGGCTCCGGACCGCCGTTCAGGCGGGCACCCGGGCCCACCAGGATGGAGCTGCCTTCGTCGTCCTTCAGCCAGCCCAGGCGGGTGTACAGCGCAGTGCGCTTGCTCAGCAGGTAGTCGGCGCCGATCACCAGGGCCTTGTCCTTGCCTTCGGTGAAGTTCTTGAACTCCTGGATGCCGTACATCGCGCCGATCTGCAGGTTGCTGCCGATCAGGTAGCGGGCACCCACCGCGAAGGAGCGGATGTCCACGCCGTTGCGCATCGCGGCGATGGGCGACGACTTCACGTCGTACGAACCTTCGCCGTAGGCCGCAGCCACGGCCCAGCCGCCGGCGGCGATGTAGCGGCCCGACACCACGTAGCTCGTGTAGTCGCCCAGCACGGCCAGCGGCGTGGCGCCCAGGTACAGCGGCACGTCGAAGCGGTTCTTGTGATACGCGGCCGAGACACTGGCGCCCTCGCCCAGCGGCACCGGGTTCTGCGCCCAGTTCACGAACGCGCCCCAGGTCTTGCCCGCGCCCTCGGCGCCGGCCGATTGGCCACCCAGGATCTGGCGCGAGCCGTCGGTCACGCCACGGGCGGCGCCGGTCACGCCCGACTTGCTCACGCCGGCGTTCGGCGACACGGCCACGCTGGCGGTGAACTGGCCCAGCTTGGCCCAGTAGCTCACCTGGTTGTCCTGGCGCACCTGCAGCTGGTTGATGGTCAGCAGGCCGGTGAAGAGGTCGGTGCCGGCCAGCCGTTCCGTCGTGGAAAAAGCCTTGGCGTAGAAGAACGGGGCGTATTGGCGGCCCAGGCGCACTTCGCCGTAAGGCGTGGTCAGCGACACATAAGCCTGGCGACCCCAGGTGCGGCCGTCATTGCCCAGGGTGCCCGTGTCGGGCGTGGGCTGCATTTCCAGCACGAAGGACGCCTTCAGTCCGCCGCCCAGGTCTTCGGTGCCGCGGAAACCCAGGGCGCTGATCGACGACATGCTGGGCGCCAGGCGTTCCTGGCGGCCCACACGGCTGGGCAGCACGGAGGAAACGCCAGCGGTACGGTCGGTGGTATCCACCGCCATGTCCAGGGTGCCATAGATCTCGACCGAGGACTGCGCTTGGGCGGTGATCGCAAAAAGGGAGGCTGCGGCAGCCAGAATCTTGAGTTTCATTGGGGTCTCCGTGCAGCGAGTGGATTTCGCCTGTCTATGGACTCAGCGGGGCCATTATTGCCAGCACGTGAATCACAAGATTCGCCTTGTTGCAGCGCTTGCACAGGAAAAAACCCCTATCAACCCTGTCACCTGCGCAACTCACGGACGAAAAAAAGCCGCCCGAAGGCGGCTTTCGTGTTGCTGAAGCAAGCTGCCCGAGGGCAGCGATGCATCAGAACGAGTGGCGGACGCCGACTTCGAAGCCGGACGAATCGTCGCCCAGCGCCGAGCCCTTGCCACCCACGGTGTAGTAGGCGCCGCCGTCGTTCTTGATGATGGCGTACGTGGTGTACAGCGCGGTGCGCTTCGACAGGTTGTGGACGTAGCCCAGCGCGAACTGGTCGGCGTCGTTGCCGTCGATCGAACCCTTGCCTTGCACCTTGGTGTACGAAGCGCGGATCAGGCCAGCGCCGACCGGCACCGAGCCACCGAACGTGTAATGACGTTCCTTGGCCGAGCGGAACTTGTTTTCCGACACGATGCCGTTCAGCTTGAAGGCGCCGAAGTCGTACATGGCAGCGATGCCACCGGTCTTGAAGTCGTCTTCGTTGGTCGACTCGGTCTGGCCGTAGAAGCCACCGACGTTCAGGGGACCAGCGGCGTAGCCCAGACGGCCACCCATGTACTTCTTGCCAGCGGTGCCTTCGCCAGCGGCGACCGACACTTGACCGTAGAAGCCACCCAGGTTGCTGGGCAGGAAGTAGCTGACCATGTTGTCAGCACGAACCAGGGTGTCCAGAGCCGGACGCTGAGCGGCGGCAGCGGTGGCGACACCGGTGTGCAGCTTGCTCACGTCGCCGACACCGTTGGTGCCGAACACGTCGAAGTCGGCGTAGCCCGTGAAGGTCGGGACCAGGTCACGACCCAGACGCACTTCACCGAAGTCGCCCATCAGGCTGATGGTCGAACGACGATGCCAGAAACGCGAAGCGTTGCTGGTGCCGTCGTCGTTGTTGATCGCCGATTCCAGCCAGAAGCCGGCCTTCAGGCCACCGCCCAGGTCTTCCACGCCGCGGAAACCGAGGCGGCTCGAAGCCAGACCGCTGTTGGTCAGCTCGGTCAGCTTGGTGCCGTTGTTGTCGGTGTAGCGGACGGCAGCGTCAACGATACCGAACAGGGTGACGGACGACTGCGCAGCGGCCACGCCCGAGAAGGCGCCCAGAACGGCCAGAGCGAACAGAGATTTTTTCATTGCATCGATCTCCTAGGTTGAACAAGAGGTCCCGCTCACGACTTCTGCCCGACTCCGAGGAACCAGAACTGCCGCGCAGGCCAACCTCCTTTGCGGAAGCTGGGCGGATTGCACCAGACGACCCGGTGCGATGCAAAGAATTGACCGCGTAAACCGCCCTTGTGTTGGCTTGACGCAACGCAGCGTCAACCCTGCCTCCAGGGTGCACCGGCGGGGTTTGGGTATCCTTTCCCTCACCATGATCCAAGTCGATGCCCTGCTGAATGCCGCCGATACGGCCCTGCGCACCCTGTCCGGCGGCGCCCGGGCCGCGCGGCCGCTGCCCACGGCGCCCGAGACCGCCGGCCAGGAGCTGGCCCCCGACGAGCGGCGCCTCTCCGGCGCGCTGATGCGGGTCAACCACGTGGGCGAGGTGTGTGCCCAGGCGCTCTACCAGGCCCAGGCGCTCACGGCCCGCGACCCCGCGCTGCGCGAGGCGATGAACCAGGCCGCCAGGGAAGAGCTGGACCACCTGGCCTGGACCGCGCAGCGGCTGGAAGAACTGGGCGACCGGCCCAGCCTGCTCAACCCGCTGTGGTACGCCGGCGCCTTCGCCATCGGCCTGGTGGCCGGGCGCGCCAGCGACGCGGTGAGCCTCGGCTTCCTGTCGGAAACCGAACGCCAGGTGGAACAGCACCTGGACAGCCACCTCGACCGGCTGCCGCCGCAGGACGAGCGCTCACGCGCCATCGTCGCGCAGATGAAGACCGACGAAGCCCGCCACGCCCAGCATGCCGACGAAGCTGGCGCCCAGCCGCTGCCGCGTGCCGTGACCGGCCTGATGCGGGCGGCCAGCAAGGTGATGACCTTCACCGCGCACCGCATCTGAAGCTTGCAGCGGGCGCGGCGACGCGCCGGTGCAAGCTCAGGCGTTGACGATCTCGAAGCTCGTCGTCACCTCGGCCGTCTTGGCCAGCATGATGGTGGCCGAGCAGTACTTCTCGTGCGACAGCTCGATGGCCCGGGCCACCGCCGCCTCGGGCAGGTGGCGGCCGCTCACCTTGAAATGAAGCTGGATGCGGGTGAACACCTTGGGGTCCACCGGCGCGCGCTCGGCCGACATCTTCACCTCGCAGCCGGTCACGTCGTGGCGGCCACGCTTGAGGATCAGCACCACGTCGTAGGCCGTGCAGCCACCCGCGCCGGCCAGCAGCGTTTCCATCGGCCGCGGCGCCAGGTTGCGGCCGCCGCCGTCAGGTGCGCCGTCCATGTTCAGCAGATGGCCGCTGCCGGTCTCGGCGACGAAGCCCATGCCCGTGGCGGGCACCCAGTTGATCGTGCATTCCATCGCTGTGTTGCACCGTGACGGTGCTTTTGTGTCTACGTGATGGGAATTTTGCAACGCGAACCGACGCCGGGACGCGGCCAAGGGCAGATTTTCGTCGCCCCGTTATTGCGGCGCAGCAACCTAGCTGCTAGAGTAAACCCCAGTGGTGTGCTGCTCAGCGCATCGACCGTTTGTCTCCTCCACCTCCTCCATTGGTGGATTCGGCCCGAGGCGCAAGCCTCGGGCCTTTTTCTTTATGATGCGGCGCCGCATCAGAAGAAAGACGACCGTCACCATGGCAGGCGCCAGCCCCCAGCGATCCTCCCGCGGCAGTACCCCCCACCCCGACTACCTGCGCAAGATTCTCACGGCGCGCGTCTACGACGTGGCCATCGAGTCACCGCTCGACCATGCCCGCAACCTGTCCAAGCGGGTGGGCAACCAGGTCTTCCTCAAGCGCGAAGACCAGCAGCCGGTGTTCAGCTTCAAGCTGCGCGGCGCCTACAACAAGATGGCCCACCTGTCGGCCGAGCAGCTGGGCCGCGGCGTCATCTGCGCCTCTGCCGGCAACCATGCCCAAGGCGTGGCGCTGAGCGCCAAGCGGCTGGGCGCCAAGGCCGTGATCGTGATGCCGGTGACCACGCCGCGGGTGAAGGTGGACGCCGTCAAGGCGCTGGGCGGCGACGTGGTGCTGTTCGGCGACAGCTACTCCGATGCGGCCGAGCATGCCAAGCAGCTGCAGGCCGAGCGTGGCCTGACCTTCGTGCACCCGTTCGACGACCCGGACGTGATCGCCGGCCAGGGCACCATCGCGATGGAGATCCTGCGCCAGCATGAAGGCCCGATCGACGCGGTGTTCGTCGCCATCGGCGGCGGCGGGCTCATCTCGGGCGTGGCCGCGTACATCAAGGCGGTGCGGCCCGAGATCCGCGTGATCGGCGTGCAGACCACCGACTCCGACGCGATGGTGCGCTCGGTGCGCGCCGGCAAGCGCGTGGCGCTGAACGACGTGGGCCTGTTCGCCGACGGCACGGCCGTCAAGCTGGTGGGCGAAGAAACCTTCCGCATCGCCCGCGCGCTGGTGGACGAGTACGTGGTGGTGGACACCGACGCCGTGTGCGCCGCCATCAAGGACGTGTTCCAGGACACCCGCAGCATCCTCGAGCCCTCGGGCGCGATGGGCGTGGCCGCGATCAAGCAGTACGTGGACACGAACAAGGTCAAGGGCAAGACCTTTGTCGCCATCACCTGCGGCGCCAACATGAACTTCGACCGGCTGCGCTTCGTGGCCGAGCGGGCCGAGGTGGGTGAAGAACGCGAGGCGGTGTTCGCCGTCACCATCCCCGAGGCGCGCGGCTCGTTCAAGCGGTTTTGCGAGCTGATCGGCCCGCGCAGCGTCACCGAGTTCAACTACCGCATCTCCGATGCCGAGACGGCGCATGTGTTCGTCGGCGTGTCCACGCAAAAGCGCGAAGAAGCCCACACGCTGGCGCGCAGCT
>CAKZXL010000703.1 GCA_937883885.1 uncultured Aquincola sp. | reverse complement strand
TGTGGGCCTGCTTGTCCAGGTAGCGGGTGCGCAGGCGAAAGTCGATGCTGCTTTGCTGGCACTCGATGGTCAGCGACACCGCGCCGGCCAGCGTGGCTGCCAGCGGCTGTGCCCCGCCCATGCCGCCCAGGCCGGCGGTGAGGATCCAGCGGCCGGACCAGTCATTTTGGTAATGCTGGCGGCCGGCCTCGACGAAGGTTTCAAACGTGCCTTGCACGATGCCCTGGCTGCCGATGTAGATCCAGCTGCCGGCCGTCATCTGGCCGTACATGAAGAGGCCCTTGCGGTCCAGTTCATTGAAGTGGTCCCAATTGCCCCATTTGGGCACCAGGTTGGAGTTGGCGATCAACACCCGCGGCGCGTCGGCATGCGTCTGGAAGACGCCCACCGGCTTGCCCGACTGGATCAGCAGCGATTCGTCGGCTTCCAGCGCCTTGAGCGAATCCAGGATCTGGTCGAAGCAGGCCCAGTCGCGCGCGGCGCGGCCGATGCCGCCGTAGACCACCAGATGCCTGGGGTTTTCCGCGACCTCGGGGTCGAGGTTGTTCTGGATCATGCGAAACGCCGCCTCGGCCAGCCAGTTCTTGCAGTGCAGCTGGCTGCCGCGCGGCGCGCGGATCACGCGGCTGGCGTCGAAGCGGGGGTCGTTGCGCAGGGCCTGTTCGGCGGGGCTATCGGCGGCATTTTCGGCGTGGCTCACGGGCATTCTCCGGCGGCGGCGGGCAAGTTGTATAGACAACTATAGTGAAATCCGGGCCCGGATGGCAACGGGTTTCGTGCGCACACCGGCGCGCCGCCCTGCTGCAGGCGGCGGCTTGTCTAGACAAGCGCCGCAAGGGCCCGCCGCCGGTCAGGACGACCCGCCGGTCGCGGGCGGCGGTGCCACCGGCTGGGGCGCCGGCGCTGGCGGCTTGTCCGTCGGCTTGTCCGGCGGGTCCACGGCCGGCGTCAGGCCCAGGCAGATGTTCGTGCCGCGCGAGAGGATGCCGCTGCGGCGGCGGCCCGAGGGGTCGGTGCCGGGATCCACCGCCTCGTAACGGTCCAGCACCTGCGCCAGCTGACCCTGCAGGATGGCCAGTGAGGTGGCATCGGTGGCGCTTCGCCTGCTGCCGATCACGTTGGTTCGCGCTTCGGCCGAGGCGTAACGCTTGCGGTCGCCGATACACGCTCGCCGGCCGCGCCGTATGCTGCCCGGCTGCGCGCCGAGGGCTGGCCGCCCCCGGGGGCTACAGTGCCCGCATGAATCCTGACACCCTTGCTGCCGTGGCCAGCGCCCCGGCCGCCACCTTGCTGCTGGCCACCATCGTGGTGGTGAGCCTGCTGGGCCTGTACAAGGCACCGCAGCTGATCGAACGCAACCTGCTGCGGCCGCACGGCCTGGCCCGCCGCGGCGAATGGCACACGCTGGTGACCAGCGGCTTCATCCACGCCGACCTGCCGCACCTGGTGTTCAACGGCTTCACCTTCTGGGCCTTCGGCTTCGGGCTGGAGCGGCACCTGGGCACGACCCGCTTCGTGGCGCTATATGCCTTCGGCCTGCTGGCCAGCAGCCTGGCCACCTGGTTCATCCACCGCCGGCAGCCGGGGTACGCCAGCCTGGGCGCCTCGGGCGCCATCCTGGCGGTGCTGTTCGCGTCCATCATCGTGTTTCCGCAGTCGTCGCTGTTCATCCTGCCGATTCCGGTGCCCATCCCGGCCCCGCTGTTCGCGCTGGGCTACCTGGGCTTCAGTCTGTGGGCGGGGCGCAGCCAGGGCGGGCGCATCAACCACGACGCACACGTGGCCGGTGCGGTGGCCGGCGTGCTGTTCATGGCGCTGGCGCAGCCCGGCAGCATCGGCCGCGCCCTGGCGGCGTGGTGGTCTTGACGGCACGGTTGCAACGCGGGGCCGAGCGGCGTAGAAAGGGTGGCCTCTTCACTCCTGCGGAGGACACCCCATGGACAAGCAACTGCACCTGCTGGAAAGCTTCCAGGCCCAGGGCTCCGACGGCGCCCACTACAAGGTGATGGGCTACGAGCACCTGGTGCGCGACCCCTCGCTGAATGAAGCGGTGGCCAGTTGGGAGCCCACCGGCCAGACCGAATACCGGCTGGACGACGGACGCCTGGTGATGCCGACCCGCGACGGCGCGCTGCGCATCGACCAGACCGGCGTGACGCTGATGCGCTGACGCCAAGCCGCCGGCGCCGGGCGCAGGCACGGCGGCTGCCGCAGGCCGGGCATGAACGCCGTCAAACCCCCGCTCGACGAAGCCATCCTGAACGAGCTGCGGCAGGTGTTCCATGCCGCCCGACAGGGCGACGTGGACCATCTGGCGCCGCTTTTGCGCGCCGGCCTGCCCGCCGACCTGACCAACGACGCCGGCGACAGCCTGCTGATGCTGGCGGCTTATCACCGCCATGCGCCGCTGGTGGCCCTGCTGCTGGCCCATGGCGCCGACACCGAGCGGCGCAACGACAAGGGACAGTCGCCGCTGGGCGCCGCCGCCTTCAAGGGCGACGAAGCCATCGTGGCCCTGCTGCTGCAGCACGGCGCCCCGGTGGACGCCACCGGCGCCGACGGCCGCACCGCGCTGATGTACGCCGCCATGTTCAACCGCGCCGTCATCGTGCAGCAGCTGCTGCTGGCAGGGGCCGACCCGGCCCGGCGCGACGCGATGGGCAGCACGGCGGCCGAGCTGGCGGTGAAGATGGGGGCGGGGGAGACGGCGGCGCTGCTGGGCTGAGCCGCGGCTGCCGCCCCAGGGGCGTCAACTTGGCTTGCTCACCAGCGCTTCGGCGACCACCAGCTCCTGCAGACCCTCGTCGACGCTCTTGCGCAGGGCCTTCACGGCCCGGTCCAGCTCCTCGAAGGTCGCGCTGCCGGCGGCCGCGTCCTTGGCCAGCGCGTCCAGCCTGCCGCGTTCGGCCTTCAGCGCCTTCAGCCGGGCCTGCAGCCGGGTCAGTGCGGCCGCCAGCGCTTCGGCAGCGCCGGGGGCCGGCGACGCCGCCTGCAGCGTCGCCAGGCGTGTTGCGGCATCCGCCAGCGACTGGTCGATGCGCTTGAGCTCCTCCTCGGTCACCCGGCTCATGGCCGGGGCACCGCCACCGCCGGTGATGCCCTTGGCCGCCGCCTCCACCGTGCGGCTGCCGAAGTAGAAGCTCACCACCGAAGTCAGCAGCGTGATCAGCGCCGTGATGATCTGCTTTTGCATGTCGACCGAGGCGGCGGGTGTTTCCATCGCCACCGGGTACAGCCGCAGCTCGGTGCCAACCACACCACTGGCAGGGGTGGCCACGGCCAACAGGTTGGCCTTGGCATAGCGCTGGATCTCGGCCTGGGCCTCGGCCGCGCCACCGGGCACCACCACCGTGGTGAGCGACTGCGTGGCCGTCTTGGGCTGCGGTCCCTCGCCGCTGAGGGCCTGCAGGCCGAACACCGCGAACAGCACCATCACGCCCACCGCCAGCAAAGAACGCAGTGAACCTGCAGGCAGGCCGAATGCTTCGTCCTTGACTGCCAGGCCCAGCCACTTGAACACCACCGCGATCAGCGCCAGCGCCGAGCCGAAGATCACCAGCATGCCGATGAACCAGAACGGGTTGCTGCGCACCGTGGCGTAGGCCGGCAACGTGAGCGCCAGCGTGAAGCCGAACACCAGCAGCAGCAGCCCCGAGGCCACCCACACCCCGGTGCGCCGCTGGTCGCCACCCGGATCGTTCTTTTCCGTTGCCATCCGCCCTCTCCCATCGACCGCCCGGAGCCGAGCGTAGACAAGCGGCTGCCGCCGCGCCTCCTCACAAACGAGGACGACGGCCTGTAGTGGTCCGTGGTCGGCGCAGTCGAATCCGGCCGCCCTGCTTCGTCGTGCGGTAGAAACAGACGCACCCCAGGAGCTGGAGATGACCGAAGAAGCCAAGGTGAAAGGCCCCGCCGCCTACTTCCCTTCCATCGAGAAGAAGTACGGGCAGCCGATCGCCCATTGGATGGACACCCTGCAGGCCATGGGCCCGCTCAAGCACATGGAGCTGGTGGCGCGCCTGAAGGCGGACCACCAGATGGGCCACGGGCACGCCAACGCGCTGGTGGCCGCCTTCCTGACGCGGTAAGCGGCTTCAGCGCACGCTGCGCGGATTCGGAATGCCCTCGATCGGGCACTCCTCAGTGCCCACCATCGGCCGGGTGATGGCCTCCACCGCGGCGCGGGTGGCGGCGGGGTCGGCCACCCACTGGCGGTAGAAGTCGTAGGGGCAGTCGGCCAGGCCGCGGTCGCCGTCGTCGGAGTTGATCAGGCCGGTGTAGCCGCGGTGCAGCAGCTTGAACAGGTGGTTCTCCGACTGGGCGTTCTTGCGGAAGTCGCGGATCAGTTGCTTGCTCAGCGCCGCGTACTGCACGCCGTTGTCTTCCTCGCCGCACTCGCCCAGCGTGCGGCCGTCGAAGCCGATCAGCGCGCTGTGGCCGAAGTAGCTGTAGACGCCATCGAAGCCCGCCGCATTGGCCACCGCCACGTAGCAGTTGTTGGCCCAGGCCATGGCCTTGGCCATCAGCACCTGCTGGTCCTTGGCCGGGTACATGTAGCCCTGGCAGCGCACGATCAGCTCCGCGCCCTTCATCGCGCAGTCGCGCCAGATCTCGGGGTAGTTGCCGTCGTCGCAGATGATGAGGCTGATCTTCAGGCCCTTGGGGCCTTCGCTCACATAGGTCTGGTTGCCCGGGTACCAGCCTTCGATGGGCACCCAGGGCATGATCTTGCGGTACTTCTGGACGATCTCGCCCTGGTCGTTCATCAGGATCAGCGTGTTGTACGGCGCCTTGCGCGGGTGCTGCTCATGGCGCTCGCCGGTCAGCGAAAACACGCCCCACACCTTGGCCCTTCGGCAGGCGTCGGCAAAGATGGCCGTCTCTTCACCAGGCACGGTGGCCGCGGTGTCGAACATCTCCTGCGGGTCGTACATGATGCCGTGGGTGCTGTACTCCGGGAACACCACCAGGTCCAGCCCCGGCAGGCCGCGCTTCATGCCCATCACCATCTCGCCGATGGCGCGTGCATTGGCCAGCACCTCGGCCCTGGTGTGCAGCCGGGGCATCTTGTAATTGACCACCGCCACGCCGACGGTGTCGTTGCTGCTGCTGATGTCGCCGTGGTTCATGCCTGCGCTCCTGCTGCCATTGACTGCGATGGCCGCATTGGGCCGCGCAAGGGCCCGGCCCGGACATACGTCGAATGACGTAGCGCGGGGCTCAGGCGTCCAGCATCTCGCGCACCTTGGCCAGCAGCACCGGCAGCTCGAAGGGCTTGGTCAGCACTTCCATGCGGTCTTCGGCCAGCGCATTGCCCAGCGCGGTGGTCTCGGCATAGCCGGTGATGAACAAGACCTTGAGCTGCGGTCGCAGCTCGCGGCCGGTGTCGGCCACCTGGCGGCCGTTCATGCCGCCGGGCAGGCCCACGTCGGTCAGCAGCAGGCCGATGGGCTCATGGCCCTGCAGCAGCTGCAGCGCCGCTGGGCCGTCGCGCACCGCCAGCACGCGGTAGCCGGCTTCCTGCAGCAGCTCGGTGATCAGGTGGCGCACTGCGTCGTCGTCGTCGATCAGCAGGATGGTCTCGCCCGCGCCACCGACCACCTTCAGCGGCACGGCAGGCTCGTCGGCTTCGGCCTCGCCCAGGTGCCGCGGCAGCAGCAGCGACATGCGGGTGCCCCGCCCCGGCGCGGAATCCACCACCACCTGCCCGCCCGACTGGCGCACGAAGCCATACACCATCGACAGGCCCAGGCCGGTGCCCTTGCCCAGCGGCTTGGTGGTGAAAAAGGGCTCGAACACCCGCTGCACCACCGCGGGCGGCATGCCGGTGCCGGTGTCGATCACGTCCAGCGCCACGTAGTCGCCGGCCGGCAGCGGGGGCGTGGGCGCGGCGTCGGCGGGCAGCGTCTGGTTGGCGGTGACCAGCGTCAGCGAGCCGCCGTCGGGCATCGCATCGCGGGCGTTGATGCACAGGTTGAGCAACGCGTTCTCGAGCTGCGACCCGTCCACCCGCGTGGCCCACAGCGCAGGCGACAGCTGCACCCGCACATGCACCGCCGGCCCCACGGTGCGGCCGATCAGGTCGGCCATGCCCTGCACCAGCCGGTTGATGTTCAGCGGTCGCGGGTCCAGCGTCTGCCGGCGCGAGAAGGCCAGCAGCCGCTGCGTCAGCGCCGCCGCCCGCCGCACCGAGGCATCGCCCATGTCCAGGTAGCGCAGCAGCGGCGGATCCAGCGGCGCGCGCCGGCGCACGATCTGCAGCGCACCGCCGATGGAGGCCAGCAGGTTGTTGAAGTCGTGCGCGATGCCGCCGGTCAGCTGGCCGATGGCTTCCATCTTCTGCGCCTGGCGCAGCTCGTCTTCGGTCTGCCTCAGCCGCGCGCGTGCCTCGCGCTCGTCGGTCACGTCACGGCCGGCCACGAAAACCTCGTCGCCGCTGACCACGCCGACCCACGAGACCCAGCGGCTGCCGGCCTGCCGGTGCGGGTGTCGCAGCACCACCGCGCTCTTGACCTGCTGGTCGATCAGCGCAAAGGCGTCCTGCAGCCGTTGCACTTGGTCGGGCTCCACGAACTCGGCAATGTGGTGGCCCAGCACGTCGGCCACTGAATAGCCCAGGATGCGATGGGCCGAAGGATTGGCGCGGCGGATGCGGGCCTGGCTGTCCAGCACCACCAGCAGGTCGGGCGACAGCTCCCACAGGCGGTTCAGCTCATTGGTTCGCTCGGCGATGCGGGTGTTCAGCGATTGGTTCACCGCCTCGAAGCTGCGCTCCACCGCCTTGCGTTCGGTCTGGTCGAGCAGCGAGCCGACGATGCGCACCACCTGCCCGGAAGGCCCACGGCTCACGCAGCCCCGTTCGCGCACCTCGATGTAGTGGCCATCGGCCTTGGCAAAGCGGTATTCCAGCGCGTACTCGTCCTGGTCACCGCCGATCAGCTGCTCAAAGAAGGCCCACACCCGGGCCCGATCCTCGGGATGCACCTGCGCAAGCCAGCCATCCACCGTGCCCAGCCGATGCGCCGCGGGGTAGCCGTAGCAGCGCTCGAAGGCCTCGTTCCAGCTGATGCGCCCCTGCGGCAGCGCCCAGTCGCGGATCACGTCGCTGGCCGCCCGCACCGCCAGGCGCAGGCGCTCCTCGACCTCGGTTTGCGCGGTGGTATTGCGCGACACGCACAGCACCGCCTTGACCGCACCCTCGCCGGCCAGCATCGGCGTGAGCACGTTGTCCCAGTACTCCGGGGCTTGCCCCGGCAGCTGGCTGGCGCCGTCGAAACGGCCCACCTGGCCACCCAGTGCCCGCTGCAAGGCGATCTGGCCTCGCCCGCTCACTTCCACTGGCAGCAACGGCAGCCAGGGCCGGCCGGCCACGTCGTCCTCGGGCACGCCCAGGGCCTGGCAGCCGGCCTGGTTCATGTGCAGCAAGCTGCCGTCGGTGGCGATGATCTTGATGCAGTCGACGCTGGCATTGAGCATCTCGGTCTGCATGCGCACGCGCTGCTGCAGGGCCTCTTCGCGCAGGTGGCGCTCATGCACGTCCACCAGCCACAGCAGGTGGCGGGGCCGCCCGGCTTCGTCGGCGGCTTGCGGCGCGGCATGGACCGACATCCAGCGCCAGCTGCCGTCGGCCTGCCGCACGGCATGGTCGCTGCCGTGACCATTTGATACCAATGAAACAACGTCCGTCCCCGGTGCACCCAGCACCTCGGCCAGGCGCTGTCCGGCAGCCACCGTGCGCCGCCACGCCGCATTGGCCTCCTGCACCAGACCCTGTTCGTCGACCACCGCGGCGGCGAGGGGACCTTCCAGACCATCACCCCTCGGTACAAGCATTTCTGGCATCCCCATCCTCACTTCTGATGAGGGGTGTACCACTTCAAACGCTTTGGGACAAGGCGGGGCATGCCGGGATGGCCCCGACGC
>CAKZXL010000702.1 GCA_937883885.1 uncultured Aquincola sp. | reverse complement strand
TCCACCACCTGCAGCACCTCGCCCACCAGCTCGGGGTCCAGCGCGGAGGTGATCTCGTCGCACAGCAGCACCTCGGGGTTCATCGCCAGCGCGCGGGCAATGGCCACGCGCTGCTGCTGGCCGCCCGACAGCTGGTCGGGGTAGCTGTCGAACTTGTCGGCCAGGCCCACGCGGGCCAGCAGCTCGGCCGCACGTTCACGCGCCTGGGCCTTGGGCAGGCCCTTGACCAGCGTGGGCGCCAGCATCACGTTCTGCCCGGCGTTCAGGTGCGGAAAGAGGTTGAAGCTCTGGAAGATCATGCCCACGTTCTGGCGCAGCGCACGCATGGCTTGCGCGTCGCCGTGCTTGAGCGGCTGGCCACCGACCACCAGCGTGCCTTCCTGGAACACCTCCAGGCCGTTGATGCAACGCAGCAGCGTGCTCTTGCCCGAGCCGCTCTTGCCGATGAGGGCGATCACTTCGCCGCGGGTGATCTGCAGGTCGATGCCCTTGAGCACTTCGTTGCTGCCATAGCGCTTGCGCAGGCCCTGGATGTGGACCAGCGGGGCAGGGGTGTCTTGCATGGCGGTGATGCGGTGAGAGAGGTTCAACGGGCGATGCGCAGCCGGCGTTCCAGCTGGCGGCTCCACAGCGACAAGGGAAAGCACAGCGCGAAGTACATGAGCCCCACCAGCCCGTAGGCGATGAAGGGCTGGAAGGTGGCGTTGGCGATCATCTGGCCGGCCTTGGTGACCTCGATGAAGCCGATGACCGAGGCCAGAGCCGTGCCCTTGACCACCTGCACCAGAAAGCCCACCGTGGGCGCGATGGCGATGCGCCCGGCCTGCGGCAGGATGACGTGGCGCAGCTGCTCGCGCAGGTTGAGCGCCAGGCTGGCCGAGGCCTCCCACTGGCCGCGGGGCACGGCCTCGACGCAGCCGCGCCAGATTTCGGTGAGGTAGGCGCCGGCATAGAGCGTCAGGCACACCGAAGCCGCCATCAGCGCCGAGGTCTTGACGCCCAGCAGCGCCAGGCCGAAGTAGGCCAGGAACATCTGCATCAGCAGCGGCGTGCCCTGGAAGACCTGGACATACAAGCCCACGCCCGCCTGTGCGCCCGGCAGCTTGGCGATGCGGATGACCAGCATCAACAGCCCCAGCGCGGCGCCGCCGACGAAAGCGATGAGCGACAAGGCCACCGTCCAGCGCAAGGCCAGCACCAGATGGCCGAGGATGGTGCCGATCGTGAAGTCGACCATGTGTGTGCCCCGGGTGCCTCAGCGGTGGAAGATGAAGCGCGGGCCGGCCCAGTTGAGCAGGCTGCGCAGCAGCACGGCCAGGCCCAGGTAGAGCAGGGTGACCACGATGTACGACTCGAAGCTGCGGAAGGTGCGGCTGCTGATGAGGTTGGCCGCATACGAGGCCTCGGGCGTGGAGATCTGGCTGCACACGGCCGAGCCCAGCATCACGATGATGATCTGGCCCACGATGGCCGGCCACACGCGGCGCAGCGCCGGCGGCAGCACCACGCGCGAGAAGATCTGCCAGCGGTCCAGCGCCAGGCTTTGCGCTGCCTCGATCTGGCCGCGGCCGGTGTTCTCGATGCCGGCGCGCACGATCTCGCAGGCATAGCCGCCCAGGTTCAGCACCATGGCCAGCACGCTGGCCACCTCGGGCGACAGCCGCAGGCCGATGGACGGCAGGCCGAAGAACACGAAGAACAGCTGGATGATGAAGGGTGTGTTGCGGATCAGCTCCACATAAGCCCCCACCACCGCCTGCAGCCAGCCCGGGCCTTCGGCCCGCGCCCAGGCGCACGCAATGCCCAGCACGATGCCGAAGGTGGCGGCCGCTGCCGTCAGCCCCAGCGTGACCAGCAGGCCACGCAACAGCATCGGCCATTCGATGAAGACGGCGGAGAAGTCGAGGGTCATGCCAGGACCGATCGCAAGAGGTGTGCCAAAGCGGTGCACGCAAATCGGCCAAACCGGAAGCAATGCCGCCTGGCAATGATGGCTTTGCGCATGGAAAGCACCCGAAGTTGCATGGCCGCTTCCATCCGCCGGCGCCGCCGCTACGCTGTGACCCACGCGCCCACTTGGCCGGCGCGCTGGACCCTTGACCCATGAACACGCCTTCCACCCGCTCCGAACACGACCTGCTGGGTGACCGAGACGTGCCTGCCGAGGCTTACTACGGCGTCCACACGCTGCGCGCGGTGGAGAACTTTCCCATCACCGGCACGCCCATCTCGGTCTACCCCGAGCTGGTGCAGGCGCTGGCCAGCATCAAGCAGGCCGCCGCGCTGGCCAACCATGAGCTGGGCCTGCTGGACAGCACCCGCTGCCAGGCCATCGTGGCCGCGTGCGAAGAGCTGCGCCAGGGCCGGCTGCATGAGCAGTTCGTGGTCGACGTGATCCAGGGCGGGGCCGGCACTTCCACCAACATGAACGCCAACGAGGTGATCGCCAACCGCGCGCTCGAACTGCTGGGCCACCGCAAGGGCGAGTACCAGCACCTGCACCCGAACGAGCACGTCAACATCGGCCAGAGCACCAACGACGTGTATCCGTCGGCACTCAAGGTGGCCACCTACCACGGCATCCTGGGCCTGGTCGACGCGATGGCCTACCTGCGCGCCGCCTTCGAGGCCAAGGCCGAAGAGTTCGCGGGCGTGCTCAAGATGGGCCGCACCCAGCTGCAGGACGCGGTGCCGATGACGCTGGGGCAGGAGTTCAGCACCTATGCGGTGATGCTGGGCGAAGACGAACTACGCCTGCGCGAGGCGGTGTCCCTGCTGTGCGAGCTGAACCTGGGCGCCACCGCCATCGGCACCGGCATCACGGCCCATCCGCAGTACGCGCCGCTGGTGATGAAGAAGCTCTGCGAGATCACCGGCCTGCCGCTGGTCACCGCGGCCAACCTGATCGAGGCGACGCAGGACTGCGGCGGCTTCGTGCAGCTGTCGGGCGTGCTCAAGCGGGTGGCGGTCAAGCTGTCCAAGACCTGCAACGACCTGCGGCTGCTGTCCAGCGGCCCGCGCGCCGGGCTGGGTGAGATCAACCTGCCGCCGATGCAGGCCGGCTCCAGCATCATGCCGGGCAAGGTGAACCCGGTGATCCCCGAGGTGGTGAACCAGATTGCCTATGAAGTCATCGGCAACGATCTGACGGTGACGATGGCCGCCGAATCGGGTCAGCTGCAGCTCAATGCCTTCGAGCCCATCATCGCCCACAGCCTGTTCAAGAGCGTCAAGCACCTGCGCAACGGCTGCATCACGCTGGCCGACCGCTGCGTCAAGGGCATCACCGCCAACCCCGAGCGCACGCGCGCCACGGTGGAAAACTCCATCGGCATCGTCACCGCGCTCAACCCGTACATCGGCTATGCCAACGCCACCTCGGTGGCGCAGGAAGCGCATGCCACCGGCGGCAGCGTCTACCAGATCGTGCTGGACCAGGGCCTGCTGTCCAAGGAACAGCTCGACCAGCTGCTGCGCCCGGAGATGCTGACCACGCCGCAGCCGATCACGCTGTCTCGCGCCCCTTGACGGCCACCCACAGCACCCGGTTGGCCGGCGTGGGCACGCCCAGCCGCTCGCCGGTGCGCACCACGAAGCCGTTGAGGTGGTCGATCTCGGTGGGCTTGTTGCGCGACAGGTCCTGCGCGGTGGACGAGCGCTGGCCCGGCATGGTCTGGGCGATGCGCAGCACCGCCTGCCACACCACCTCGTCTTCCAGCGTGGTGACGCCGGCCGCATGGGCCACGCGCAGGCATTCGTCCACCACCTCGCGCAGCGCGGGCAGCAGGCCGGTGACCTGCACCAGCTGGCCGTAAGGCAGGCCGGTCAAGGCCGAGAAGGCGTTGTATGCGCAGTTGAGGATCAGCTTGGTCCACAGCGCGGCCATCGCATGGTCCGACACCTCCACCGGCACGCCGGCCGCGCGCAGCAGCTCGGCGATGCGCTCGCTGTCGGCCGAAGGGCCGATCACCAGCTCGCCGCGGCCGTGGTGCTTCACATGGCCGGGGCCGGCCATCTCGGTGGCCACGTACACCACCGCCGGCAGCACCGGCCGGCCCAGCGCCGTCTGCAGCCGCTCGGCGTTGTCCACGCCGTTCTGCAGGCTCAGCAGCACCGCGTCGGGCGCCAGGTAAGGCGCCATCGCGGCGGCCGCGGCATCGGTGTCGGTGGACTTCACGCACACCAGCACCAGCTCGGCGCCTTGCACGGCGGCGGTTTCGGTGCTGGCCTGCACCGGCACCACGAACTCGGTGCCGTCGGCGGTCGACAGGCGCAGGCCGTCGCGCTGCATGGCTTGCACATGCTGCACGCGGCCGATCAGGGTGAGGGCATGGCCGCCCGCGGCCAGCAATGCCCCGTAGTAGCAGCCCACGGCGCCTGCGCCCATCACGGCAATTTTCATAAGGGCCTTTCTAACGGGTGAGGTGGTGACGTTGGTGCCAGTCTGCCAAGGATTCTTCCGGGTAGGTGTCGGCAATGCGGTCTTCGCGGTCCACCACCACCGCCACCCACTCGGGCTTGCTGCCCAGCATCATGTGCGTCACCGCGGGTGGGCTGGGCAGCGGCGTGTCGATGGCGCCGGCGTGCGGGTGCACCAGGTCGGGCCATTGTGGGTCGTACAGCCACAGCGCGGTGCCGCACTGGCGGCAGAAGTGCCGCTGGCCGCTGCTGGTGCTGCCGTCGTCCATGCGGGCGCGGTACACGCTCAGTTGGTCTTCGCCCTGCACCTTCAGTGTGCGGTGGTCGGCGCCCAGGTTGATGGCAAAGCCGCCGGTGCCCGCCGTCTTGCGGCAGATGCTGCAGTAGCAGCGCATGAACGGCACCGGCTCATGCGATTGCACGGAAAAGCGCACGGCGCCGCAGTGGCAGGAGCCTTCGAGTTGCATGGCACGGCCTTTCAGGGTGGCGGGCGGGGCGCCCGGATGGTGGCGTCGGCGGCAAGCCCGGTGCCCGCGGGATGGTTGAATGCCGGCTTCACTCTTGCAGGACGGAAGATGAAACTGCTTCGGCATGGCCCCAAGGGCCAGGAACGCCCCGCGCTGATCGACGCCCAGGGCACGCTGCGCGACCTCTCGGGCGTGCTGCCCGACATCACGCCCGACACACTGTCGCCCGCCGGCCTGGCCCGGCTGCGTGAACTGGACGTGGCCACGCTGCCCGCGCTGCCGCAGGCCGGCCGCATCGGCGTGCCCTGGGCCGGCATGCGCAAGTTCATCTGCATCGGCCTGAACTACGCCGACCATGCGGCCGAAAGCAACCTGCCGGTGCCGGCCGAGCCGGTGATCTTCATGAAGGCCATCACCGCGCTGATGGGCCCGAACGACCCGGTGGTGCTGCCCCAGGGTTCGGTCAAGAGCGACTGGGAGGTGGAGCTGGGCGTGGTCATCGGCAGCACCGCCCGCTACGTGAGCGAAGCGGACGCCCTCAAGCACGTGGCCGGCTACTGCGTGGTCAACGATGTGTCCGAGCGTGAGTACCAGATCGAGCGGGGCGGCACCTGGGACAAGGGCAAGGGCTGCGACACCTTCGGCCCGGTCGGCCCGTGGCTGGTGACGGCCGACGAGGTGCTCGACCCGCAGCAGCTGGGCCTGTGGCTGGAAGTCAATGGCAAGCAGGTGCAGAACGGCAGCACCCGCACCATGGTGTTCAACGTGGCCACGCTGGTGAGCTACGTCAGCCGCTTCATGACGCTGCAGCCCGGCGACCTGATCAGCACCGGCACGCCGCCCGGCGTGGGCATGGGCCACAAGCCGCCGGTGTACCTGAAGGCCGGCGACACGATGCGCCTTGGCATCGAAGGCCTGGGCGAGCAGCAGCAGACGGTGCATGCCTGGGACCCGGCCTTGATCGACGGCTGA
>CAKZXL010000701.1 GCA_937883885.1 uncultured Aquincola sp. | reverse complement strand
GCTGGTACCTCTACCTGCCCGTCTTCGCGATCTGGGCCTTCGCCTACATGCGGCTCTTCATCGACCCGACGCCGCGGGTGCCGGTCCTGTTCAACTGGACGGGCAGCCTGCCATACCGAGTGGCCTGGCTGCAGCACGGCGAGCATCCGCTGCAGCGCGGCGAGTTCGTCATCTTCTCGTTCGCGGGCGAGGCGCGAACCGCATACCCCGGGCTGGACGGTCAACCGTTCTTCAAGGTCGTGCGCGGCCTGCCGGGCGACGTGGTGACGGTGTCCGGCCGCACGGTGTCGGTCAACGGTGTCGTCGTCGGCACGGCCAAGGACCAGGCCTTCGACCGGCGCCCGCTGGAGCCGATCGCGCCGACGGTGATCCCGCCAGGCCACTACTACGTGCAGGGCACCGGCCCGGACTCGTTCGACTCGCGCTACCGCAGCAGCGGGCTCGTGCGGGCCGAGCAGGTGCTGGGCACCGTGGTGCCGCTGTTCTGAGGGGCTGCCATGGATTCCGACCTGATGCTGCCTTGGCCGGTGCGCCTTCACCCGGTCCAGCTGACCTCCCTGGCCTCGCTGGCTTCCCGTGTCGCCCTGACCGCGTTTGCTGTGGCCTTGCCGGCGCTGGCGCAGACATCGTCCGAGCCGGCTGTCACGGGCGACGTGCCGATGGCCGACTACCTTGCGCTGCTCCAGCAGATCTCCCCGGCGGCGCACCAAGGGGCGCAGGCCTATCTCCAGGCGCACGAGCGCCGGTGCCGCCGGAGTCTCACGAGCCGCGAGCTGCGACAGGCGATGGCGGAGGGCGACGGTGATCCGCTGCTGATGGCAATGATCCGGGCCAGCCACCTTCAGGACGGGCCAGGGCTGACGCGGCTGGGCGAGCAAGTCTCATGCAGCCGGAAGGCGGCAAGGTGAAGTTCGACCTCCCACTGCCTCAGGCAGGCTGCACCAGCGCGCCGGCACGCGCCACTCGGTCCCTGCTGGCGGTCTCCGCCATGATCCTGGGCACGGCCACCTACGCCGTGGACCTGGGGACCATCGGCCCGACCTACGGCATTGCCGAACCCCACCTGCTGGAGTTCATCCAGCAGCGCCTGCGTGAGAAGGAACGCACGGGCGAACTGCAGCGTCTGATCGAAGAGGCCCGCAACCGCGGTGTGGCCGCCGTGCGCCAGCCCGCTCCGGTCGAGGGCGTACGAAGCACCGAGACGGCACGGTCCTGGACCATCGATCCGACCTTCACGCTCGACCGCAACATCGTCGATGCGCAGGGCCGGCTGCTGTTCCCGGCCGGGACGCGCAAGAACCCGCTGGAGGTGGTGACGCTGTCCAAGCGGCTGCTGTTCTTCGATGCCCGTGACGGACGACAGGTCGCTCGGGCCCGCGAGCTGATCGCGCGCTACGACGGCAAGGTCAAGCCCATCCTGACCGGTGGCTCGTACCTGGACCTGATGAAGGCCTGGCGCGTGCCGGTGTACTACGACCAGCAGGGGACGCTGACTCGCCGTTTCGGCATCAGGCAGGTGCCCGCCCTGGTCTCGCAGGAAGGCATGCGCCTGCGCGTCGACGAGGTGCTCGTGCAATGAACACCCTGCCCTCCCTGATCCGCTGGCTTGCCGCACCGAGGATGCCCGCGCTTCGCCGATGGGCCGGCCAGGTGCTTGCCCGCTCGGTGCTTGCCCGCTCGGTGCTGCTCGCCGCCCTGCCCTGGGTGGCGCCCGCGCAGGCCGCCGACAGCCTGACCTGTACCGGCCGCTTCCCCAACCCGATCACCGAGATCTGCTGGAGCTGCATCCTGCCGATCAGCATCGGCAGCGCCACGATCGCCAATTTCGATGGGCAGGAGGACATCCCAAACCCGTCCAACCCGGTCTGCAGCTGCGGCGTGAATCCCACCATCGGCCTGTCGATCGGGTTCTGGGAGCCGGCCCGGCACGTGGAGGCCGTGCGCAAGCCGTTCTGCCTGGCGTCGCTGGGCGGCATCGACCTCGACCCAGGCATCCCGGCGCCGGCGGCGGCAAGGTTCACACGCCCCGAAGGCGATGGCGACGGCGGCAGCTTCTACCAGGCGCACTTCTACGTGAACCCAGTTCTGTACTGGCTGGAGGTGGTGACCGACTTCCCGTGCCTGGAGCGGGGCTCGTTCGACCTGGCCTACCTGACTGAGGTGGACCCGCTGTGGAACGACGACGAGCTGACCCTCATCCTCAACCCCGAGGCCGTGCTGTTCGCCAACCCGGTGGCGGTGGCGGCCTGCGCGGCCGATTGCGTGGCCGCGACGGCGGGTTTCGGCATCGCCGCTATGTTCTGGTGTGCCGGCTGCCAGGGGGGCATCTACCCCTTCGATGGCCACGTGCCGTACCACATGGGCGGGGTGCGAACGGCGGCCCTCATCGCGCAGCGGCTGACCGCCAAGATGCACCGTGAACTGCTGGCCTGGGGCTGGCATGGCCGGCCAGGCCTGTGCGGACCCTACTTCCTGCCGGCCATGGACAAGACCGCCTACAAGACCCAGCTGACCTATCCAGTGGCCAACACCGCCAAGGACGGCGGACGCTGCTGCCAGCCCTTCGGCCGCAGCACCATCGTATGGGGCGCCGGCAAGGAGTACCCGGTGCGCGGAGAGGACTTCGCGTTCATGCTGTTTCGGAAGAGGAACTGCTGTGTGGGCTACTGACAGGGCATCGTCTATCGGACGGACGCTCGTCGCGGGAGTCGCCGTGCTCCTCCTTGCCGGCGGCGTGCTGGGTGCCCCGGCGACGCCACCGGCCGTCACAGACGCCGACATCGAGCGAGCGCGCCAGCAGCATCGGATGCCGACCGAGGCTGAGCTTGCGCGGGTGCCGATTCCTGGCGCGCCTCGCATCGAGAACCTGCCCCAGACGGTGACCCGCATGCCCATCGACCTCGAGGCCATATCCAAGGGCTTCGACGTGCAGAACGGAGCTCAGGCAGCGGCGATGGCTCCGGGCAAGGCAGGGCCGAAGGTGCTGATCTTCGTGAGCTTCGCGATGCCGGAGCCAACGCTTCAGCGCTTGGTCGACCAGGCAGCGCGTGCAGGCGCGACCCTCGTGCTGCGGGGGTTGGTCAACGGCTCAATCCGCGAGACGGTTACTCGCATGCAGGCGCTGATCGGCAGCCGCCGCGTTGCAGTCCAGATCGATCCGGAAGCGTTCGATCGCTACGGGATCGCGAGGACTCCGACATTCGTCCTGGTCATGGAAGTTGCCGGGACCGAAGTTTGCGCCTCCCGCGTGTGTGGCTCGTCGCAGCAGTTCGCGAAGGTCGCTGGAGACGTGACCCTCGACCATGCAATGCAGTACCTGAATCAGGACTCTAGAGCTTCAGTTCGTAAAAGGCGGTAGTTACCGCTGTCTCCGCGCCTCGCGCACAAGGACCACAACTGACCGCGGAAGCCCTTATGGCGGCAGTGGGCGCCCGAGGCATGGAGCCAAGACGACTTCACATGAAGAACCGGAACTGATACGGCCTGGACCCAAGCCGGCTGATGCGCTTGACGACGCGCGACAGCACCTTCGCATAAGCGAGCGTCACCGGGAGTGGGTCGTATAGCGCATCGTTGTTCCAGTCCATCTTAGTTAACGCCAAGATCGCCCAAGCCGTGTCATCCCACGGTCCGTGGCCGGCATGTCGAATAATGCGAAGCGGTCGAGGAGTGCTTCGCGAGCCCTGAAAGTATGAGCCCTTGTCGCTGATCTTCTTGACGCTTCCATGCGTCCAAACCAGCGCTTCGGCGGGCGCTATACCCAGCACTGTTCCCCTGGGCACGGGAAACATTGCTGCCTGCGCCGGACGGTCGTTGAACGGACCGTTCACGAGGACTCCGCGCCATCCGACGTCCTCAACAACTTGCACCAGATCGACCGCCTCGCATAGATTGAAGGCCTCCATGCAGCCGTCGACCTCCTGCGGCTTGAATTCGGTCGTCTTGTGAACCATGACGCGCCGAGGAACCCGTCCGGCATGGCGCCGGCGATATAGATCCATAGCGCGCGTCATCACCCTAAACATCTCGGTTCGAGACAGGAATGGGTTGTCCCTTTGTACCTCGAACTCGTGGGTGTTGTAGGCAATGAACTCCAAGCCTGACCCGTCCGCATCAAACACCTGGCTGCAGCACGTCACGAACCTCGGCTCGCCCGATTCGACCGGTCGCACAGAGTACGAGATGCCGATGAACGCTGTCTCCGGATCCGTGTCGGCGAGTTTCCACGGAATGCCCCCTGCCTTGGCGTACAACGCGAGCCCGATGCGCCACATAACGCTGGCCCGGTCTGCATAAGCCAACGCCTTGTCCTCGCGGACGATCTGCACGGGCACACCTCGCGAAGCCGAGACCGCCTTGATGTGGTCGTGCAGATCAAAGTCCTCGTTCAATCCACCAACGAAGCCCATGCTCCACCGTTCCGGCAAATAGATGAACAGCACATCGAAAGCAGATCGCCGCGCGTGCAGACGTTGTGCGGCTCGAGTGATGGCGTCCGCAAGCACAACGTGAGGTGTCGGCGACTCCTTCAACCGGGCCTCCAGCCCTGCATCCAGTTCGAAGTGACAGTCGCCGCCGGCGCCTGTCATTCGAACGTTGAAGACGCGCTGAAACCCCGGCCACTCCGGCAGGTAGTCCTTGCGCTCGCTAGGCTTGTAGAACGAATTCAGCTCTTTCATGAACGCATACAGTCGGCCGCCCTCTCCAGCCGGAGCGATGGTTGCGACCCGGATCGGGTCAGGCACCAGAAGCCCTTTTGAGTAAGGACCGAACCGCAAGAGACCACTCAGCGGATGAATGTCTCTGTCGCTGCGCCTGTCGGGATGGAACGAGAGCTTCGGCTCTGTCAGGCAGAGGTGATGCGCAAGCTCGCTGGCACTCATGCGTTGGCCCTCTTCGAGAAGCCCGTGCGAGGGGCAAGTTGAAACACCGCATCGACACCACTGGAAATGTCCAGTGCGCGCAGTGGCTCACCGTCTCCGACAAGGAACCCGGCCCAGAAGTCAATTAGCGCATCCAGCTTCGGGTTATATCGCTTGACCGTGCGCTCACGAGCGAAGTCCGCGGCAACACCCTTTGTGTCTTCGGTCATGCCCGAGAACACCGTTGTCGGTTCGAGCAGCAACCAGAGCTTGTCGGCCGCCCAATCCAGACGCAGGCCTACCCCTTCGTGCCAGCGGACATCCGGAAACCCGGGCAGTGTTCCTGTCAGTACACCGACTACGCGACGCAGGGCGCCAAAGGACTCCGCGGATGGCGTCGCCGGGTACAGCAGATCCATCTTCCGCTTGCGCAGCAGCGTCAAGCCCCGATGCCTGGAGATGGCTCGGCTAACCGCTTCCTTCAACAGGCCCCGATCCGCAGACTCATATCGCAGCTTGTGAGGCTCGATCGCGGCTAGGTCGAACTCGGAGATACGGTGGTCCTCGAACGCTGCGCGAACTGCCGAGTCCTCTCCAAATAGAAGAACACCTCGGCGGCTCCTTGCGACGAGCAGGTTGACTCCCGCCTTCTCAACGGCAGCGCGTACGTCGGCGTATCCGCCTACATCACACACGACACGCCGGCAGACCGACGGGATCTGTGAGATGTGTAGCGCGTTTAGCCTCACGATAGGCCAGCCGCCCTTACCGCCGAGGATCGGAGCCGCGCTCCACCGTGCACGTTGCTTTCCGAACTCATCCAGGAACTTGGTGTCCAGGCCCTTCATCAACCTGACGATGTCCCTCATGGTCTCGTCGAAGTTCTCGATGCGCACGAGTGCCGCTTCGACTCCGCCAGCCTGGGCCTTTACGAGGAGCTCTATCACCCGCCCATACGGAGGCTCCTCCCCTCTGTGCAACCAGAAAAGGCCTGATGGAAACGCCCCCTTCTTGTCCAACGCCGAGTCCAAGGCCTTCATCACCGAGTCATCGCGGCCGCTGTATCCGGCCACAACCATTCCAAAGCGCCCGCACGAGTCAACGAGTACTTGCCTCAGCTGCTCGTCTTGGTGGCGAAGCTCGTCATCTGTGTTCTTGAGCTTGCGATGCCTGAAGTCGCCGTGCAGTTTGATCTCAACCGGCCACCGGCCTTCGGAGATCGCATGGGCAGCCACCTCTGGAGCGTTGAGCGCAACGGTGGTAAGTGCGCCAGTTCCGTCGAACACCTTGGCGCATGCGTCTGCCACCAAGGGATCGAAGTTCGTGGTCCAGACCAGGCGTGCTTGCTGGCCGCGCATCAGGGTGGCCAGTACGAGGTGACCGTACGAGGGCTTGGCACCCGTCATCTTGGAGTCCAGGTAAGTGCGGCGGTCGGCCTCCGAACGGAAGACCTCCTCGAAGAGGGCCGAGTACTCAGTCGGATCACCGACTTTTGGCAGGCTCTCCATCGAGTCGATGTGCTCTTGCAGACGCTGACGGACGCCTGGAGCTGAAAGGTCTGCCACGATGTCCGGCGGCATCCTGCGTTGACTGACAAACAGGCGCTGCTTGAACTCCCAGATCATGTCGCCAGCAGTTGGGATACCGGCCGCCGCTGACACTCCCGCGCCCAGGAGCCACATGACGTTCGGCGCGCGCATTGACAGCCGCCTGGCAAAGTCATCCGCATCGATAGCAGGCGCGAAGGCCTGCTGTTCGTTTTGGCCAGATTCGAAGTCTTGTTCTTCCATGCCTGATGGACCTCTTGGGAACTCAGCGACGCAACGCGAGCTTCACCACCTCGCCTAGGCCCCAATTCTCGCGCGACCACTCGGCTTCGATGTCCACCGGCGTCATCGCCACCAGCAGCGAACTCACGCTCAGAACCAGGTCGCCGGTAGATGATGTGTTACTGCAGCTTCTAAGCGACCGGCGGTCGTTGCCTTTCGATTCCCGATTGACTCGGATCAGTCTTGGGCGACTACTCGCCCTCGGATTTCGAAGATTCCCAGTGCAGTAGAACTGAACACCCTAGCGAGTAGTCACGAGTTTTGACTACCGCTGCTGACCAGCTCTCCGGCCAACCGCGTGTCCAGCCTCGAAACCCCTCTCTCTCAGCCGCCGTTTTGCCGCGACACCGACCGGACCGCCCCTGACCATGGGGCGTGCTTCCACCGACCCCGCCAGGCCCCGATAGCCACTTCCCTGCCTCGCCGCCGTCCACGGCGAGCCACGCCTCGCCGTGGCGCCGCCTCGTCGCCTGCATCACCGCCGTCTGCTTCCTGACAACGCAGACCTCCGCCGTGGCCGGCCCGCACGAGGAGGGGGTCGCCGCCGGCCAAGCCGCGAACCCGGTGGCCCGCGGCAATGTCACCACCACGGGCGCCACCGCCGTAGTTCCGGGCTACACGACCACCCCTCCGGAGCGCAGCTACTACCGCCAGCCCAACCTGTCGTCGCAGGGTAGCGCGAGGCTGTCTGCCTGTGCACTGACCCCTACCGACCCGCTCTGCCAGGCGCAGCGTGGCGCCATCTCCTCAGCTAACACGCCGCGCCCGACGATCGGCGCCGATGACCCTGCCGTCGCTGCCGCGCGTGCGGTCGGCCGCACACCATCGGCCGAGCTGGGCAGCCTGGCCGCCTACTACAGCGGTTGCACCACCACGGTCACCCCGGTGCCCGCCGGCATGCAGCCACGCAGTTGCCTGCGCTACGTTGGCGTCGGCAACTACAGCTGCAGCCGAAGCCTGACCGTCAGCACGACGCGGACCACCAGCTGCAACCCGGGCGACTGGTTCGCCCACGCCGCCTCCGGC
>CAKZXL010000700.1 GCA_937883885.1 uncultured Aquincola sp. | reverse complement strand
GTGGCCGCCGGCGGCAAGAGATGGCGGCAATTTCGGGAGCTCACGCACTGTTGACCAACATCGTGTTGGCGTGGAACACCAATCGCATGGACACAGTGGTGACGAAGCTCAACCGGGATGGCGTCGGCATCGAGGAGGACTGGCTGCGGCGAATTGGCCCGGCGCACTTCTCACACATCAACTTCCGTGGGACGTTCCGGTTCAACGTCGAGCGGTACGCGGACGTGCTGGTAGAGGGCACCGCCGTGCTTGGCGCGGCCAAGCCTGGCCGGTGAGCCCGCGGTAACGTGCCGAAAGCCGGGATGTCGGCGATGGGACGGTCAGCTGACCTTCAGCGGCGACTGGTGACGGGCGGCCAACGACCCACTTCTGCCGCTCAAGTTGCTGATTGAACGCAGCGGAAGCGGTCATCCAAGAGGCCGGGTTCGATCTTCTTGCGCTGGGAATGCGGATTGCCCGACATGAAATGGCGGGTGCAAGTGCCAGCGACCTTGATCGCGCCTTCCATCCCCCGCGACAAAGCGAAGGAGCCCGCGCATGGAGACCAAGAGCCGAACCACCGACATGGCGATCAAGATGGGCTGGGGCCGCTTCTTCGCGATGATTGCCACGTCGACGATCGTTATGTTTCCGCTTATGTACCAGCTGGTCTTCAGTGCTGATCACGTCACCTTCAGCCTGACCAGGCTTGTGTCGTCGGTCGTCATGGGCTGCGTGATGGCGGTCATCATGCTGGCCTTTATGTGGAAGATGTACACCGGGCCAGGAACGAAGCTGGCCATCTTGGTTGGTGCCATCTTGCTCGGCGTCATCATTCTCGCAGTCAATCGTCAGCAAACGCTGATCGGCGACGTTGACTTCATGAAGTCAATGATTCCGCATCACTCGATCGCCATCAACAACGCGCGCAAGGCTACCCTGCGCGATCCACGCGTGCGGAAGCTGGCCGACGCGATCATTCGTGCGCAGGTCAAGGAGATCGCCGAGATGAAGCTCCTAGTGGAAGACATCGACAAGAACGGTGCACGGGGATCAGCGGCTCTGCCGCCTTCGACTGCAGCACTGACGCAGGACATGAAGTCGGAGATAGAACAGGCCGTCCGGTGAGGGACAGATGTTTTGTCGTCCGGAAGCGGTCTCCAGTGGCTGGCAGCGAATGGCCGAGTGGAGCCGACTGGTTTTCGCCGACGAACGGCCGGTGTACACCAGATCGCCGACCTTCGCGTTCGGACCGTGGCGCCGTCAGACCGCGGTGACGTTGAACCGATCGCACAGGTCATCGACCTGCCGCGCCTTGAGCTTCTCGGCTCGCACCTTGTGCATCCCACTGCGCTCGAAGATGGCGTAGGCGAAGCCCTTGTTCATCTGCCGCGACACGTACCGGATTCCATCCCAGCGCAGACTCGCGCCGTGGATCGCCCGTGCCCAGGCCTGGCTCGCCGTGTAGTCGGCGGATGCACTGATGTCGTTGTTCAGTCCCAGGGCCTTGAGTGCTGCACCGGTCACGTCAGCCAGTACCAGCGTCTTGCGCCGTTCACAGGCGAACCGTACGACCGAGCGCTCGGTCAGTTCTGCGGCCGGCACCTCGTAGCTGCCTCTGACGAACCGCCCGCACTCATGGATGACGCTTTCGGCGAAGGCTACCTCGATGGTGCTGGCGGCGTAGCAGGTGCCGAACGCGTCGGCACTGCCAGGATCGGGATCGTCGAAACGGTAGACGCCGGCCGACCAGAACGGCTCGGTAGCCGGATGCCGGCTCAGCCGCACGAGCGACGCGACATCGATCCTGGTAGGTGGAAGCAGATCCTCGAAGGAACCGAGATCAGGCAGCCGCACTGACACGCGAGGCGCCTCGCTCGCGCGCCCATGCCGCGGCCAGGCGCTCCACCTTGGCCAGGGCAGTCCCCGCCTCCAACGCGGCAGCAACGCTTGTTCCTGAGAGGGCGCCGTGCTCGCGCAGCCAGAACATCAGTTTCTCGCTGGCGCCGAGGTCACCGAGCGCGCGGCAAATGGCTGCCACGGCCTCGCGGTCCATCCCGAGGAATGCCTGCGGGTAGTACAGCCGATTGCCGACCTTCACCGCGAAGATCTCACCCCGGTCTGCGGCCGGCGCCAAAGCCTGACGGGTGAGCCCCCAGGCATGCGCGAGTTGCTCACCCGGTACGACGAAGCCATCCTTGACCCACTGGACACGCGCTGCCTCGCCGCGCGCGGTGGCGCCCGCTAGGCCACCGGTAGCCTGAGCATGCGGGTTGTCCGCGGCAGTGGAGTCGGCGTGCGCCACTCGGGCTCGAACGCCTTGTGTCCTTGGCAGTTGCAGGCCTTGCTTGCTGACCGCAGTGCGCAGAGTGCCGAGGTCTTCGCTGAGGCGCCCAACGGTGGCCTCGAGCTGCGCGATGCGGCGCAGCAGGACGGGAGTGCTGAGATCGGTGCTCATAGGCAGATTCTAAGCAAATCCGACCAACCGAGCAAATGCGGCAAATGGAGACAGCTGGCAAGGGCAAGATGTGACGGCCGCGGCCATCTCCGCCCCTGCTGACCAAGGGCGCCCAAAGCCCGAAACCGGCGGTGCAAGCCTTGAGCAAGTGGACTCTTGTCAACGCTATGCCGATAACTAACCTTATCGGCATAGCACTGCCAGTGAAGTAAACTGATCTGCGTGGAAACCGGTCTGTCTGTAACCGCAGCATCGCTGTCACTGCCTGACTCTGCGGCCCTTGCGGCGCTGCGGGCCTGGCATGAGGGTCTGGCCTCGAAAGATGCGGTGACGAGGTACCTCGGTGAATCTCGCGTGGCCGGTCAATCCTCACGGGGCGTCATCGGAGCGATCCGCCGCGACATCGCAGCCTTCGCCAGGTCGCGCCACCGTGATGACCTTGCAAAGCTCTTCACGGGACCTGCCCGCAAAGGCCCCGCGGCCGCGCGCGCCGTGGCCGCCGCCGTCGAACAGCTCCGTAGCGCAGCCGTTCCCGTCCCCCTGATCGGCGACGCAATCGACGACTGGCTCGAGCCCGGCGTCGCCGCAGTACTACGCAAGTCCGGCATCAAGACCCTGGCCGACCTAACGCTTCGGGTACCTCGCCGCAGACGTTGGTGGGTCGACATCGACGGCCTTGGTGTGG
This sequence comes from uncultured Aquincola sp., assembly GCA_937883885.1. The sequence goes on along the minus strand of CAKZXL010000700.1, from coordinate 42,344 downwards.
CCGGTGCGCGCCGGATCAAAGCCTTCTTCGCTGCGCATGAAGACCTGACTGACCGTGCTCGCGCGCTGCTGGTAACCAGCTCGCCATCGGATGTGGTCCCCTGGGAGAAGCTCGTCGTACCAGAGGAGGTCGACGGCAGCATGGGCCTGTATCGTGCTCCGCGCGCGTCGTGCGTCCTGCGGGCCAACAACGACTACGAGGCGGTCCAGGCTTGGCTGTCGTTGCACGAAGCCCCCGCCACGCAGCGGGCCTACCGCAAGGAAGCCGAGCGGCTGATCCTGTGGGCCATCGTCGAGCGCGGCGTGGCCCTGTCCTCGCTGGCCACCGAGGACGCCGTGGCGTACCGGGCTTTCTTGCGGCAACCGACGCCGAGGCAGCGTTGGGTGGGGCCGGCGTCACCTCGCCACTCCGCCGAGTGGCGGCCGTTCGCTGGCGGCCTGTCCACGCGCTCCAGGGCCTATGCGCTGTCCGTGCTGAGCTCGATGTTCCGGTGGCTGATCGAGCAGCGGTACGTGCTGGCCAATCCCTTCGCCGGCATCAAGGTCCGCGGCGCCAGGCAGACGACCCTGGACACGACGAGAGCCTTCTCCGAGGGGGAATGGAATCTGGTGAGGACTGCCGCCGAGGGGCTGGAGTGGTCGTATGGTTGGCAGCCGGGCGCAGCCCAAAGGCTTCGCTTCCTGATCGACTTCAGCTACAGCACGGGGCTGCGTGCCGGCGAACTTGTGCACGCCACGCTGGGATCGATCGAGGTCGATGCGCACGGCGATCACTGGTTGCACGTGGTCGGCAAGGGCAGCAAGGCCGGCAAGGTGGTGCTGCCTGGACTGGCGCGTGGGGTGCTGGCCCGGAATCTGGCACAGCGCGGCCTTCCCGTGACGCCGGGCAAGTGGAACCCCGCCACGCCTTTGCTCGGCAGCCTCGATGGCGAGGTCGGCATCACGTCCAAGCGGTTGTGGGCAATCGTGAAGAGGTTCTTCGCCAAAACGGCCGATGTCCTGGCCGACACGAATCCGGCACTGGCCGAGAAACTGCGGCGGGCCACGCCGCACTGGATGCGCCACACACACGCGACCCATGCGCTTCAGCGCGGGGCGGAGCTGACGACCGTTCGAGACAACCTGCGGCACGCGTCCTTGTCCACCACTTCGATGTACCTGCACTCGGACGATCTTCGCCGGGCCAAGCAGATAGGTGGGGCGTTCGAGGCGCCGGCGGTGTGAACGGCTGGGGCAGGTGGCAGCGTGTCAATCTGCACCGAAAGCACAACGGGTCCGCGAGAACCGATTTTGCAAGTGCTTGTCGCGGTTAGAGTTTTTCTTGGTCAGCGTGTCAATTTGCAGGAAAAATCCGATTACCCCGAGATGACGTTGCTGGCCGCTGCCGATGCGCTGATGAGCCTGGCTGGCCATCGACGACAGCAGGTCTGGGAGGCCGCCGGGCAGCGCTCGGCGCCGCAGTTGCTGAAACAGGCGCCGGTGAACGAGGAAGAGCTCGAACTGCCGGCTGCGCCGGAGGGTGAGGAGGTCGTGTGGGACTACGCGGCCACGGGCCTGACGCTACGCCGCCATCCGCTGGCCATCCTTCGGCCGGTGCTGGCCAAGCAAGGTTGGTGCACGGCGGCCGAGTTGCACGACTCGCCGGACGGGATGTTGGCGCGGGCCTGCGGCATCGTGACGGTGCGGCAGCAGCCTGAGACCGCCAAGGGCGTGATGTTCGTGTCGCTGGAGGACGAGACCGGCAGCGTGCAGGTGATCGTTTGGCCCAAGCTCAAGGCGCAGTTGCGCGGGCCGCTGCTGCGTTCAAAGCTGATGGCGGTGAAGGGCACCTGGCAGCGCGATGGCGACGTGCGTAACCTGATCGCCGGGCATGTCGAGGATCTGACGGCCTTGCTGGGTGGGCTGGCGACGAGTAGTAGAGATTTTCATTGACAGCGATCTGGTACCGACACTGAAAGCACGAAAGCGGGAGATAGAGATAGCCGAAGTTCGAAAACTGGGCCTCAGTCGAATGAGAGTTGGTCACTCTGCTCCGTGCCCATCCCGCTCAGGCTCAATAACTGGCACGCAAGGCGCTCAACGACCGACGCTCAGGAGTCCGCGCTCGCCAAGTCCGGTTTGTGACCGAGCCGCCCTCCGATGCTCCGACCGTCCAATCGCCCGGCAGCGGCGGCTGGTGCGCGCAATGATGCCGATCCGCGTGTCAGTCCGGAGCGGGTGCAGTGGTCGAGGATCGTCCTGCTTGGCGGTGTCGTAACACGCGGTCTACTTGCCGCATCGTTCGCCTCAACTGCGCCCGGATCTGCCGTCCGGCACGCCGGCGGCATGCGCCTGCTGATCGGCGTGGTAACTTGACCGCACCAGCGCACCAACGGCGGCATGGCTGAAACCGATCGCCGTTGCCTCGCGCTCGAACATGCGGAAGGTGTCCGGGTGCACGTAGCGCCGCACCGGCAGGTGGTGACCGCTCGGCGCGAGGTACTGGCCGATCGTCAGCATGTCGATGTCGTGCGCGCGCATGTCGCGCATCACGGCCAGAATCTCTTCGTCGGTTTCGCCGAGGCCGACCATCAGCCCGCTTTTCGTCGGTACGCCGGGGTGCAGGGCCTTGAACTTCTTCAGCAGGTTCAGGCTGAACGCGTAGTCGCTGCCGGGCCTCGCTTCCTTGTACAGGCGCGGCACGGTTTCGAGGTTGTGGTTCATCACGTCCGGCGGCGCAGCCATCAGGACCTCCAGCGCGCGGTCGTCGCGCCCACGGAAGTCGGGCACCAGCACCTCGATGGTCGTCGCCGGCGAGCGCTCGCGCGTCTGGCGAATGCACTCGACGAAATGTGCCGCGCCGCCGTCGCGCAGGTCGTCGCGATCGACGCTCGTGATCACCACGTATTTGAGCTTGAGCGCCGCGATCGTCCTGGCCAGGTTCTCCGGCTCGCTGGCATCCAGCGGGTCGGGCCTGCCATGGCCGACATCGCAGAACGGGCAACGCCGCGTGCACTTGTTGCCCATGATCATGAACGTGGCCGTGCCCTTGCCGAAGCACTCGCCGATGTTCGGGCACGAGGCTTCCTCGCACACCGAGTGCAGCTTGTGCTCGCGCAGGATTTGCTTGATCTCGTAGAAGCGCGAATTCGGGGTCGCCGCCTTGACCCGAATCCAATCCGGCTTCTTCAGCACCTCGGCGGGCACCACCTTGATCGGGATGCGCGCCGTCTTGGCCCGCGCTTTCTGCTTCGCGCTCGGGTCGTAGCCACCGAACGATTCAGTGGCATCGCCCGGCGCCAAACCGCCGACCGGATCAGGCACCGGCGTCACCGTCGCTGCGCTTGCGGGCGCGGGCCGGACTCGGGGCTGGTGCGGCGGCGCCGTTGCCGGCCTTTCGGCCCCCCTTGCTGGCGGCTTCGCGCAGGCTCGCCTGCACGAAGCTCAAGTGGATGTTCGCCGCCGCGCGCGCCGCCGCGGGATCGCGCGCGGTGATCGCCTTGGCAATCTGGGCATGCTGTTCGTCGAGCAGTGTGACGTTCTCGGCCTGGTGGCACAGCGCCTCGCGGGAGCGCAGCATGTTGATGCGCATGAGGTTGAAGATGCCCCGCATCACGTGCACCAGGGCGACGTTGTGCGAGGCTTCGGCGACCGCCATGTGGAAATCGACATCGCGATCGGTGTCTTCGAGCGGGTCGACCGGTCCGCGCCGGCGCTTCATGCCGCCGACGATCTCGCGCAGCCGCTTGTCGTCGGCCTCGGTGGCGCGCAAGGCGGCGAACTCGGCCGCCACGCACTCCAGCCCGTGGCGCAGTTCGAGGATGTCGTCAACGGTCTCGGGGTGACGCTGCAGCAGGTGCACCAACGGATCGGTGATCGTCGGCGCGGTCACGTCGGTGACGCTGAAGCCACCGCCCCGTCGGGCCTGCAGCAGGCCGCGGCTCTCGAGGATCAGCAGCGCCTCGCGCAGCGATGGGCGCGACACGTCGAGCTGCTGCGCAAGGTCGCGTTCGGCGGGCATCCTGTCGCCAGGCTTGAGCTTGCCGGTGGCGATGAGGTCCTCGATTTGGTCGGTGATCGTGTCCGAAAGGCGCGGGCGCCGTACATGCGCGACGGCGCGGAAAGACGGCTGGCTTGCCACGAGAGGCTCCTACGTGAACTCCGCCTGCCATGCGGGGGAACCCGCATGGAACTGCTGGATAGGTCTCGATACTATCCGGTCCGTTTGGTAAGACCAGATAGACCAGATAGACCAGATAGCCAGTCAGGCCGGACTGATCGCCGTCTACGGTGCCACAGCCGATCTGCCCGTTTTCGATGAATCCAAAAAAAGAGTCGCGGCAGTTGAGCCGCACGCCTCGCATTGACCTGCCGAGAGCGTTCAGACCGAACGGCGCCGGCGCCAGGAGACTCCATGAACATGAACGACGATGCCGATCCTGCGGAGACCGGCGAATGGCTCGACGCACTCAAGGCAGTGGAACTGCACCGAGGGCAGGAGCGCGCGAACTTGCTGGTCAATCGCCTGGTCGATCAGGCGCGTCGGGACGGCCTGTATATCCCGCGGTCGCTGACCACGGCGTACAAGAACACGATTCCTCCGGAGCAGGAAGCCAGGTCGCCCGGTGACCGCGCCATCGAGCACCGTTTGCGCTCGATCATTCGCTGGAACGCGCTCGCGATCATCCTGCGTGCGAACAAGGAAAGCTCGGAGCTCGGCGGCCACATTGCGAGCTTCCAGTCGGCCGCCACGCTGTACGACATCGGCTTCGGCCACTTCTGGCACGCGCCGACCGACACGCATGGCGGCGACCTGCTCTTCATCCAGGGTCACAGCTCACCGGGTATCTACGCCCGCGCCTTCCTCGAAGGACGGCTGACCGAAGACCAGTTGCTCAGCTACCGGCAGGAGACCGCCGGCAAGGGCCTCTCGAGCTATCCGCACCCGTGGCTGATGCCCGACTTTTGGCAGTTCCCCACCGTCTCGATGGGCCTGGGTCCTTTGATTGCGATCTACCAGGCGCGCTTCCTGAAGTACCTGCAGGGCCGCGGCCTGGCCGAGACCACGCAGCGCAAGGTCTGGGCCTTCATGGGCGACGGCGAAATGGACGAGCCCGAGTCGCTGGGTGCGATCTCGCTGGCCGGCCGCGAGCACCTGGACAACCTGGTCTTTGTCATCAACTGCAACCTGCAGCGCCTGGACGGTCCGGTGCGCGGCAACGGCAAGATCGTTCAGGAACTCGAAAGCGTGTTCCGCGGCGCCGGCTGGAACGTCATCAAGGTGCTCTGGGGCGGTGGCTGGGATGCCCTCTTCGCAAAGGACAAGAGCGGCAAGCTGCTGCAGCTGATGGAGGAATGCGTCGACGGCGAGTACCAGGACTTCAAGAGCAAGAGCGGCGCTTACGTGCGCGAGCACTTCTTCGGCCGCTACGAGGAAACCAAGGCACTCGTCGCCGACCTGAGCGACGACGACATCTGGAAGCTCACCCGCGGCGGCCACGACCCGCAGAAGGTTTTTGCCGCCTACGCCGCGGCAGTGAAGCACACCGGTCAGCCGACGCTGATCCTGCCCAAGACAGTGAAGGGCTACGGCATGGGCGAATCGGGCGAAGGCCAGATGATCTCGCACCAGGCCAAGAAGATGACGGCCGACGCGCTGCGCGGCTTCCGCGACCGATTCCAGATCCCGGTGTCGGACGATGACCTGGCGAAGGTGCCCTTCATCAAGTTGCCCGAGGACGGCCCGGAGATGAAGTACCTGCGCGAGCGGCGCGCCGCGCTAGGTGGCTACCTGCCGCAGCGGCGCCGCACCTCGGCGTCGCTCGCGATCCCGCCGCTGTCGAGCTTCCAGCGCCTGCTCGACAACTCCGGCGAGCGCGAGATCAGCACCACGATGGCCTTCGTGCAGATGCTGGGCACGCTGGTGCGCGACAAGAACATCGGCAAGCACGTCGTGCCGATCGTGCCGGACGAGTCGCGCACCTTCGGCATGGAAGGCATGTTCCGCCAGCTCGGCATCTACTCGTCGGTCGGCCAGCTCTACAAGCCCCAGGACGCCGACCAGCTGATGTACTACCGCGAGTCCAAGGACGGGCAGGTGCTGCAGGAGGGCATCAACGAGGGCGGCGCGATGTCGAGCTGGATCGTCGCCGCCACCTCCTACAGCACGAACAACGTGCCGATGATCCCGTTCTACATCTACTACTCGATGTTCGGCCTGCAGCGCGTCGGCGACCTGGCCTGGCTGGCCGGTGACATGCGCGCGCGCGGCTTCCTGCTCGGCGGGACCGCCGGGCGCACCACGCTCAACGGCGAGGGCCTGCAGCACGAGGACGGCCACAGCCACATCCTCGCCGGCACCATCCCAAACTGCGTCAGCTACGACCCGACCTTCGCCTACGAGGTCGTCACCATCATCCGCGACGGCATGCGCCGCATGTACGAGCAGCAGGAGGACGTGTACTACTACGTCACCCTGATGAACGAGAACTACCCGCATCCCGGTCTGGCCGATGCCGGCGAAGGCGCCGAGCAGGGCATCCTGAAGGGCCTGTACAAACTCAAGGCCGGCGGCAAGGCGAAGAAGGGCCTGCGGGTCCAGCTGATGGGCAGCGGCACGATCCTGCGCGAAGTGATTGCGGCGGCCGAGCTGCTGAAGGACGACTGGGGCGTCAGCGCCGACCTCTGGAGCGCCACCAGCTACAACGAGCTGCGCCGTGACGGCATGGCCGCTGAACGCTGGAACCTGCTGCATCCCACCGAGCCGCGGCGCAAGAGCTGGGTCGAGACCTGCCTGGAAGGCAACGAAGGGCCGGTCATCGCGTCGACCGACTACATGCGCAACTACGCCGACCAGGTGCGCGAATACGTGCAGGCCGCCGGCCGCCGCTACGTGGTGCTGGGCACCGACGGCTTCGGCCGCAGCGACTACCGCGTCAAGCTGCGCCGCTTCTTCGAGGTCGACCGCTTCTACGTGACCGTCGCCGCGCTCAAGGCGCTGGCCGATGAAGGCACGTTGAAGCCCGCGGTGGTGGCCGAAGCCATCGCCAAGTACGGCCTGGACACCGAGCGCGCCGCGCCGTGGACCGTCTGAAAAGGGGCGCAGCAACATGAGCATCGACATTCGTGTACCCGACATCGGCGACTTCAAGGACGTGCCGGTGATCGAGGTCTTCGTCAAGGTAGGCGACACGGTCAAGGCCGAGGATCCGCTGATCTCGCTCGAGTCCGACAAGGCGACGATGGACGTGCCGGCGCCGCAGGGCGGCGTCGTCAAGGCCATCTCGGTCAAGGTCGGCGACAAGGTCAGCGAAGGCAGCGTGATCATGCAGTTCGACGCCGCCGGCGCGGCGCCGGCCGAGGCCGCCAAGCCCAGCATCAGTGCGCCGCCTTCGCCCGTCAACGCACCGGCCGGCAAGGCCGAAGTGCGCGTGCCCGACATCGGCGACTTCAAGGACGTGCCGGTCATCGAGATCTACGTCAAGGTCGGCGACACGGTGAAGGCCGAAGATCCGCTGGTCTCGCTCGAGTCCGACAAGGCGACGATGGACGTTCCCGCCCCGCTCGGCGGCGTGGTGCAGGAGATCCGCGTCAAGATTGGCGACAAGGTCAGCGAAGGCAGTGTCATCCTGGCGCTATCCACCGGCAGCGCGCCAGCCTCGGCGCCGGCGGCTGCTGCGCCCTCAGTCGCGGCAACCGCACCGGCCGCCGCGGCCACTGCGGCATCCCCGGGCGGCGGCATCGACGAAGCCGCCTTCGCGCTCGCCTACGCCGGCCCGGCAGTGCGCAAGCTGGCGCGCGAGATGGGCGTCGACCTCGGCCGCGTCAAGGGCAGTGGCAACCACGGCCGCATCCTGCGCGAGGACGTGCAGGCCTTCGCCCAGAGCGGTGGCGCGGCGGCGGCGCCTGCCCCCAAGGCCGCGTCAGCGCCCGCGGGCGGTGGCGTGGGCGGCATCGACCTGCTGCCCTGGCCGAAGGTCGACTTCGCGAAGTTCGGCCCCATCGAGCGCAAGGAGCAGTCGCGCATCAAGAAGATCTCGGCGGCAAACCTGCACCGCAACTGGGTCGTCATCCCGCATGTGACGACGCACGACGAGGCCGACATCACCGAGCTCGAGCAGTTCCGCGTGCAGATGAACAAGGAGCTCGAGAAGTCGGGCGTCAAGGTCAGCATGCTGCCCTTCATGATGAAGGCGGCGGTCGCGACGCTGAAGAAGTTTCCCGAGTTCAACGCCTCGCTGGACGGCGACGCGCTGGTGCTGAAGAACTACTGGCACATCGGTTTTGCCGCCGACACACCGAACGGCCTGATGGTGCCGGTGATCCGCGACGTGGACAAGAAGACGATCCCAGAGATCACCAAGGAGATGGGTGAGCTCGCCAAGCTGGCACGCGACGGCAAGTTGAAACCCGACCAGATGTCGGGCGGCACCTTCACGATCAGCTCGCTCGGCGGCATCGGCGGCATCTACTTCACGCCGATCATCAACGCGCCCGAGGTCGCGATCATGGGCGTGTGCAAGAGCTACTGGAAGCAGCATTCGAGCGACGGAAAGACCTCGGCCTGGCGGCTGACGCTGCCGCTGTCGCTGTCCTGGGACCACCGGGTCATCGATGGTGCCGCCGCCGCGCGCTTCAACGTGCACTTCGCCAACCTGCTCGCCGACATGCGGCGCATCATGTTCTGAAAGGCCGGCAGTCATGGCACAAGTAGAAGTCAAAGTCCCCGACATCGGCGACTTCAAGGATGTCGCGGTCATCGAGGTGATGGTCAAGGTCGGCGAGACGATCGCCGTCGACACCGGTCTGGTGATGGTCGAGTCGGACAAGGCGTCGATGGAGATCCCGTCCACGCATGCCGGCGTGGTCAAGGACATCTTGGTCAAGGTCAACGACAAGGTCAGCGAAGGCTCGGTGATCCTGCTGGTCGAGGCGGCGGCTGTCGCACCGGCCGCCGCGCCGGCTGCGCCCGCCAAGGCCGCGGCCCCCGCCGCGCCGGCGGCCGTGCCGATCCCCGGCGCCGCCACCTACGGCGGCAAGGCGGATGTCGAGTGCGAAGTGTTGGTTCTCGGTGCCGGCCCCGGTGGCTACTCCGCGGCCTTCCGCAGCGCCGACCTCGGCATGAAGACCGTGCTCGTCGAACGCTATGCGACCCTCGGCGGCGTGTGCCTGAACGTGGGCTGCATTCCGAGCAAGGCCCTGCTGCACACGGCCAGCGTGATGGACGAAGTCAAGCACCTGCCGGACCACGGCATCAAGTACGGCGCACCCGAGATCGACCTCGACAAGCTGCGCGGCTTCAAGGACGGCGTCATCAAGAAGCTTACCGGCGGGCTGGCGGGCATGGCCAAGGCGCGCAAGGTCGAGGTGCTCACGGGCGTTGGCAGCTTCCTAGATCCGCACCACCTCGAAGTGGTCGCTGCCGACGGCAGCAAGAAGGTGGTCAAGTTCGCCAAGGCGATCATCGCCGCCGGCAGCCAGGCGGTGAAGCTGCCCTTCATGCCCGAGGACGAGCGCGTCGTCGACTCCACGGGCGCGCTGCTGCTCAAGAGCATCCCCACGCGCATGCTGGTCGTCGGCGGCGGAATCATCGGGTTGGAGATGGCCACCGTCTACTCGACCCTGGGCACGCGCATCGACGTGGTCGAGATGCTCGACGGACTGATGCAGGGCGCCGACCGCGATCTCGTCAAGGTCTGGGACAAGATGAACGCGCCGCGCTTCGACAACGTGATGCTCAAGACCAGGACGGTGGGCGCCACGGCCACGCCGGCCGGCATCGAGGTGACCTTCGAAGGCGAGAAGGCACCGAAGGGTCCGCAGGTCTATGACCTCGTGCTCGTTGCGGTCGGCCGCAGCCCGAACGGCAAGAAGATCGGCGCCGACAAGGCCGGCGTGGCCGTCACCGACCGCGGCTTCATCAACGTCGACAAGCAGATGCGCACCAACGTGCCGCACATCTTCGCCATCGGCGACATCGTCGGCCAGCCGATGCTAGCGCACAAGGCGGTGCACGAGGCCCATGTCGCGGCCGAGGTCGCGCAGGGCCAGGCGAGCTTCTTCGACGCACGCCAGATTCCGAGCGTCGCCTACACCGACCCCGAGGTCGCGTGGGCCGGCAAGACCGAGGAGCAATGCAAGGCCGAAGGCATCAAGTACGGCAAGGCGGTGTTCCCCTGGGCCGCGTCGGGCCGCGCCATCGCCAACGGCCGCGACGAGGGCTTCACCAAGCTGATCTTCGACGAGGCCACGCACCGCGTCATCGGCGGCGGCATCGTCGGCACCCATGCCGGCGACCTGATCAGCGAGGTGTGTCTCGCCGTGGAGATGGGCTGCGAGCCCACCGACATCGGCAAGACGATCCACCCGCACCCGACGCTGGGTGAATCGATCGGCATGACCGCCGAGGTCTTCGAGGGGCATTGCACCGATTTGCCGCCGCAGAAGAAGAAGTGAACACCATCACCCACGCGGCCCCGACCCTTGGCACTGCAATTGGCGTTCGAGGACACCGGCACCGGACCCCCGGTGGTGGTGCTGCACGGGCTGTTCGGCTCGGGCGCCAACTGGCGCTCGGTGGCGCGGGCCCTGGCACCGCATCACCGCGTGCTGTGCGTCGATCTGCGCAACCATGGCCACTCGCCGTGGACCGACTCGATGGACTACCTCGAGATGGCGGACGACGTGCGGGCGCTGATCGCTCGTCAGGGCCTGTCGCGGCCGACCGTCGTGGGTCACAGCATGGGCGGCAAGACCGCGATGGCGCTGGCGCTGACGAGCCCGGCCTCGGTCGGCAACCTGGTGGTGGTCGACATCGCGCCGGTGGCCTACGCCGACCGCTTCACGCCCTACGTGGAAGCGATGCGCAGCATCGATGCGGCGGCGACGGCGAGCCGCACCGAGGCGCAGCGGCGCCTGGCCGAACGGCTGCCCGACCCGGCGACCGCACCCTTCCTGCTGCAGAACCTGGTCAGCCGCAACGACCACTTCGACTGGCGGCTGAACCTCGCGGCGATCGGCATGTCGGTGCCGGTGCTGAGTGGGTTTCCGACCACGCTGCTCGGTCGCCGCTTCACCGGCCCGACTTCGCTGATCCACGGCGGTGCCTCCGACTATGTGGCCGCGGTGGACCTCGCGTCCTTCAAGGACCTGTTCCCGGAGTTCGAGACGCTCACGATCGAGGACGCGGGGCACTGGGTGCACGCCGAGAAGCCCGAGACGTTCCTGATCGCTCTGCGTCAGGCCCTGGATCGAGCCACGCCATGAGCGGCACCCGCAACAACCCCGCGGGCCGCCACCGCGTCGTCATCGTCGGCAGCGGCGCAGGCGGGCTCGAACTGGCCACGCGGCTGGGCGACACCCTCGGCAAGCGCGGGCGGGCTGAGATCACGCTGATCGACCGCAACCGGACGCATGTCTGGAAGCCCAAGCTGCACGAGATCGCCGCCGGCAGCATGGACATGAGCGCGCATGAGGTCGGCTACCTGGCGCAGGCGCATTGGCACCACTTCCGCTGGCGCGTCGGCGCGATGGTCGGTCTCGACCGCGCGCGGCGCGAGGTGCTGGTGGCTTCCTACGTCGACGACGAGGGTCAGCAGGTGACCGCTCAGCGGGTGTTCGGCTACGACACGCTGGTGGTGTCGATTGGCAGCCTCAGCAACGACTTCGGAACGCCGGGCGTGGCCGAGCACGCGATGAAGCTCGAGACCGCTGCCGACGCGCAGCGCTTCCGCACCCGGGTCATCAATGCCTGCATCCGCGCCCATGCGCAGGCAACGCCGCTGCGCCCTGAGCAATTGAAGGTGGCGATCATCGGCGCGGGTGCCACCGGTGTCGAGTTGGCGGCCGAGCTGCACCGCACGACGCGCGAGATGGTCGCCTTCGGGCTGGACCGTGTCGATGCCGACAAGGACATCCGCGTCAGCGTGATCGAAGCGGCGCCGCGCGTGCTGCCGGCGCTGCCGGAGAGGCTGTCGCAGGCCACCGAATCGCTGCTGACCAAGCTGGGGGTCGAGGTGCACACCCACGCCAAAGTGGCCGAGGTGCTGCCCGGCGGGGTGAGACTCGCCGACGGCCGGCTGCTGCCGGCGGAACTGGTGGTGTGGGCGGCGGGCGTCAAGGCGCCGGACTTTCTGAAGAACATCGCCGGGCTCGAGACCAACCGCACCAACCAGCTGGTGGTGAAGCCGACGCTGCAGACCAGCCGGGACGACGATGTGTTCGCCATCGGCGACTGCGCGGCCTGCGCGTGGCCGCAGGCCGACCACGGCAAGGGCGGCATGGTGCCGCCGCGTGCCCAGGCGGCGCACCAGCAGGCGTCGCACATGGTCAAGCAGATCGGTCTGCGCCTGGCCGGCAAGCCGCTGCGGCCCTACCGCTACCGCGACTTCGGCTCGCTGGTCTCGCTGGGCGAGTTCAGCACGGTGGGCAACATGATGGGCGGGCTCATCGGCGGCAGCCTGATGGTCGAGGGCCTGTTCGCGCGCACGATGTACCTGTCGCTCTACAAGATGCACGAGTTGGCGCTGCATGGCTTCGCCAAGGTCGCCCTCGACACACTGGCGCGCCTGATCGTTCGGCGCACCGAACCGCATGTGAAGCTGCACTGAGGAGGGACCATGACTGCTCCCACCCCCGACCCTTCGAAGTGGCTGACCGACCTGCTGGCAGGCCAGCAGGAGTTGTTTCGCATTCTCGGCGGCGGCACCGACCCGGCAGGTTCCGGCGAGGCTGCGCCCCCGCTGGCCCTGCCATTCATGTCGCCCTGGATGGAAGGCACCAAGGCGCTGCTGGCCTGGCAGCAGCAGGCGAGCAACTGGTGGACCGGCGCGCTGGCCGGATCGGGGGCGGGCGCGCAAGTGCCGGTAGCCGACCGTCGCTTCGCAGGCGAGGCCTGGCGCAACGATCCGCGCTTCGACGGGCTGACGCAAACCTACCTCGGCCTGTCGGACATGGTGCGAAAGAACCTGGACGCCGCGCCGCTGGAAGGCCGCAGCAAGGCGCAGTGGGGATTCGTGCTGCGCCAGGTCGTCGATGCGCTGAGCCCGGCCAACTGCCTGGCCACCAACCCCGAGGCACTGCAGACCGCGCTTGACAGCGGCGGCGCGAGCCTCGTCGAAGGCATGCGCCTGTTCGTGCAGGACTTTGCCCGCGGCCGCGTGTCGATGACCGACGACAGCGCGTTCGAGGTCGGGCGCAACGTCGCCACCACGCCCGGCAGCGTGGTGTTCGAGAATGACCTGATCCAGCTGATCCAGTACGCGCCGACGACGGCGAAGGTGCACGAGCGGCCGCTGCTGATCGTGCCGCCGTGCATCAACAAGTACTACATCCTCGACCTGCAGCCCGACAACTCGCTGGTCGCCCACGCGGTGGCACAGGGCCACACGGTGTTCCTGGTCTCGTGGCGCAACGCCGGGCCCGAGCAGGGCAAGCTCGGCTGGGACGACTACCTCGAGCAGGGCGTGGTCCAGGCGATCGACGTCGCGCTGGCGATCAGCGGCGCCGACCGCGTCAACACGCTGGGCTTCTGCATCGGCGGCACGCTGCTCGCCAGTGCGCTGGCGGTGCTGGCCGCGCGCGGCGACGAGAAGGCGGCGAGCCTGACCTTGCTGACGACGATGCTCGACTTCAGCGACACCGGCGAGCTCGGCCTGATGGTCAGCGAGCAGGCCGTCGCCGCACGCGAGGCCACGATCGGCCACGGCGGCCTGCTCAAGGGCCGCGAACTGGCACAGGTCTTCGCCGCGCTGCGCGCCAACGATCTGATCTGGCCCTATGTCGTCAACGGCTACTTGAAGGGCAAGGCACCGCCCGCCTTCGACCTGCTGTTCTGGAACGGCGACGACACCAACCTGCCGGGGCCGATGTACTGCTGGTACCTGCGCAACACCTACCTCGAGAACAAGCTGCGCGAGCCGGGCGGCACGATGCAGTGCGGCCTGCCGGTGGATCTGGGGCAGATCACGGTGCCCGCCTTCGTTTACGCCTCGCGCGAGGACCACATCGTGCCCTGGCAGACCGCCTATGCCGGCACGCAACTGCTCGGCGGCGACGTGCGCTTCGTGCTCGGCGCCAGCGGCCACATCGCCGGGGTCATCAACCCGCCGGCCAAGAAGAAACGCAACCACTGGGTCGGCAAGCTCGCCGCCGACGCCGACCGCTGGCTGGAACGCGCCGAGGACGTGCCGGGCAGTTGGTGGCCTGCCTGGATGGACTGGCTGGACGAACACGCCGGCCGCCTGGTTGCCGCACCCAAGTCGGCGGGCTCACGCAAGCACAAACCGATCGAAGCGGCGCCTGGCCGCTACGTCAAGACCAAAGCCCCGTAAGCCGATCTCCAACCCCTGCCTCACAGGAGCACTCATCATGCAAGACATCGTCATCGTCTCCGCCGCGCGCACCGCGGTCGGCAAGTTCGGCGGCTCGATCGCCAACATCCCCGCCACCGAACTCGGTGCGATCGTCATCCGCGAGGCCATTGCGCGCGCCAAGCTCGATCCGGCGCAGGTCGGCGAGGTCATCATGGGCCAGGTGCTGGCCGCGGGCGCCGGCCAGAACCCGGCGCGCCAGGCTTCGATGAAGTCCGGCGTGCCCAAGGAGACTCCCGCGCTGACGATCAACGCCGTCTGCGGCTCGGGCCTGAAGGCGGTGATGCTGGCCGCGCAGGCCGTGGCCTGGGGCGACAGCGAGGTCGTCGTCGCCGGCGGCCAGGAGAGCATGAGCCTGTCGCCGCATGTGTTGTTCGGTTCGCGGCAGGGCCAGCGCATGGGCGACTGGAAGATGCTCGACTCGATGATCGTCGACGGCCTGTGGGATGTCTACAACCAGTACCACATGGGCACCACGGCCGAGAACGTGGCCAAGGCGCACTCGATCACGCGCGAGCAGCAGGACGCGCTCGCACTTGCCAGCCAGCAGAAGGCGGCGGCGGCGCAGGACGCGGGCCGCTTCAAGGACGAGATCGTCGGCGTGACGATTCCGCAGAAGAAGGGCGACCCTTTGGTCTTTGCGGCCGACGAGTTCATCAACAAGAAGACCAATGCCGAAGCGCTGGCCGGTCTGCGGCCGGCGTTCGACAAGGCCGGCAGCGTCACCGCCGGCAATGCCTCGGGGCTGAACGACGGCGCCGCCGCGGTGGTGGTGATGAGCGCGAAGAAGGCCGCAGCACTGGGCCTGACGCCGCTGGCGCGCATCGCCAGCTTCGGCACCAGCGGCCTCGACCCCGCGACGATGGGCATGGGCCCGGTGCCGGCCAGTCGCAAGGCGCTGGAACGTGCCGGCTGGAAGGTCGGCGACGTCGATCTGTTCGAGCTGAACGAAGCGTTCGCCGCACAGGCCTGCGCGGTCAACAAGGTGCTCGAAGCCGACCCCGCCAAGGTCAACGTCAACGGCGGCGCCATCGCGATCGGCCACCCGATCGGCGCGAGCGGCTGCCGCATCCTCGTCACGCTGCTGCACGAGATGCAGCGCCGCAACGCGAAGAAGGGTCTTGCCGCGCTGTGCATCGGCGGCGGCATGGGCGTGTCGCTCGCGATCGAGCGCTGAGATCGGAACTCATTCAACCCGCCAGGAGACATCGAAATGAGCAACACACGCGTGGTCCTGGTCACCGGCGGCATGGGCGGCCTGGGCGAAACGATCTCCACCAAGATGGCCGACGCCGGCTACAAGGTTGCGGTCACCTACTCGCCGGGCAACAGCAAGCATGCCGAGTGGGTGGCCGGCATGAAGGAGCGCGGCTACGACATCGCCGCGGTGCCCTGCGACGTGGCCGACCTCGACTCGTGCGCGAAGGCGGTGGCCGAGGTCACAGCCAAGGTGGGACCGGTGGACGTGCTGGTGAACAACGCCGGCATCACGCGCGACATGACCTTCAAGAAGATGGACAAGGTCAACTGGGACGCGGTGATGCGCACCAACCTCGACAGCCTGTTCAACATGAGCAAGCAGGTCGTCGACGCGATGTCCGACCGGGGCTGGGGCCGGGTGATCAACGTCTCGTCGGTCAACGGCAGCAAGGGCGCCTTCGGCCAGACCAACTACTCGGCGGCCAAGGCCGGCGTGCACGGTTTCACCAAGGCGCTGGCGCTGGAGGTGGCGAAGAAGGGCGTGACCGTCAACACCATCTCGCCCGGCTACATCGGCACCAAGATGGTCACGGCGATTCCGAAGGAAGTGCTGGACTCGAAGATCCTGCCGCACATCCCGGTGGGCCGTCTCGGCAAGCCCGAGGAAGTGGCCGGTCTGATCATCTACCTGGCCTCCGATGAAGCGGCGTTCGTGACCGGCGCCAACATTGCGATCAACGGCGGCCAGCACATGCAGTGACGCGAGCGCGCCGACCAACAACACACCCACGGAGACGACGCAATGAGCAAGATCGGTTTCGACCATGAGGCCCTGGTGGAGCAGTTCGCCCAGGCCTCGACCCGGCAGGGCGAAGCGCTGCGCCAGGCGGTGCAGCAGGCTACGCTGAAGGCCCTGCAGGGCCGCGAGCTGACGCTCAAGAGCGTGCGCGATGCGGTGAAGGCGACGACGAAGGCGGCCTCGGCCGGCGCGGCGAAAAGCGGGCTGCCGACGCCCGACGTCGAGGCGCTGCTGATGAAGGCCGTCGAAGGCATGGATGCCGCTCTGGTCAAGGCGGTCGAGGCCAATCGCCGGGCGCTCGAGCAGTTCGTCGATCAAGGTGCGCAACTGCAAGAGACCCAGATGAAGAAGGCGCTCGCCGACATCGAGAAGATGGAGGACACGCTGTACGGCAGTCTGGACAAGGCCGTGGCCGACGCCGCGAAGAACCTGCAGGGACCCTGGGCCATGGTGCTCGAAGGGATGAAGGCCAGGGGCAGCGCGACCGGTTCCAGCGCCACGGCTGCGCTGGAGCAGCTGACCGAGCGGTCGCGCGAGGCCGTGCGACGGGGCCGAGCCCAGGCCCAGAGCACCGTGGACGCCTGGATGGACCACTACACGGCGCTGGCGCGCGGCGTGCTGATCGGCATGTCCGAGGGGCTCGACGCATCGGCGCCGCCCCCGGCCGCCAAGTCGTCCTCCAGGCGGGCGCGCCAAGGCTGAGCCCCGGCTCTCACCGACAACGGCCACACCTTGACCGCCTGAACCATGGACGCCTTGCTGCTGTCGCGCCTGCAGTTCGTGTGGGTGATCGCTTGGCACATCCTGCTGCCGGCATTCACCGTCGGGCTGGCCTGCTACATCGCCACGCTCGAAGTGCTGTGGTGGTGGAAGAAGGATGACGTGTACCGGCGGCTGTCGGCCTACTGGATCAAGATCTTTGCCGTCTCGTTCGGCATGGGCGTGGTCTCGGGCATCGTTATGCCGTTCCAGTTCGGCACCAACTGGAGCCGCTTCTCCGACGCCGCCGCCAGCGTCATCGGCTCGCTGATGGCCTACGAGGTGCTGACCGCGTTCTACCTGGAGGCGGCGTTCCTCGGCGTGCTGCTGTTCGGCCGCAAGCTGGTGCCGCAGTGGGCGCATGTGTTCTCCGCCTTGATGGTGGCGTTCGGCACACTGATGTCGTCGTTCTGGATCCTCGCCGTCAACAGCTGGATGCAGACGCCGCAGGGCCACGTCGTTGTGGACGGGCGTTTCGAGCCGGTCAGCATGCTGGCGGTGCTGTTCACGCCGTCGTTTCCATACCGCCTCTCGCACACGGTGATCGCCTTCCTCGTCACCAGCGGATTCGTGATCCTCGCCGTCGCCGCAGGGTTCCTGCGCCAGCGCCGGCACGTCGAGGAAAGCCGCGTGATGGTGAAGATGTCGCTCGCTTTCCTGAGCATCATGGTGCCGCTGCAGATCGTCGTCGGCGACCTGCACGGCCTGAACACGCTCAAGCACCAGCCGGCCAAGCTGGCGGCGATGGAAGGCATCTGGGAGACCGAACGCGGCGTCGCGGCGTCGCTGTTCGCGATCCCTGACGAGAAGGCCGAGCGCAACCGCTTCGAGATCGCGATCCCCAAGCTCGCGAGCTGGTACCTCACGCACGACTGGAACGGAGAGATCAAGGGTCTGAAGGAATGGCCGCGCGAGGACCGGCCGCCGGTGGCGATCGTCTACTTCGCGTTTCGCATCATGGTCGGCATGGGGCTGCTGATGCTGCTCGTGGTGGTCGTCGGCTGGGTCATGCACTTCAAGGGGCGGCTCTACGAGTCGCCGCTGTTCCTCAGGCTGGCTCACTGGTCGATGCCGCTCGGCTTCATTGCCGTGCTTGCCGGCTGGACCGTCACCGAGGTCGGGCGCCAGCCGTGGGTGGTCTATGGCCTGATGCGCACGAGCCAGGGCGTGAGTCCAAGCCTGACCACCTTCGATGTCGCCCTGTCGTTCGCGTTCTACATCGCCGCCTACATCGTGATCTTCGGCGCCGGCTTCATGCTGCTGCGGCGCATCGTGCGCGCCGGCCCGCAGGTGGCGGTCGCGGCGGAAGCCGCGCAAGGCGAACCGTCGCAGGACGAGCCGGCGCGCCCGGCACGACCGCTGTCGGCTGCCACGGAAGCAACAACGGCAGGTGCGACGGCAAGGGGCGACCATGCAACTTGACCTCGTGCCGCTGTGGACTGCAATCCTCGCGCTCGCCGTCTTCATGTACGTGCTGCTCGACGGTTTCGACCTCGGCGTCGGCATGCTGTTCGGGTTGCGTCGCGACCCGCATGAGCGCGACCTGATGGTGGCCAGCGTCGCCCCGGTGTGGGACTTCAACGAGACCTGGCTGATCCTGGGCGGCGGCGGCCTGCTCGCGGTGTTTCCGCTCGCGTTCGCGGTGCTGATGCCCGCGCTGTACTTCCCCATCCTGCTGATGCTGCTGGGCCTGCTGTTCCGCGGCGTCGCATTCGAGTTCCGCGAAGTCGAGGGCGCGCGACGCGGCGTGTGGGACAACGCGTTCATCTGGGGCTCGCTCGTCGCCAGCTTCGCCCAGGGTGTGATCCTCGGCAACATCGTGCAGGGCTTTCCGGTGCAGAACCGACAGTTCGTCGGCACCAGCTGGGACTGGGCCACGCCGTTCACGCTGCTGACCGGCGCCGCGGTCGTCGCCGCCTACATGCTGCAGGGCGCGACCTGGCTGGTGATGAAGACCGAAGGCCCGCTGCAGCAGTGGTCGCGACGCATCGCACAGCGCTCCCTGTGGTGGGTGCTCGCGTTCGTCGCGGCGGTGAGCGTGTGGACGCCGCTTGCCTCCGAGCGGATCGCCGAGCGCTGGTTCAGCTGGCCGAACCTGCTCTGGTTCTCGCCGGTGCCCATCCTCACCGCCGCCGTCGCGGCGCTGCTCTACACCAGTCTGCGCCACGAACGGCGCGACGTGCTGCCGTTCCTGTGTTCGTTCGGCATCTTCTTCCTGGCTTTTACCGGCCTGGTGATCAGCCTGTGGCCCTACCTGATATGGCCATCGATCACCTTGTGGGACGCCGCAGCGCATCCGATTTCGCAGGCCTTCCTGCTTGTCGGCACGATGTTTCTGCTGCCGATCATCCTGCTGTACGTGATCTGGTCGTACTGGGTGTTCCGGGGCAAGGTGCGCGCCGGGCATGGGTACCACTGAGGAGTCGAGACCATGGCCTTGCTGATTGGAGTTCCCACGGAGACCGCGCCGGCCGAGAAGCGCGTTGCGACCGTGCCGGACGTGGTGGAGAAGCTGCGCAAGCTGGGCTTCTCGGTGGCCGTGCAAAGCGGCGCCGGCGACGCCTCCAACTTCGCCGACGACGCGTACCGAGCGGCCGGGGCCGACATCGTTGAGACCGCGTCCGACATCTGGGCCCGGTCGGACATCGTGTTCAAGGTGCGTGCGCCGAGCCCTGACGAGGTGGCGCTCCTGCGGCAAGGCGGCACGCTGATCGGGTTCATCTGGCCAGCGCAGAACCCTGAGTTGATGAAGCAGCTGGCGGCAAAGATGGCCACCGTGCTCGCCATCGACTCGTTGCCGCGCCAGCTGTCGCGCGCGCAGAAGATGGACGCGCTGACCTCGATGGCCGGGGTCAGCGGCTACCGCGCGGTGATCGAGGCGGCCAACGCCTTCGGCCGCTACTTCAACGGCCAGATCACGGCCGCCGGCAAGATTCCGCCGGCCAAGGTGTTCATCGCCGGTGCCGGCGTGGCGGGCTTGGCGGCGATCGGCACCGCGGCGGGCCTCGGAGCGATCGTGCGCGCCAACGACACCCGCGCCGAGGTGGCCGATCAGGTGGTCTCCCTCGGCGGCGAGTTCGTCAAGGTCGACTACGAGGAAGAGGGTTCGGGTGGCGGCGGCTACGCCAAGGTGATGAGCGAGGGCTTCCAGGCCGCGCAGCGTGCGATGTACGCGCAGCAGGCCAAGGAATGCGACATAGTGATCACCACCGCGCTGATCCCAGGCAAGCCCGCGCCGCGGCTGATCACCGCCGAGATGGTCAAGAGCATGAAGCCCGGCAGCGTGATCGTCGACATGGCGGCCGAGCAGGGCGGCAACTGCGAACTCACCGAGCCCGGCCAGTCGGTGGTGAAACACGGCGTGACGATCATCGGCTACACCGACCTCGCCAGCCGTCTGGCCAAGCAGTCTTCCACGCTGTACTCGAACAACCTCCTGCGTCTGACCGAGGAGCTGTGCAAGACCAAGGACGGCGTCATCGACGTCAACATGGAAGACGACGCGATCCGCGGCCTGACGGTCATCAAGGAAGGTGCCATCACATGGCCGCCTCCGCCGCCCAAACTGCCGGCCGCGGCACCGGCCAAACCCGCAGCGGCGTCCGTCGTCGCGCCGTCCGCCAAGAAGGGCCACGGCCACGGGGCCAGCGAGCCGATGTCGGCGCGGTCGCTATTGACGGTGTTCGGCGCGGGTGCGCTGGCCTTCGCGCTCGTGGGCCTCTACGCGCCGGCGTCGTTCCTCGCGCACTTCACCGTGTTCGTGCTGGCCTGCTTCATCGGCTACATGGTGGTGTGGAACGTCACGCCGTCGCTGCACACGCCGCTGATGAGCGTGACCAACGCCATCTCGTCGATCATCGCCATCGGCGCGCTGGTGCAGGTGGCGCCGCCGCTGGCAGGTGGTGCCGGAGCCGATCGGCCGTCGCAGCTGATCCTCGGCCTGGCCGTCGTGGCGCTGGTGCTGACGGCCGTCAACATGTTCGGCGGCTTCGCGGTCACGCGGCGCATGCTGGCAATGTTCCGCAAGTGAACAACAAGAAGCAGGAGCGAACATGACCGCAGGCCTGGCCACCGTCTCCTACATCGGCGCCATCATCCTCTTCATCCTCAGCCTGGGCGGGCTGTCGAATCCGGAGACCGCGCGCCGCGGCAACGTATTCGGCATCGTCGGCATGGCCCTCGCGGTGCTGGCCACCGTGCTCGGCCCGCGCGTCACGCCGGCCGGGTACGCGTGGATCGTCGGCGCCCTCGTCGTCGGCGGCGCCATCGGCCTCTTCGCCGCCAAGAAGGTGCAGATGACGCAGATGCCCGAACTGGTGGCATTGATGCACAGCCTCGTCGGACTGGCCGCCTGCCTGGTCGGCTTCGCGAGCTACGTCGATACGTCCACCGTGTTCCCGACACCGGCCGAGAAGGCGATCCACGAGGTCGAGATCTACGTCGGCATCCTGATCGGCGCGGTCACGTTCTCGGGATCGATCGTCGCTTTCGGCAAGCTGTCCGGCAAGATCGGCGGCAAGCCGCTGCTGCTGCCCGGGCGTCACTGGCTCAATTTGGCCGGGCTGGTGGTGGTCGTCTGGTTCGGGCGCGAGTTCCTGCGCGCGCACGAGATCCAGGCCGGCATGACCCCGCTGATCGTCATGACGGTGATCGCGCTGCTGTTCGGCATCCACATGGTGATGGCGATCGGCGGCGCCGACATGCCGGTGGTGGTGTCGATGCTCAATAGCTACTCGGGCTGGGCCGCGGCAGCGACCGGCTTCATGCTCGGCAACGATCTGCTGATCGTCGTCGGCGCCCTGGTGGGTTCCTCTGGCGCCATCCTGAGCTACATCATGTGCCGCGCGATGAACCGCAACTTCATCAGCGTCATCGCCGGCGGCTTCGGCACCGGTGGCGGTGCGCCGCCTCCTGCTGACGGTGGCGCGCAACCGGCCGGCGAGGTGGTGCCAGTCAGCGCCGTGGAGACTGCTGAGCTGCTGCGCGAGGCCAAGAACGTCGTCATCGTGCCCGGCTACGGCATGGCGGTGGCGCAGGCCCAACACATGGTGTGCGAGATCACGAAGATTCTGCGCGACAAGGGTGTCAACGTGCGCTTCGGCATTCATCCGGTCGCAGGCCGCATGCCGGGCCACATGAACGTGCTGCTCGCCGAGGCCAAGGTGCCCTACGACATCGTGCTCGAGATGGACGAGATCAACGAGGACTTCCCCGGCACCGACGTGTCGATGGTCATCGGCGCCAACGACATCGTGAACCCCTCGGCGCAGGAAGACCCCACGAGCCCGATCGCCGGCATGCCGGTGCTCGAGGTGTGGAAGGCGCGCACCTCGATCGTCATGAAGCGCAGCATGGCCTCGGGCTATGCCGGCGTGGACAACCCGCTCTTCTACAAAGACAACAACCGCATGCTGTTCGGCGACGCGAAGAAGACGCTCGAAGAGGTGCTGGCCGCGCTGATCGCCTGAGCCGGCCGAGCCACGCATCCAAACCATTTCAAGGAGACACCCCATGGAACTCGGCCTGCAAGCCCTGTTGGCATTCACCCCGATCGCCCTGTCGGGCGTGCTGCTGGTCGGCCTCGGCTGGTCGGCCAAGCGCGCGATGCCGCTGGTCTATTTCGTCACCGCCCTCATCGCGCTGACGGCCTGGGGTGTGAGCTTCAACCGCGTCCTCGCGGCGACGCTGGAAGGGATCATCATCACGGTGCAGGTGCTGTGGATCATCTTCGGCGCGCTGCTGCTGCTGAACACGCTCAAGCACTCGGGCGGCATCGCCAGCATCCGCAGCGGCTTCGCACGCATCAGCCCGGATCGCCGCATCCAGGTGATCCTGATCGCCTGGCTGTTCGGCTGCTTCATCGAAGGCGCCTCTGGCTTCGGCACACCGGCAGCAGTGGCCGGCCCGCTGATGGTGGCGGTTGGCTTTCCGGCGCTGTCGGCGGTGATGTTCGGCATGGTCATCCAGTCCACGCCGGTGTCCTTCGGCGCGGTCGGCACGCCGCTGCTCGTCGGTGTGCAGGGCGGGCTGCAGCGCGAGTCGATGACACAGGCGCTGGTGGCTCAAGGTCAGGGCTGGCCCGATTTCTTCAACCTGATCGTGGAGCGGGTGGCACTCGGCCACGCCATCGCCGGCACGCTGATCCCGGTGTTCCTGGTGTTCTTCATGACCCGCTTCTTCGGCCGCAACCGCTCGTGGTCCGAGGCGCTGCCGGCGGTGCCGTTTGCGCTGTTCTCGGCGTTCGCTTTCACGATCCCGTACGGGCTGGCCGGGCGTTTTCTCGGGCCTGAGTTCCCCTCGCTGCTGGGCGGCCTGCTGGGCCTGGCGCTGGCGACGCTGGCCGCGCGCGCCGGCTTTCTCGTGCCGAAGAAGACCTGGGACTTCGCCGACCCGAAGGAGTGGCCGGAGGAGTGGATGGGCAGCATCCAGATGAAGGTCGACCATGCCACGAAGCAGATCCCGATCGTCCTCGCCTGGGTGCCCTACCTGCTGCTGGCGCTGATCCTGGTGCTCAGCCGCACCATGCCCGACTTCAAGGCCTGGCTGCTGTCGGTGAGTGTCGGCGTGAAGGACATCCTCGGCGAGGCCGGCATCAGTGGCAACTTCCAGCCGCTGTACCTGCCCGGCGGCATTCTGGTCTTCGTCTGCCTGCTCACGATCCTGCTGCACCGCATGCACATGTCCGACTTCGTGAAGGCCACGCGCGAGTCCGGCGGCACCCTGCTCGGTGCCGGCTTCGTGCTGCTGTTCACCGTGCCGATGGTGCGCATCATGATCCAGTCGGGCGTCAACGCCAACGAGCTCGCCAGCATGCCGATCTCGATGGCCCGCTGGGTCGCTGCATCGGTAGGTGACGTCTATCCGGTGTTCGCGCCGACGGTGGGTGCGCTCGGCGCCTTCCTGGCCGGCTCCAACACCGTCTCGAACCTGATGCTCAGCCAGTACCAGTACAGCGTGGCTCAAGCCCTCGGCGTGAGCGGGGCGACGATGGTCGCGGCGCAATCCATCGGCGCGGCAGCGGGCAACATGATCGCGATCCACAACGTGGTGGCCGCCTCGGCGACGGTCGGCGTGATGGGGCGCGAGGGCCAGATCCTGCGCCGCACGATCATCCCGACGATCTACTATGTTGCGCTCGTCGGAGCGCTGGCCATGGTGGCGATGCATGTGGTGAATTGGGGCGATCCGCTGCTCGGTGTGAAACTGCCGTGATGCGCTGCCCGAATCGAAAGAATTCCCATGACTGATTCCCCCGGTCCGCTCAAGCCGTCGACGCCGCCCCGGGTGGCGCTCTTCGTCACCTGCCTGGCCGACGCGATCCGCCCCAGCGTCGGCTTCGCGACACTCAAGCTGCTGCAAGACGCCGGCTGCCAGGTCGAGGTGCCGGCGCAGCAGACCTGCTGCGGGCAGCCGGCCTTCAACAGTGGTGACACCCGCGATGCGGCCAAGCTGGCGCGCCGCTTCATCGAGATCTTCGAGCCCTACGACTACGTGGTCGCGCCTTCGGGCTCCTGCGTCGGCATGACACGCGCACATTACCCCGAGGCGCTGGCCGACGATGCGGCCTGGGCCGAGCGCGCGCGCCGGCTCGGTGAGCGCACGTTCGAGTTGATGAGCTTTCTCGTCGACGTGATGCACTTCAAGCCGAGCGGCGTGACACTCGCGACCACCGCCACCTACCACGACAGCTGCTCCGGCCTGCGTGAACTGGGTGTCTACGAACAGCCGCGCGCGCTGCTCGGCACGGTCGGCGGCCTGGAGCTGAAACCGCTCGAAGGCAACGACGTGTGCTGCGGCTTCGGCGGCACGTTCTGCGTCAAGTACCCGGCGATCTCCAACGCCGTGGTGTCGGAGAAGGCCGCCGCGATCGACCGCAGCGGCGCCCGCCTGCTGCTCGGCGGCGATCTGGGCTGCCTTGTGAACATGGCCGGCAAGCTGCAGCGCAACGGTTCGCCGGTGCGCGTCTACCACGCCGCCGAGGTGCTGGCCGGCATGGCCGATGCGCCTTCGATCGGCGAGAAGGAATGAGCGAGACCATGCACACCTCCATCCTGTCCTTCCGCGCGCGTGCGGACGTCGCGCTGAGCGATCCGAAGCTCAAGCTCGCGATCGACCGCACGACCGGCACGGCCGAGCGCAAGCGCGCCGCCGCGCTGGCGGCCTTCCCGCAGTTCGACGCCGCCCGCGACCGCGGCAAGCGGATCAAAGACCACGTCATCGAGCACTTCGACCACTACCTGCTCGAGTTCGAACGCAACGCGATCGCCTCCGGCGCCCAGGTGCACTGGGCGTCGACGGCTGACGAAGCCTCGCGCATCGTCGTTGACCTGTGCCGCAAGGCCAACGCAAAGCGGGTCACGCGCGTGAAGTCGATGCTCGGCGAAGAGATCGGCCTGCCGCATGCGCTGGACGCGGCCGGCATCGAGCGCGTCGAAACCGATCTGGCCGAGCACATCGTGCAACTCGGAGGCGATCGGCCGTCGCACATCGTCTGGCCGTCGATGCACCGCACGCGCGAGCAGGTGTCGGAGATGTTCAAGCAGGCGCATCGTGTCCCGCACACCGAGGAGACGATCGAGGCGATGGTCGACAGCGCCCGCCGCGAGTTGCGCGACAAGTTCCTGAGCGCTGACGTGTCGATCTCGGGCGCCAATTTTTTGCTCGCCGACACCGGGGCGACCTGCACCGTGACCAACGAGGGCAATGCCGAGCTGACGACATCGCCGCCGCGCATGCACATCGTCACCGCCGGCATCGAGAAGCTCGTGCCGAGCCTGCCGCACGCGTTCGCGCTGATGCGCCTGCTGGTGCGCTCGGCCACGGGCGCCGACGTCACGCAGTACACCACCTTCCATTGCGGACCCAAGAAGCCCGGCGACCTGGACGGCCCTGAGGAATTCCACATCGTGCTGGTCGACAACGGCCGCACGAAGATGCTCGCCGAGGCCGGGTTGCGCGAGATGCTGCGCTGCATCCGCTGCGGCGCCTGCATGAACCACTGCGTGGTGTTCCGACAGATGGGCGGGCATGCCTACGGTGGCACCTACCCCGGGCCGATGGGGGCCGTGCTCACCCCGGTCTTCGACGGTCTGGAGCAGACCCGCGACCTGCCGCACGCGTGCACCCTCAATGGCAAGTGCCAGGAGGTCTGCCCAGTGGACATTCCGCTGCCGACCTTGCTGCGCGGCTGGCGCGACCGCTCGTGGCGCGAGGGGCTGGAACCGGCGGCGATGCGGTTTGGGATGGGGATCTTCACGTTTGTCGCGTCGCGCCCGTGGCTGTACAAGCTGGGCGCCTCGGTCGCAGTTCGCGCGATGCGTTTGTTCGGCCGTGGGGGACGGATCCGCAGCATGCCCGGTCTCGGCGCGTGGACGGAGCACAGGGACTTTCCGGCGCCCGAGGGCCGCACCTTCATGGCCCGCTACGCCAGCGGCGAGGGGAGGCAGAAGTGACGGCACGTGACGACATTCTGGGCCGCGTCCGCGCTGCGCTCGGTCGCCGAAGCATCGATCCGGCAAGCGTTGCCAGCGCTGCCGCGACGCTGCTGGCGGACCTGCCGTCAACGCGGCCCAGGCTCCTCGCAAGCTCGTTGGCGGAAGCCTTCATTGCGCGTGTCACCTCGCCCAAGGTGGCCGCGACGGCTGAGCGCATCGAATCGACAGCCGCACTGCCTGAGGCCGTGGCCAGGTACCTTCGCGCACGCGATCTGCCGAAGGCCATCGCTCTCCAGCCGCTTGCGCTGCTGCGTTCGCTCGACTGGTCGGGGTTCGCGGTGCGCGACCGCGTCGCCTCTGACGAAGTGGCCGCGATCGGCATGGCGCGGTGGGGTATTGCCGAGACCGGCTCGCTGGTCTTCCATTCCGGGGCCGACACGGCGGTGCTGGCGAATTTCCTTCCGCTGCATCACATCGTGCTGCTTCGCAAGGCCGATCTCCTGGCCTACCTTGAAGACTACGCGACGCTGGTTGCTGGCCAGCCGATGCCCCGCAACGTGAACCTCATCACGGGGGCCAGCGGCACGACCGACATCGAGGGAAGCCTGGTGCTGGGCGCCCATGGCCCGAGGTACATGCATGTCGTTCTCGTCGACGCCTAGCAGGGCGGTTGCAGTCGGCTGCGCGCTCGTTTCGCATTCGATGGACAAGCGCTCGAGGCGACCTGGCGTTGACTGCCGAGGCCCCGACCCGCATGTGGCCGGCCGGCGAAGCATCAGGGCATTCACCAGGCGGGCTCTCATGAACTCGGCGCCGCTCATGTTCGGCCGTGCGTGCTGGCTTAAATCTCTAAACCAATGTCACATCGCCCTGATTCCCGTTCCCCATCCACCCTGAGCGCCGACCGCAAGCTCGCTCTGTTCCAGGCGGTGTTCGACGAGATCCCGGACGTCGTGCTCCTCAAGGACGAAGCCGGCAATTTCCTGCTGTGCAACCAGGCCGTCGCTCGTCTCTATGGCACCACGCCGGACGAGATGATCGGCAAGCACGACGACGACTTCGGTGTTCCGGCGGACATGGCGGATGGCTTTCGGGCGAACGTCATGGCCATCATGGCCAGTGGGCAAACAGAGATCGTCTTCGAAGATAGCCGTGACGCCACGACGGGCGAGGTCCGCCATTTCAAGTCGATCAAGCGACCGTTCAAGGACGCACAGGGCCGCAACCAGATTCTGGTGATCGCGCACGACATCACTGATGTGGTCCGTGCCCAGCAGCAGGTTGCGCAGAGCGAGTTCACGTTGCAGCAGGTCATGATGGCCACGGGAGGTGCTCTCAGGCTCTCAGGGACGCGGAGGATGCATCCAAGACATTCGCGTATATCTGGGGTCGGCGGTCGTGCAGCACATGATTGAACGCGTTCACCGCGCGCAGCCGGCGTGCCTCGGAGAGCGCGATGTCGGCCAGCAGCATTTCTTCCGCGTCGCGGGATGCCGGCCCCGCCAGCGGCCAGCCGTCGGGCCCAACGATCAGGCTGTTGCCAAGGAACGGCTGGCCACGTTCGATGCCGACGCGGTCGGCTGCGGCGACGAAGAGCGCGTTCGTGTGCGCACCGGCCATGGCCAGCAGGTTGGCCATCATCGGCAAATTGTCGGGCTGGGCGCGCATCGGTACCCAGTTGGTCGGTACGCACAGCAGGTCGGCGCCGCCGATCGCGGCCATGCGGTAGATCTCGCCGAACCACATGTCGTAGCAGATGGCGCAGGCGAACCGTCCGCCCTCGATGTCGAACACCGGCATGCCCAGGTCGCCGGGCTCGAAGAACAGGTTCTCGGCGTCCCACAGGTGGTTCTTGCGGTAGGTGCCCATATGGCCTGCGGGGCCCAGTACGGCGGCCGAGTTGTACAGCCGCTCGCCAATGCGCTCGGCGATGCCGGCGACAACGACCACGCCATGCCTGGCTGCGGCGCTCGCCCAGGCCCGGCAACTGGGACCGTCGGGCACGGGTTCGGCAGCTTCGACGGCCTCGGCGCGCGACTGAAACACGTACCCTGTGTTGCACAACTCAGGCAGAACCACAAGCCGCGCGCCCGCGGCCGCGGCCTCGGCGATGCCTTGCAGGCTGCGCGTCAGGTTGTCGGCCTTGTGGCCGATGCGCGGTTCCATCTGCAGGCATGCGACGCGCAGTGTGCTCGCGCTCTGGTCTGGACTCATGTGCGGCTTCCTTTCGTCACACGCCCAACTGCGCTGGGACCTGGTCAACGACTTGGGGCGAGTCGACCTGGCCTTGGCCGACGATCTCGCCGCGCTTGAGCAGCAGGTAGCGGTCGGCCATCGACAGCGCGAAGCCGACGTTCTGCTCGACGATCAGCATGGCGGTGCCCGACTGATCCCTCTCGGCCTTTAGCACCGCCGCCAGGCGCTCAATGACCGAGGGTTGCAGGCCCTCGGAGATCTCGTCGATCAGGATCAGCCTGGGCGTGCCCAGCAGTGCCCGTGCGACCAGCAGCATCTTCTGTTCGCCGCCCGAGAGCGTGCCAGCGCGTTGTTTCAGGCGCTTGGCCAGCACCGGGAAGACGTCGGCGATGCGTGCGAAACGGCGTGCGAACGAGCCGGCGTCCCTCAGGCCCAACCGCAGGTTCTGCTCCACGCTCAGATCCTGGAACAAGGCCTTCTCCTGCGGCGCGTAGGCCAGTGGGTGGCGTGCCACCTGGTAGGCCGGCAGCCTGCTCACCGTCTCACCGAACAGCGCGACCGTGCCGTCGTGCGCCGCCACCAGGCCCATGATGGTCTTGAGCAGCGTGCTCTTGCCCATGCCGTTCTTGCCCAGCAGTGCCACGATTTCGCCCGGCTGCACCGAGAAGCCCAGGCCGTGCAGCACCATCGCCCCGCCGTAGCCGGCGGTGAGTCCGTTCACATCGAGTGCCGCGCTCATCCGTGGGCTCCAGGCGCTGCCGCGCCAGCATAGATCTCGCGAACGAGATCGGAATTCACCACCTCCTCGACGCTGCCGTCGAGCACGATCTGTCCCTGGTGCAGCACGATGATCCGCGTGCTGATCTCGTGCACAAAATCGAGGTCGTGTTCGACCAGCAGCGCACACAGCGCGTGGCTTTTCGTCAGGTCGAGCAGGATGCGGCCGATCAGCGTGCGCTCCGCCTTGGTCAGGCCGGCCGTGGGCTCGTCGAGCAGCAGCACGCTGGGTTCAAGCGCCAGCACCATCGCGAGTTCGAGCGCCTGCTTCATGCCGTGCGAGAGGTCGCGTGAAGCGACGTGCAACTGCTGGTCCAGGCCGGTGGCGCGCATCACTTCGAGCGCCGCTGCCGGCAGCACGAGCACGCGCTCGCGGCGCCACAGCGATGGCCGTTCCAGCCGGGTCCGGGACACACGCATCGACTGCGCGACCGTCAACGACTCGAAGACGTTGGCGTTCTGGAACTTGCGCCCGGCGCCCAGCGCGACGCAGTCGGCCGGCGGAGCGCGGCGGATGTCGTGGTCATTGAGCCGCACCGTTCCCGAGCTGCGTTCCGCGCCGTCGGCGATGCAACGCATCAGCGTGGTCTTGCCGGCGCCGTTGGGCCCAATCAGGCTCAGCAGCTCGTTCGGCCGCACCTTGAAGTCGATGCCGCGAAGCACCTGCAGGCTGCCGAAGCGCTTGTGCACATCCTCCACGCTGAGCGCCAGGCGGCCAGCGGAGGCGAGTCCGGCCAGTGGCTGGGGATCGGCGGGGCGCAGCTCGATTTCGGCGGAGGGCGCCGCCGCAGCCGGCGCGCCGCGCCGCCACGCCCGCCTGACGGCGCTCGCCAGCGCCGGCAGCAGGCCTTGCGGCAGCGCGACGATGACGATCACGAAGGCCAGCCCGCTCAGCAGCTTCCAGAGGAAGGGCAGGCTGCCGCTCAGGTACGAGGTGCTGGTGTCGAGCAGCAGCGTGCCGATCAGCGGCCCGACCAGGGTGCCGCGCCCGCCGAGGGCGACCCACATCAGCAGTTCGGTGCCGAAGCCGAAACCCGCGTACTCCGGCGCCACCACCATCTGCACGCAGGCGAAGAGGAAGCCGGCGCAGGAGGCGATGGCGCCGCAGGCCATCATCAGCAGGATCTTCACGCGCGAGACGTTGATGCCCAGGTACTCGCAGCGCTGCTCGTTGTCGCGGATCGCTTCCAGGATGCGCCCGCCGTCGCTGCGCAGGAAGAGCCAGGCGCCGGCAGTGACCGCGACCAGGAAGGCGCCGGCGATGCGAAACCAGGCCTCGAGCGACAGGTCGAAGCTTTCGAAGCCCGACAGTCCGCTGCTCGAGCCCGTGAAGTTGCCGCCGGAGTACAGCAACTGGCTGACCACGATGGGCAGCACCAGCGTGATGACCGAGCCGTAGAGCGGCGAGGCGCCCGGATGGAAGGCGAACCAGCCGACCAGCAGCGCGAGCAGCATCGCGCCGAAGATGGTGATGCCGAAGGCGGCCAGCGCCAGGCCCGGCCCGAAGCCGGCATGCGTGAACACCAGCGCCGCCGCGTACGCGCCGAAGCCGAAGAAGGCCGACTGGCCGAAGGTCAGGATGCCGGTGAAGCCCCAGAGGATGTCGACCGTGATCGCGACGGCGGCATAGAGGAAGGCCCGAATCAGCGTGTTGACGAGGTAGGTCGGCAGCACCTCGGGCGCCACGAGCATCAAGGCGAGCCCCGCGAGCGCCAGGCCTGCGGGCCAGGCGAGCCGGCGCGAGCGCGCCGCGTTGGCGTCTGCTGGCGCGTTCGAAGTCTTCATCTGCAGTTCAGCCACGTGCAAAGCCCTCCGGGCGCACGCGCAGGATCACCGCTGCGAGCACCACGATCGTCAGGCCGCCCAGGATCGGATTGGCCCAAGTGCTGACCAGCACGTGGGCACTGCCGAGCACGAGGCATGCGACGCCCAGGCTGATGAGCGACACACCCGAGACCATCACGATCATGAAGGCGTTGACCAGCCACGGCACGCCCATGTTGGGGTCGACGCTGGACAGTGGCGTGATCAAGGCCCCCGCCAGCCCCGCGAGCCCGGCGCCTAGCGAGAAGGTCGCCAGGCGCACCAGCCCGGTGTTGATGCCCAGCGCGCGCGCCAGGTCCTCGTTCATGATGACCGCGCGTGTCACCAGTCCCAGGCGCGAGCCGTTCAGCATCCAGCCGAGCAGGCCGATCACCGCCAGCGAGAGCGGAATGACGAGCAGCCGGTAGCTGGAGTACGAGGTACCGAGGAAATCTGTGGCACCGGTCAGCGGGCTTTGCACGAACTGCACGCCGCGGTCGAAGAGCAGCGTGATGCACTGGCCGATCACGATCGCCAGCCCCCAGGTGGCGAGGATCGCGTCCAGCGGGCGTTTGTACAGCGGCTTCATCACCAGGCGCTCGACGACCCCGCCACAGGCGCCACCGATCGCGAATGCGACGGGGAGCGACCACCATGGATTCCAGCCGAGGTGGGTGACGAGCAGCGCCGCGTAGCCGCCGACCGTGAGGAATGCGCCGTGCGCAAAGTTGATGATCTTCATCACGCCGAAGACGATCAGAAGCCCAGCCGCCACGCCGTACAGGATGGCGGCCGTGGTCAGCATGTCCAGCAACAGGGTCATGGGGTCGGGCTCCTCGCGGGCTTCAGGCCGTCACTTGAGGTTCGGGCACTGCGTGCCCGGGTCCACGCCCTGGAAGGTTTCAATGATCTTCACGCTGCCGTCGGCCTGGACCTGACCCAGGTACATGTTGAGCGCGGCGTGGTGCTGCTTGTCCATCTTGATCGCGCCGCGCGGACCGTCGAACGAGACCTCGCCCAGCGCTTTCAGTACCTTGTCCGTCTCTAGTGAGCCGGCCTTGTCGGCCGCGAGCTTGTAGGCCCAGACGGCCTCGTACTGCGGCACCGAGAGATCGTTCGGCGTCTTCATGTCGGCACCGAAGCGCTTGGCCATTGCTGCCAGGAACGCCTTGTTCCTGGGGGTGTCGATGCTGGTGTAGTACGAGCCGGCGGTGTAGACGTCCTTGCCGTCGCTGCCCATGCTCTTGGCCGTGCCTTCGTCGACGGCGAGGTTGCCGAAGGGAATGGTCACGCCCGCGGCGCGCAGCTGCTTGGTCAGCGTCACGTTGGGTGCACCGCCCGCGGTGGAACTGATCAGCGCGTCGGCACCCGAGGCCTTCAGCTTGCTGACGATGGCGGTCCAGTCCGATCCGTCCATCGGCAGGTACTCCTCGCCGACGACCTTGTGGCCCTTCGAAAGGATGTATTTGCGGGTGAACTCGAGCATGCCGCGGCCGAAGGCATAGTCGCTGCCGACCAGGAAATAGTTCTTGGTGTTCAGCTTCGAGCCGAAGTAGTCGACCACTGAGGCGACCTGTTGCTCGGGCACCCAGGCGTTGATGAACATGTTCCTGTTGCAGGAGCGTCCCTCGTAGAACGAGGTGTAGATGAAGGGCTTCCTGGCACGCGTCACGATGGGCAGCGCGGCATTGCGTGCGGCGCTCGTTTCCATCGAAATGACGGCGTCAACCTTCTTCTGGAACAGCAGCGAGTCGTAGGCCTTCTGCGCGCCGGCAGCGCCGCTGCCGTCGTCGGCAACCTCGAGCACGACCTTGCGGCCGAGGATGCCGCCGGCAGCATTGATCTCGTCGATCGCCAGTTGCGTGGCCTGCACGACGGAGGGCGCTACGACGCTGTTGGCCCCGCTCAAGCCAACGGCTGTGCCGATGACGACGGGAGGTTTGTCCTGTGCCGCGGCCAACTGGGTGCCGAGCAGGGCTGCAGCGATGGCAAGGGTGGCCGTTGAGAGGCGTTTCGATGTGCGCATGGTGGTCCTCATCAAGAAATGGAAATCCAAAAAAAAGCCTTCGTCCCGCCGTGAGGCGTATGAACGAAGGCTTCCTAGCCAACTGGTTTGCGGCAGCCCTGCCGCGATGAGTGGACGCGCTATCCGAACTAGCGCTTGCGTAATCCGAGCACGTTCCGTGCCAATGGTTTGGCCGAAGTGCCTGAAACTGCCGGACCGCTATCGAAGACGCGGTGCGCGGTGATGATGGAGCGCGCCACCGCTCCCATCCCCAGACGCTGCGCCGTGGCCTGGCTGCGGATCAATTGGTACGCAGCATCCTCGTCGAGGTGCTTGACCTCCATCAGGATGCGCGTCGCACGCTCGATCTCACGCCGGCTGCGCAAGGTCTCCTCGAGCTTGGTCACCTTGGCAAGCAGGCGCGACTGGTAGCCGTGCGACGCGCGCGCGATCAGCAGGCTGGAGACGATCCCCGAAGGACGGATGGGCTTGGTGATGAAGCTGTGCGCGCCCGACTCGAGCAGACCCTTGATCGCGCTGGGACTCTCGTAGTCGACGATAGCCACCAGTGCCGGTGCAGGTTCGGCGAGGCGAGGCAAGGGGACCAGTGGACCCTCGGGCGCGATGGCGAAGAAAACGGCGTTGGTCGCCGCAGCGACCATTGATGGCGGTGGCCAGAGCAGATCGGCCTGGCAGCCGACGCGCTTGAGGTGACGCAGCAACTCGTCCATTTCGCGGTCCATGGGATGCAGGACCGTCACCTTCAAGCCGCGCATTTCGCGCATGGGATCGCTGCTCATGCGCTGCCTTCCTGTTCCAACTGCACCACGCCGTTCAACTCGGCATCGCAGAGCGTCTCGGCGCTGCCGTAGTTCACGAGCCAGGGGTCGGGCTGAGCCGGCTCGCGGGCCTGCCAGACGATGTCGAACTCGTCACGTCCGTTCCAGCGGCCGATGCGTGGGGTCATCCAGGTATGGTTGTTGTCGGCGTCGACAACGATCTCGCCTTGCGGCGCCTCGAATCGCCCTTCGCATGCCGCGGCGATGATGGCTTGTGCATCTAATTCGCCGACCTGTTCCAATGCGAGCGCGAATTGATGCACCGTGCTGTAGGCGGTTGCGGCAATCTGTGAGACTGGTGCATTTGCACCAAAACAGCGCCTGAAGTTGGCAAGGAAACGCCGACTTGGTGCGGTCGCCAAACTGCTGAAGAACGGGGCAGAGGTGATGTGCCCCGCCGCAGGCGGCTGAGGCAGCGCCAGCATCTCGGCTTCGGTGATGTTGTGGCTGGCGATGGGAAAAGCGCCGTCGACACCCGCGTCGGCGCAAGCCTGCAGCAGGTCGCAGATGGACTGGCCCACCAGCGCGTTGAACAGAATGTCGGGTTGGAGTGCGGCCACGCGCTCGACGAGTTGCGCTATCTGGGCCGCGCTGGCCTGCAGCGGCAGGTAGAGTTCGTCGAGCACCTGCCCGCCCTGCCGCTCGACCAAGTCCCGCATGACCCGGTTGGCTTCGCGCGGATAGATGTAGTCGCTGCCGACGAGCACGAAGCGGCGCGCGCCTCCGCGCAGCAGGTAGCGCGCGAGTGGCAGCGTGTTCTGGTTGGTGGCCGCGCCGGCGTAGAGCACGTTGGGCGAATACTCGAAGCCTTCATAGAGGTCCGGGTACAGCAGCAAGCCGTTCCGGCGCTCGATGGTGGGCAATACCGCCTTGCGACTGAGCGATGTGCAGCATCCGATCACCACGTCGACACCGTCGTCAGCGAACAGGCGGTCGACGTACTGGCGATAGCGGCCGAGATCGGATTCGGTGTCGTAGATCCTGGTGGCCAACGGCCGGCTGCGCACGCCCCCACGCGCGTTGATCTCCTCCAGGGCCAGCGTGATGCCCTGCACGTGTTGCCTGGACGAGATGGCCGTGTGCCCGGTGAGCGAATAGAGGACACCCAGGGTCCAGGGGTCGGTGTTGAGCGTCATGTTCGGCAGGGGAGCAAAAACTCGGCCATTCTTCAAGTCAAGCGCACGCGCCGAAAGTCCTGCCAGCACTGGTTGACGACCGTCAGGCCCGCGACGCGGGGGGAACTGGCGATCATGCCCCTGGCCGAGGTGAGCAGGGGAAGGATGGGCAGGGTTTCCATGACGCGCGCATCGGCCGCGCGGTAGAGCCGGGTGCGCTCCTGCTGCGGCAAGGCACCGCGCGCCCGGTCCAGCAGCGTGTCCAGGGCCGCGTCCTGGTGGTAGCCGGCGTTGAAGCCGCGCGGCGACGTGTTCCTGCCGTGCAGGACTTGCGACAGCCACAGGTCGCACGACATGGCCCAGCTCATCTCGCTGAACGAGACGCCGGCCGGCGCACCTTCGCGCCACTGGTTGCAATAGCCGACCCAGTCCGGATGCAGCGTCACCTCCAGCCGGATGCCGACCTTGGCCAGGTCCCTGGCCAGGCGCCGGTAGATCGCGCCGGGGTCAAGTTGCGCCGAGCCGGCTTGCGCGCCGACGACGTGCAGCGTCATGCCCTGCGCCGCGCCGGCCTGCGCCAGCAGCATGCGGGCGCGGTCGGGGTCGTAGGGATAGCGCTCGGGCGCCTGCGGGTCGTGCGCCGGCGCACCGGGGGGAATGGCCGTGGTGGCGGGCAAGGTAGCGCCCGGGAACAGGTCGTCGCACAGCGCCTGCCGGTCGATGGCGTGGGCGATGGCCTGCCGCACGCGCACGTCGGCCACCCGCGGGTCATGGAGGTTGAAGACCAGATACCAGAGATAGGGCGGCGAGAACGCGGGAACGTCGAAACCGCGCGCCTGCAGGTCCTGCAGGTCCGCGCCCTCCAGGCTGTAGGCCACATGGACCCTGCCTTCGGCCAGGGCGCGCACGCGGTCGGCTAGCGCCGGAAAGGGCAGGAACTGGATGCCGTCGATGGCCGGCGGGCCGTCCCAGTAGGCGTCGTTGCGCAGCAGCTCCACCGCCGATCCGCCGTCGGTCTCGAAGCGGCGGTGGAAGCGGAAGGCGCCCGTGCCCGGCGCGCGGTCGGCGCAGCCGTCGGGACCGAATGCGCGGATGGCGGCGGGGCTGATCAGGGACTGCGCGCCGGGTGCGTCTTCCTGCGTCATGTAGCGAAGGAACTCCGGGAACGGCTCGCTCAGCCGGAACGCCACCGTCATCGCGTCGAGTGCGCGGACCTGCTCGATCAGCCCCGCCCCCTCGCGGTTGAAGTCGGCCACCACCGCGGAGAAGTGCGGCGAGCCAGGCATGCACATGCGCTGGTAGTTGAGCATGACGGCGTCGGCGTCCAGCGGCGCGCCGTCGTGGAAGCGCACGCCGCGGCGCAGGCGGAACACGACCTCGCGGGCGTCGGGGGACTGCTGCACGGCTTCGGCCAGCCGCGGCACGACCTGCGTCGGCGCGTCAGCCGGCACCGGGCGGGTATGGAAATCGTCTTCCATCAGGCTTTCGTGCGTCTGCTGCACGACGCGGCCGGTGTTCCAGCCGCCGAAGGAGCGGGGAGGATCGATGTCGTCGACGGCCCAGTCCAGCGCCACGCGCAATATCCGGTCTTGCTGCATCGGTGAAGATTCCTCGAATGGGGTGAGTCAACTGGCGAACAGGCGCGCGTCGTCGCGCGCATGGCGCATGGCGGCGATCTCCAGCCCGGCGGCCGCGCCGCACTCCATCTCGTCCTCGCCCGTTCGCAGGGCGATGCGTGCGGCGGCCACGATCTCGGGCGCCAGGGCGGCCAGCATCGACTGGCCCGCGGTGGCGGGCACGATGTCCAGCCGGACGGCGGCCGACAGGATCATGGTCGCCACGCCGCGCATCTCGGCCAGCACGGCGTGCTCGCGATGGACGCCCGCGGCGGCACAGACGGCGCCGGAGACGACGGCAAGGTGGCCCGGTGTCTTCCTGGCAGCGACTTCGGCGGCGTAGTCGGCCAGCACCGCCTGCGCGTCGAAGGTGGCGGCCAACGCGGCCAGCCGGCTTCCGCAGCGGCGCGACGCGGCCTGCGCCGATGGCGTCTGCTTGAGCAGATCCAGTTGTGCATCGACCCGCCGGAGGGCGTGCGCATCGCCCGCGCGTAGCGCATCGTGCGCCAGCGCGGTGGCGGCGCCATCGGCACGCGCCGCGCCATGCAGCAGCGCGGACACGATCATTTCCCTCAGCGCTGCGCGCGTGGGCACGCGGCCGTCGCGAAACAGTCGCTCCAGGCCCATCGCGTGCGCATGGCGGCCGATCGGCAGGGCCGAGTCCGACAACTGCATCAGCGCGAGCAGGGGGCCGGCGGCCGCATCGTCAATCGCGGTGTCCATGCCCGTGGTGCTCGTGGTGCCCGTGATGCTCGTGCTGCCGGGGAGGGTGCTCGTGCGCCGCGTCGCCGCAGGTGGGCGGCGCAGCGGCGGCGAACGGCCTGTTCTCGAAACGCAGAACCAGGCCGACCAACCCGAGTGCCAGCACCGGCCGTGCGGTGAGCTCCGGCGTATCGGTCACGGGCACGGCGATCTCGCCGCCGTGCAGCTCCGACGGGCTGTGCCGGTTGCCCAGCGCATGGCCGATGCGGAAAACGGCGGCCGGCGCCATGTCCGCCAGCGCGATCACCATGACGGGTTCGGGTGGACGCGCGACGACCAGGACGCGCCGGCCGTCGTCATGCAGGACCGCCCCGTCGAACAGCCAGCTCTGCTTCGGCAGATCGATCGCGACGTCGGTGCCGCGTTCGGTGCGTACGCGCATGCGGCGGCGGCCCGCTTCGGCCGCCGGTACGAGGATTCGCTCGGTGGGGCGGCCGGCGAACGGCGCCGCATCGCAATGGCCCAGGATGTGGTTCACGATCAGTGGGGAAGAGTCTTCTCGATGCATGGGAGTTACTTTCGTAGTCGAGGCGCAGGGCGGCCATGCATGCAGCGGCGCGCGGCATCCCAGGCCAGATGCATGGCGTGTCGCAGCAGAGGCCCCTCGCTGGCCAGAATGCGGGCG
This sequence comes from uncultured Aquincola sp., assembly GCA_937883885.1. The sequence goes on along the minus strand of CAKZXL010000700.1, from coordinate 4,067 downwards.
ACGGCACCATGTCCGGATGCCAAGGGCGATGCCCCACCGTAGATGCCCGGCAAGGCTGCCAGTTCGGAGTTCATGCGGTTGGCCAGCTCTTCGTGGCATCCGTTCTGGGTCAAAGCGAACAGGGCGCCGACATAGCCTTCCGTTCCCAGGCTGCCCGTCAGTGATGGATCGGCTTCGCCGGGGCGGAACGTGGCAGCGTCGCGCAAGATCGGATGTCCGTCGAGGATGACTTGCAGGCGCAGCGAGACGGCCTGGTAGGCGTGCCGCTCTCCGCGGGCCACGCGGCCCGGCGCCAGGGTTTCGGCCACGATGGAACTGGCGCCCGTTGCCAGTTCGATCGTGGTGTGCTGACGATGCAGCGCTCGCGGGTGCGGGATCAGCATGTCGGGCATGGATTCGAAGAACGCCCCCTGCGCGACCGATATGCGGGCGGTCTGCACCGACCGCACGTCGCCCTGCAGGCGGGTGGCCGAAGGCGTGGACAGGCACAGGCTGGCGCCGGCTTCCAGGGCCACGTCGATGTGCAGGCGATCGCCGCCGAAGACCGAGCCCGCGGCATTCTGGACATAGACCAATGCGCCCGGCCCTGCGTCGAGGGGCAGCACGGCCGTGGTGGTCAGCGGATAGCGCTGCCGCCGCTCCACCAGCCGCGTGCGGCCCTGGCCGTCGCAGGCCAGGCGCATCTGCAGCAGGCCGTCCGTCATCCGCGCCCATGGCCGAACAGCGCCGCGCGCACGATCTCGTCGAACACCTCCCGCACGCCGTCGCCGCTGCGCAGGTCCGTGAACAGCGAAGGGCGGGCCGGACGCGCGGTGGCCACGTCGGCGCGGATGCGTTCCAGATCCGCATCCACGTGTGGCGCGAGATCGACCTTGTTGACCACCAGCAGATCGGCGCGCAGCACGCCCAGCCCGCGCTTGCGTGGGATGTCGTCGCCGCCCGCCACGTCGATGACGAAGGCCCACCAATCGACCAGTTCGCTGGAAAAGGTGGCCGCCAGGTTGTCGCCGCCGCTTTCGATCAGGATGACATCGGGCTGGAAACGCCGCTCGAGCCATTCGGCGGCCTCGATGTTGACCGACGGGTCCTCGCGGATGGCGGTGTGCGGGCATGCTCCGCTCTCGACGCCCAGCACGCGCTCGGGGTCGATCAGCCCGGAGCGGCGCACGCGCTCCGCATCCTCGCGTGTCACCAGGTCGTTGGTGATGACCGCGGTCGAGATGCCTTCGGCGGCGAAGACCGGCAGCAGGCGTTCGACCAGCCGCGTCTTGCCGCTGCCCACCGGCCCGCCGATTCCCAGGCGCACGATGCTCATCGCCGCTCCTTTCTACTTCAGCATGTAAGAGGCGCCCAGCGCCACCCGCTTGGCCGGCGCGCTGTCCAGGGCCTGGCCGTCGAGGTAGACGCGGAAGGTCTCCGGGTCCACCGTGATGTCGGCCACCGTGTCGTTGAACAGCATGTCGCGCTTGGTCAGCCCGCGCGTGCCGGCCACCGCCACCAGCTTTGCCTTGAGGTCCAGGCGCCGGCTGAGGTTTGCAACCATCGAGGGAGGCGCCACGAAGCGCACGCCCAGCGCCTGCGGCGCGCGGCCGAAGCAGCCCCACATGGGGCGGTAGCGCAGGGGTTCGCAGGTCATCAGCGAGGCGTTGGCCTCGCCCAGCGGGGCCCAGACCGGAAAGCCCGACTTCATGACCATCTCTGGCTTGACGCCGAAACTGTCCGGGCGCCAGAAGACCAAGTCGGCCAGTTTGCCCGGCTCGATGGAGCCGACTTCGTGGTCGATACCGAACATGCGTGCCGGGTTGATCGTGTACTTGGCGATGTAGCGCAGGATGCGGAAGTTGTCGGCGCCGCTGCCGCGGTCCTCGGGCAGGCTGCCGCGCAACTCGCGCATGTGCTCGGCCAGCTGCCAGCACCTGGCGATGGTCTCCCCGATGCGGCCCATGCCCTGGCTGTCCGAGCCGATGGCGCTGATCGCGCCCAGGTCGTGCAGCACGTCCTCGGCGCCGATGGTCTCGCGGCGGATGCGGCTCTCGGCGAAGGCCACGTCCTCCGGCAGGCGCGGATTCAGATGGTGGCTGGTCATCGCCATGTCGAAGTGCTCGTCGAAGGTGTTGACCGTGAAGGGGTTGGTGGGGTTGGTGGAGGAGGGCAGCACGTTGGCCCGGCCGCAGATGCGGATGATGTCGGGCGCATGGCCGCCGCCGGCGCCTTCCACGTGGTAGGCGTGGATGCAGCGGTCTCCGATCGCGCGCAGCGTGTGCTCGATGAAGCCGGATTCGTTCAGGGTGTCCGTGTGCAACTGGATCTGCCCGCCGCCGACGTCGGCCGCCTTCAGCGCGGCATCGATCACGGCGGCGCTCGCCCCCCAGTCTTCGTGGACCTTGAGGCCCGCCGCGCCGGACGCCAGTTGCTCCACGAGCGGCTCCACGGCATGCGATGCGGCCTTGGCGATGAAGCCGAAATTCACGGGGAAGGCCTCGGCCGCCTGCAGCATCAGGCCGAGATTCGTGGTGCCGGTGGAGGCGATGGGGACGGTCGTGGGGCCGAGCCCGCCGCCCATCAGCGTGGTGACACCCGCCGACAAGGCTTCGTCCACCTGGCCCGGATCGATGAAGTGCACGTGGCAGTCGATGCCCCCGGCCGTCACGATCAGGCCCTCGGCGGCACGGATGTCCGTGTTCACGCCCACCATCAGGCCGGGCGTCACGCCACCCATGATGTTGGGATCGCCCGCCTTGCCGATGCCGACGATGCGTCCGTGCTTGATGCCGATGTCCGCCTTGACGATGCCCGCCACTGCGTCGAGGATGAGCGCATTGGTGATGACGAGGTCGAGCATGCCGTCGGCCGCGGTCCGTGCGCCGTCGCAGCCCGTGCCGGCGCGCAAGGTCTTTCCGGCGCCGAACACGAGTTCGTCGCCGCCGGCGCATAAGTCGCGCTCGACGCGCGCCCACAGGCCAGTGTCGCCCAGGCGCACACAATCGCCCGTCGTGGGGCCGTAGAGCTGGACGTAACGCGCGCGTTCGATGCTGAAAGCCATCGGCTACTCCTGCAGGAACGCGGCGAGCCGCGACAGGGCGGCCCGCTGAACGCCAGGATCGTCGAGCGCGCCATTGACCAGGCCGGCCAGGCCGAACACGATGCGCGCGCCGCCGATGGCCACCAGATCGACGTCGCGCGCGTCGCCGGGCTCGAAACGCAGGGTCGTTGCCGAAGGGATGTCGAGCCGAAAGCCGTAGGCGGCGGCCCTGTCGAACCGAAGCGCCGGATTGACTTCGAAGAAGTGGTAGTGCGAGCCAACCTGGATCGGCCGGTCGGCCGTGCTTTCGACGCGCAGGCGTTGGGTCGGCCGGTGCTGGTTGACGACCACGGGTTCGTCGCCCAGACGCCAACGCGGCTGGACGCAGTCGGCCGGCGTCCCATGCGCCCTCGAAGTCTTGCCGGGCCCGATGGGGTCGTGGACGCAGACCAGCTTCTGCCCGTCGGGGAAGAAGGCCTCGACCATGACGACCTCGATGCGCTCGGCGACGCCCGGCATGAGGTCGTCGTCGGTGAGCAGCGCACTGGCCATCGCGACCATGTCGGCGACCGTGCCGCCCTGGCGCGCGCCTTCGCAGATGGCGTCCGCGATCAGGGCTCGCGCTTCGGGCTCGGACAGCAGCAGGCCTTTCTCGCGGCGGGAACGGGCCAGGTTCGCTGCCTGATGGAGCAGCAGGCGGTCGATCTCGCGTGGCAGGAGTCGCATGAAAAAGACAAAAAAAAGCCTTCGTCCCGCCGTGAGGCGATGGAACGAAGGCTACGTAGCCAACAGAATTGCGGCAGCCCTGCCGCAGTGTTTGGAACGCATCGTTAGACGCGTGCCATTCACTCTAGCATGTTCCGGGCCAACGATTGGTCCGCGTGGCCAATTCGCTGGTGGCGCTGTTTCATGGACTCAAGCTCAGTCACCGGGGGGTGCGGCGGATTTCTTGGACTGGTTATGCAGCGAGCCCGAGAAGCTTTCGGTGCTCGATGGGGCTGCGGAAGCCCAGTGAACTCTTGATCCGTTCTTCGTTGTACCAGCG
>CAKZXL010000699.1 GCA_937883885.1 uncultured Aquincola sp. | reverse complement strand
GTGCGCGTGGGCCTGAGCAGCGGCGCCGACGCACACCTGGGCGACTTCTCGTCGAGCTACTCGACGCAGCTCACCGAGAGCTTGGAGGAGATGGTGCCGGCCGACGTGCTGGGCAAGCTGCCCAACCTGCAGTACTTCGCCTCGGTGTCGGGCGGGCGGATCATCAAGGGGCGGTTTCCGATCCTCGACCCGGATGCGGATGAGCCCAGAGCAACACGTTCGGCGCCACCGATGGCGATCCGGACTCCAGGTGCGATGACGGGGCAGCCGTCGTGATCCGTATCGTCGGCATCGCCGCCCTGCTGTGCCTGCTGGTGCTGGTGCTCTACCTGCCCTCGGCGAATCCGCCGGAACGGTTCCTGGCGCAGATTCGAAGCGAGCACCAGGCCATGGAAGCGCTTTGGGGCGAGGCGCCCGCGCTGCGGATCCTCGACCGAGCGCTGGGCCTCCAGGGCGCGGCACGGGAGGCCACGCCTGTGCCCCCGACCGCCAGCGCGTCGGCGGCCAGCGGCGTGGACAGCGCCGTGGCGCGGGAGATGGCTTCCGTCAACCAGCGGCTGTTCGGAAACAGCTACTTCCGCGCGATCGACGCGCTAGTGCTGCTGGCCGCCTTCAGGTTGTCGGCGATGCTGGAGTGGCTGCCCTGGATGGCGGCGTTCCTTGCCGCGGCGGTCGCGGACGGCGCGATCAGCAGAGTGATCAAGTCCAAGGAGTTCCTTCACCACGATCCGGAGCGCTTCGCGCTGTACGCATCCGTGTCGATCCTGCTGGCCTGCGCCGCCGTCGTTGCGTTGGTGCTGCCGGTCGGGGTGCATCCGCTGGTCAGCCCCGCCGTCGTGGCAACTCTCGCTGTTCTCTGGGGACGCAGCATTGCGCACTTTCATCGGCGTGGGTAGGTTCGACGGTCCTTCAGCAGTACCTGCCAACTCACTTTCGGGCGCCCCTCCCGGAGGTAAGTTCAGCACCGGGCATGCATTGAGTCGCAGGCCTCTGGGGCTGCAGGCCTCGAACCATCGGGTCGCGCCCGCTGGCGGGCCTGGATAAGTGCTCGCTCCAGGTCACCCGGAAGCAAAATAACTGCATCCGGTACACTACCTAGGGCCCCAAACAACTGCATCTCGTCCTCACTCGCCGTGACTGTAACTGTCGCCATCGTCACCAGCTGTACCCAACGCAAGGCTGGCCGCCATCGCGTAGACGTGGCAGTGCTGCCTGAGTGCGCCTCGCTGCCTCGTTTGGCACAGGCCTGGCGTCGAGCTATCGGGACGGCCAGTGCCGACATGGCAGCTGAAAGCCTCTACCAGGGTAGATCGATCGTGGACACGGCGGCCGCAGCAGCAGCCCTGGGCGCTCCTTGGTATGTGGTGTCTGCAGGCCTGGGGCTGATCCGCCACGACCAACCCGTCCCAGCCTATGAGTGCACCGTGGCGGCGGGAACGGATCTGGATCGCCGGTTGAGAGCGGTGGGATGCCATGTGCCGCAGTGGTGGAACGCGTTGACCGAAACTTCGCCGGCTCCTCTGTCCAGGTTGATCGCCAAGGCGCCGACGCTGTTGGCGCTGCCCAGCGGCTACTTGCGGTTGGTGCAAGACGACCTGGCACAGGTCACACCGGCCAGGGCCAGATCCCTGCGGATCTTCACATCCGCTGCTGGTGTCCAGTGCTTGCCGCGCCACCTGCAGGGCTGTGTGATGCCCTATGACGACCGTCTTGAGTCGGTGCGCGGCTATGCAGGCACGCGATCGGACTTTGCTCAGCGCGCCTTACGTCACTTCGTGGAAGTTCTCCAGGCGACGGAGATGCCGCTCGAGGAGTCTCATGAGACTGTGGCAGCGAGCCTCGCCCACCGTCGGCGGCGACATCGTGCGACGGGTCAGCGCATGACCGATGACGAGATTCTGAAAGTCCTAGAAGCACAGTGGACCCGGCACTCGGGCAGCAGCACAAAACTGCTGCGCTATCTGCGAGATGAAGCTCGGATCTCCTGCGAACAGAAGCGGTTCAGCCGACTTTGGCAGGGCTTGTCCGCACAACTGCGAGCGTGAAGATGAAGGCCGTCAAGAAGACGACCACCGGTCGACAAGAGTTGGTTGTGCGCGCGCTTCACACCACGCAGGGCGAAGGACTGGACGTCTACGCGTTCTTCATCAAGGGCGGTGACATTGTCCGAGTGGCAGACATTTCGCGCATCGAGCGTGACGCGGCTGATGAACTCAAGGGATTTCAACGTCCAGAGATTCGCCAGCACGTCAAAGGCATCGTGGACTACCTAAATCAGGGCGACGTCCTCTTTCCTAACGCCATCATCCTGGCACTTGCGCCAGACGTGAAGTTCGCTGCTTCGCGTGGCAGCAAGCCTGCGGGCGATACCAGGGTGTCTGAGAGTGGCACCTTGACCTTGCCGATCTATGCAGAGGGCCAGCGCGTTGCCTGGATCGTCGATGGTCAGCAGCGATCGATTGCGCTATCCCAGGCGCAACACAAGGATTTGGCGGTACCTGTGATTGGCTTCGTGTCCGACCGGCTCTCAGTGCAGCGCGAGCAGTTCATCTTGGTGAACAAGGCCAAGCCCCTGCCGACGCGCTTGATCAATGAGTTGTTGCCCGAGACCGCGACCTTCGTTCTTCCGCGGGATCTGGTGGCGCGCAAGGTGCCTGCGGAACTGGTGAGCACCCTTAACCAGGATCCGGCATCGCCGTTCTTCCGTCTGGTCAAGCGTGCCTCGGACCGCGGGACGTCCGAGGCAGTGGTCACGGATACCGCGCTGCTATCCCTGATCAAGAGCAGCCTGTCAAATCCGCTGGGGGCCTTGGCACCGTTCAAGTCGGTCGGACGGGAGGGCGGCGGTGATGTCGCCGGGATGTATCGCATCCTGACAACGTACTGGTCGGCGGTGAAGGCCGTATTTCCCGACGCTTGGGGCAAGGATCCGAAGCAGAGTCGACTGATGCACAGCGCTGGCTTGATGGCCATGGGCTTGCTCATGGATGCGATCTATGCGCGACTACCCCCCAACTCGGAGGTAGCTGCCGTGCAGCGCGAACTCGAGAAGGTTGCGCCGTCTTGCCGTTGGACCAAGGGAACGTGGGAGACGCTAGGGTTGGCTTGGAACGAACTGCAGAACACTCCCCCCCACGTAAAGAAGCTGCAGGACACGTTGGTGCGTGCCTATGCCGCCAGCAAGATCGCCTCGAAGTAGCATGAAGTTCCTGTACTCGGATACTCAGGACTATGTCGACCCTGGGTACGACTTCCTGAACGATCGCTCCAGTCCTGGCCGTGAGCGCTACTGGTCCGACGTCTATGCGCATGAGTTCATGGACCCAGCGCCCTATGACGGGTTGTTGGTGTCCATGAGCGCCGTGCGGCAGGCCACAGGTGTGGCAGCTTCAAAGGTTCGCTACTCCACAAGGGAGGAGCAGCGCTTGCTGCGAGATGGCGCTCGGCAGTTCTTGCGCTATGGTGGGCCGAGGTTCAAGGACGCAATGCTGCTGGGTGACTGCGGCGCCTTTGCCTACGTGGAGCATCCGGTGCCAGCCTACGCTCCCGAGGAGGTAGTGGAGTTCTATACCGAAGCCGGGTTTACCCACGGCATTTCCCCGGACCACATCATCTTTGACTGCGACCTCGCCAACCCTTCGGAGCGTGCGGTGGACGCCGCGATCCGGCAGCGGTTTGCCATCACGCTGGCCAACGCCGAGGTATTCCTAGGACTTGTCAAGCGCGAGGGAATGCCCTTCGAGCCACTCGGACCCGTGCAGGGGTGGTCACCCAAGAGCATGGCCGAGGCGGCACATCGACTCGAGCGGATGGGGTACCGATATTTGGCCATCGGGGGCCTAGTTCCCTTGAAGGTCGACGCCATCAAGGCCGTGTTGACAGCGATCCGAGAACGGATTCGCCCAGAGACTGACATTCATCTGCTTGGCTTTGCGAAAGCCGACAGCATCCAAGAGTTCACGGGCTTCGGAATCACAAGTTTCGACTCGACTTCACCGCTGATCCGTGCATTCAAGGACGAGAAGGCGAACTACTACAGTGAAGGCTCAGACGGTCGACTGGAGTACTACACCGCTATCCGCATTCCTCAAGCCACGGAGAACGCACGCCTGATGCAAGGCATCAAGCGCGGTCAGTTCAGCGCAGAAGACCTGTTGCGGCGAGAGCGGCGAGCGTTGCATGAGGTACGGGCATATGACCGTGGGGCATCTTCGGCGGAGGCAACGCTGGATGCCGTGATGGACTATCACCAGTTCCTGCTGCGCGGCGACGGTACAGGCGCCGCGCAGCAGGACAAAGCGCTGCACAAAACCGCTGCTCTTGTGCAGCGAACACTGGAACACAAGCCGTGGAAAGACTGCGACTGCGCGGTGTGCCGTGATATCGGTGTCGAAGTGATCATCTTTCGGTCCAGCAACCGCAATAAGCGCCGGGGAATGCACAACCTCGGCGTCTACCACCGTCACCTAAGCAAAACTATCAAGGAGGCCGCGTGACCACATACCGATTCAAAGCAGTCCGGGCACAGCAGGCGCCAGGCCACGATGTGTTTGTGTTTGCCGCCGCCCCTTCCGATGTGCTGACGTTTGCTGCGATCGAGCGTGTCGCACGGGCCGATGATGGGCAGCTCAAGGGCTTTCAGCGGCATCAGGTTGCCTCTCACATTCGCGACATCCGCGACTACCTGACGCGCGAGGATGCGTTACTGCCCAACGCCGTGATCGTTGCCTTCATTGACGGCGTGACCGTCAGAGACCTTTCCGATGGGCTGGTGCAGGTCCAGATCGACGTACCGAAGAACCAACCCCCGGGATTCGTCGTCGACGGGCAGCAGCGGCTTTCGGCGCTGGCAGGTATCGATAAGCCGGGCTTCCAAGTATTCGTTTCGGCTCTGGTCTGCAAGGACTACAACGAGCTACGCCAGCAGTTCGTCTTGATCAACAACACGCGTCCTCTGCCGAAAACTCTGATCTACGAGTTGCTGCCGAACGTGGAGGGTTTGCCTGAGCGATTCACTCAGCGCAAGTTCTCGGCGCGCATCGTCGACATGCTCAACTTCACGCGCGGGAGTTCGCTGCACGGCGAGGTACGGCAGCACACGAACCCGACAGGGATGATCAGCGACACCGCGATGCAGCGCTTGATCATGAACTCGGCCTCTGACGGTGCAATTCGCAGCCTGATGCACTTCGATGACCGCGAGGAGCGAGCGTTTCAGTTGGTCAACGAGTTCTTTCATGCCGTGGCCAAGGTCTACGGCTCGGCTTGGTATGGCATGGCCCCGCGCTTCTCGCGACTGCGGCACGGCGCCGGAATCGTGGCCATGGGCTTCGTCATGGACCACCTGTACAGCCTTGAAGGGGCAACAGAGCGGGACCAGTTCGAACCGGGCTTGCGACTGCTAGCGCCACACACAGCCTGGACCAGCGGCCAGTGGCCCTTGGAGCCATGGGATACGCGTCCGTGGAATGGTATCCAGAACACGCCGAGCGACATCGATCTGCTGACGCGCTACCTCGTCAGCTCCCTCAAGAAGGCGCTGCGCAAGCCGCGTCGCATCGCCAATGGATGACATCATGGAACGCAAAGCGCTGGTGCTGTTTTCCGGAGGTCAGGACTCGGCCACGTGCCTGGCCTGGGCCCTGGATCGCTACGCCCAGGTCGAGACGGTCGGATTTCACTATGGGCAGCGCCATGCGGTGGAACTGGACTGCCGCAAGGTGGTGCTGGAGCGGTTGAAGGCGGAGTTCCCGGCCTGGGCGCCGCGTTTGGGCGCCGACCACATGCTTGACCTCGCGCTACTGGGTCAGGTGAGCGACACCGCCCTCACCCAGGATCGCGAGATCCAGTTCGCGGCATCCGGACTGCCTACGACCTTTGTGCCGGGGCGCAATCTGCTGTTCTTCACCTTTGCTGCCGCGGTGGCCTACAGGCGTGGTCTGTCGGTGCTGGTGGGCGGGATGTGCGAGACCGACTACTCCGGCTATCCGGACTGCCGTGACAACACGCTCAAGGCACTGCAGGTGGCGATCAGCCTGGGGCTCGACGCCCCGATGGTCGTCGAGACGCCCCTAATGTGGCTGGACAAGGCCCAGACCTGGCGCATGGCGAAGGATCTGGGCGGTGCTGCGCTTGTGGAGTTGATCCGCACGGAAACCCACACCTGCTACCTGGGCGACCACACAACCCAGAACGCCTGGGGCTATGGCTGTGGGCAGTGTCCTGCCTGCGACCTGCGGCGCAAGGGCTACGAGATCTTCAACGCCACGGAGGCCGCATGAGCACCACCCCTCTTTCGCTGTCGGTGCTGCATGCCGCCAGCAGCCGGTTCGAGGCCGCCCGGCAGGTCGACATGCTGCCGGCCGGGCATCGATGCCGCAACCTGCACGGTCATGGGTTTACGGCCACAGCGTGTGCCCGCGTGCCGGCGGACTGGGTGACCTACCCCGGCGGCGAGGTGGCGGCCCTGCAACGACAGATCGATCGCTGCGCCGGTCTGCTGAATTACGGGTTGCTCAACGACAAGGTGGCCCAACCGACCGACGAAAACCTGGCGCGGTGGATTCGTGGCAGGTTGGATGCCCCGGGCATTGATCGAGTGGCCGTGCAAAGCACCCCAAATCAGGGCGTCGAGGTCGACGCCCTTGATCATGCGCATGTGTGGCGGCGCTACCGGTTCCAGGCGGCCCATCGCCTGCCGCATGTGCCACTGGGCCACAAGTGCGGACGCCTGCATGGGCATGGCTTCGAAGTCACCATCCATGCCGACCAGGATCTGGCGGGAGCCGACCTGAGCATCGACTATGACCACCTGGACGACCTCTGGGCGCCGATCGCGGCGCAGGTCAACTACCGCTGCCTGAACGAGATCCCGGGCCTGTCCAATCCCACCAGCGAGATGATCTCGTCATGGTTGTGGGAGCGCTTGAAACCTGAACTGCCCGCGATGTCCTGGGTGACGGTCTACGAGACGGCCTCGTGCGGCGCGACCTACGACGGTGCCAACTACCGGATCTGGAAGGACTTCACCGTCGACAGCGCGGTGCAATTCCGCCACGCACCGGCCAGTGATCCGAGGCATCGGGTCCACGGGCACACCTATACGCTGCGGCTTCATCTGGGGGCACCGCTGGACCAAGTCATGGGATGGACTGTGGACTTCGGGGACGTGAAGGCGGTGTTCGATCCGATTTTCAAGTCGCTGGATCACCACCCGCTGCATGAACAGGCGGTCCTGGCCGACGGCGACACGACGACGATTGCGCGCTGGTTGCATGAGCGCACCCGTCGCGAACTGCCCCAACTGACCCGGGTCGACCTGTTCGAGTCCGAGGGCTGTGGCTCGCTGGTGGGCGTGGACTTGGCGGGACCTGCCTTGCCGGTGTAGGACATGACGTACTCGGTCAAGGAGATCTTCTACACGCTGCAGGGCGAAGGTCTGCAGATGGGCATGCCGGCAGTATTCCTCCGCTTTGCGGGCTGCAACCTGTGGACGGGGCGCGAGGCGGATCGGGCGTCGGCGGTCTGCCGCTTCTGCGACACGGACTTCGTGGGGACCGATGGGACCCTGGGCGGCAAGTTCGAGACGGCCGAACGCTTGGCTGACAAGATCGCGGCGCTGTGGCCTGAGGGCGATAGGCGGCATCGGCTGGTCGTGGCAACCGGCGGCGAACCACTGCTGCAGGTCGACCGTGCACTGATCGATGCGCTTCATGCATGGGGGTTTCGGATTGCGGTTGAGACGAATGGAACGATTGCAGCACCCGAAGGCATTGACTGGGTGTGCGTCAGTCCCAAGGCGGGAGCCGAGTGGGTGCAGCGACGGGGACATGAACTCAAGCTGGTGTTCCCGCAGCCGGGGTTGATGCCTGACGCACTGCCCTGGTCGGAACTGCAGTTCGACCATTTCCTGCTGCAGCCGATGGATGGGCTGGAGGCCTCGCGCAATACGGCGAAGGCGGTGGCGTACTGCCAAGCGCATCCTCAGTGGCGACTGTCGCTGCAGACGCACAAGATGCTGGGGATTCGCTAGGCCGGTTGTCCGCGCAGGAATTCGACGGCGGCGGCCACCAGGCTGGTGGTGCCTACGCCGCGGGCCATGACCAGGTTCTCCTTCTGGCTGCTGGCCTTCACACAGTAGTAGGCGGCATGCTTGCTGCATCGCCAGGCGAAGACAAACACGTTGGCTTTGTGGGCCAAGGCCTTGAGCCTATCGGTACAGACTTGGTCGGCGTTGGTGTCTATGACCCAGTGGGGATGCAGCGACTTCAAGATCTCCACGGCGCGCCGTGTGGCGGCTTCATCGAGGCTGTAGATCGCGACCCTGTAGGGTGTCTCGTCGGGCGCCTGCGTCTCCTCGTCGGCTAAAGGAGTGGCCTCGGGCAACTCGGGCGATTCGAGTTGGGCTTCCTTGGCGAGCAGGCGCAGTTGATGGATCTGCAGACGGTCTAGTCGGGAACTGAACTCCTGACACGCCTGGATGACCTGGGTGAGAAGCCTCAGGCGCGCGTCGGCATCGCGGACCCGCCGCTGGGACAACGAGTCACAGACATCGAGGGCCCAGCCCAGTGCATGTGGGGACCGAATTGCCCCAAAGACCTTGGACACGGTGTCCACCGCCTGTCGATACGATGCGTCGTCACCGCTCTCAATGATGGTCACAAGGATCTGATGTATCAATTCCTGATCCGTTCGCTGAAACACATCGCGCGCCCGAAGTGCTTCCAGCATCTCCAGGTAGACCGGCACAAGCAGCGGGGTGGGATCGATACGCTCGATGAACAACTCGTGCCACAGCGGGTAGAGCCGCTCGAGCAGAGCCGGGTCGTCGACGGCAAGGTGCATCAGACACTCGACGGCCACCTTGACTACGTCCCTGTGCGCCAACAGCGCTGTCGGCTCGACCGAGCGCACAAACTCCGCCCAGCGTTCGACATAGCGCTCTTCGGGCTCGTCCGTCCAACGAACGAAGGGGGAGGCCTTCTCAGATGGTCCCGCAGGCGGGCGGTAGCTGGCGCGAAGATTCGCCAGGCGCGTGGCCGATGCCGACTCGACGCTCGACCGGACGGCAGTCTCCGAAGCGTCCAGTCGAGTCAGGACAGCTGCGGCCTTGTCGGGGTCAGCCGACTCCCGCGCACACGCGATGAGGCCCCGCAACACGTCAACGCTGTCCGGCAGGACCCATAGCAACTCCCAAGCTCGGTCGAACTCCTCGTTCGCAAGTGCCGCCCGGGCGGCTTCAAAGTCAGCCGCTCGGGGTGACTTTGCGCATCGCTCGCGCACCAGGGCGTCGACCGCGCCGAACGCGCCAACTGGCAGCTCCTTTAGGAATCGCTCACAGACCGCCCATTGAGGCTCGTCCTGTAGCAGTTCGTGGAGCACAAAGGCTTTGAGAACCGCGGGGCGGCGAGAGGTACGGCGGGTCTTGAAGAGCGGCAGGGCCGGTACGCCGATCTCGGTTCGGAACTGATCAAGAAGTGGTTCGAGGGTGGGGCCAGCCTCGAACGCCTGGGCGTGCGCGCGGTACAGCGCCTCCATCACATCGCCGTAGGTCTCGGGTGGCAATTGAAGGTGAATCAACCTCGGCAGCAGCGGATGCTGAGAGATGGCATTCCAGCGCTCAAAGGCAGCGGCCAACCGAATCTCGAGGTACAGGCGGTTCTCTGCCGAGACCCCGAACCTCTCGCGCAGGGCAGCCATGGCGGCCTGGGCAGCGACTTCATTGCGTGCCAACAAGGCGCGATCGAACGACGCGCGAAGCTGGTGAAACGTACTGGGTACGTACGACGGAGCCCGTGGACGGCGGCTGAGCAGGTCCCCATAGAGTCGCCACTGGTTCAACAGCCGGGTGTCGCTGCGCGGATCAGGCGAGTCCAGGCGGAAAGAAAACCACCCTGCCGCTTCGATCAGAGGCAATGCGTGCTGGTCCGCCGTGTCCAGCGGCCGGCTCTGCGCCCTCTCCTCGGCAAAACTCGGACCAATGAAGGCGCGCACTTCGTCCTGGAGCGCGCGCAGCATCTGCATCGAACTGGCACAGACAAACCAAGCCGTCGGTCCGGCGGCCGCTTCCCGGAAAGGTAAGAGCACGCCTCGGTCAACAGCGCCTGAAGCATGGCCCTTCAAGCAGGTCTGCAGCGCGCTCTGCGCCTGCGGATCGTCACTGATGGTCGCGAAGTTGCAGCAGTTGGGCGACGCAAAGAACGCGGCTTGCAGTGCCGCAGCCCGCTGACGGTGGACTAGGGTGTCAGTGCTGCTCATATAGGGCAAAGTGCACTCTGGCTGCAGCGACCTGCTCAGGATCGAACGAGACCGTCACGGACTCTTCATTAAGCGCTATACCGCTTTCTGTCAGATTCATCGAGCCGTCGATCAGAACCCGGTCTGTCCAGACGCCTTTGGTGTGCAGCAGTGCATTGCGATCGCTCCAGCGCAGTTGATCGAGCAGACCGGCATCCCCGAGAGCTTCTTGAATGCGGCGCTTGAAGACTCTGTTGTGATCGTCCGGACGGGTGTGGATGTGAAGTGTGGTGCCGTTGGCAGCGATGGCCACCAAGACCTCAACCAGACGAATCTCGCGCTTCGCCCACTCGGGATTGAGGGTGGCGTACTGGCCGATTTGACTGTCGAAGACGACGATGTTGCTTATCCAGGGCGCGACGATGAAGACTTCTCTGCTGGGCGCCAATAGCTCCTGGGCGAACACCATCGTCAACACTTCCCTGACGGCATGCTGCGAGGTCACCGCGCCCTTGTATATCTTGCGGGTGCCGCTCATGCCGTGGCCTCCAACTCAAAGTGGAGGGCCACGGATCCCAGTGCACGGACCACGGACGTCAGGCGAGGATAGACATTCAGGTACTCGAGTTGCACGGGCACCGTGGCGGCCAGGCACATCACTCGCTGGATCTGCGCCGGGTCGGGGCCCGCCGAAACGATGGCCTGACCGGTTTGCTTGAGTTGATGGTGCAGTTGCTCCTGCAGATCGGCGGCATCGGCGGCCAAGGCACGTTGGGGTGGCGACAGCCACGGTGCCAACAGGAGGCGGTCCGTAGTCATGGGCGCCTCGGCGAACCGCTCTGTGACCGGCAAGGCATGGGCCCGCAGTCCGTGGCCCCGGGCCCAGAGCACGCCCAGCAGCATGCTGAACCGCCAGGTCACGAGTTGAGCGGAAGGGACTTGGAAGTCAGCGGCCGCAAATGCCGCATCAATACGGGGGTCTTGGCTGAACACGGCGCACATGACGCGTGCATCGACTTCGACACCCAGTCGCGCCTCCAGGGCCTCCCAAGCCTGCAGCAACTCAGCAAGGAGTTGGTCCAGATCAGGAGGGCTGTTCGGACGAAGCAGTCGATTGCTGATCGCTGAAACGTAGCCGTGGAATACACCATGGCCTTGGGCCGCCAGGAACTGTCGCAAACACAGCAGGCTTGCCTGAGCCTCTTGAGTGGACGAGGCCGAGCGGACCGCCTGGGTTGCATCGATCCAGGCGGTCTCGGGCGTCGGGCCTCCGATTCGCTGGAGATAGTCCTGCAACTGGATGTCGATCTGCTCAAACTCCGAGGGCCCCAGCGCGGCTTCAATGCGGCGGTAGAAGTGATCCGTCCGAGTGGCCATAGCCTCAACCACCTGCTCGATGAGCCCGTTGCCGCCCGGGTTGGCCTCCGAGATCCACAACTGGACTTCAGCTCGCTCCTTGCCTTCCTCCGTTGGACCTGGATCGGTGTCGACCATGAGGTCGTCCGGGTCCACCTGGGGGCAAGCTTGCTGGATGGCGTCCATGAGGGCCGCCGCAAAGGTCTGCAGTTGGGCCCGTCGGAGCCAGTCATCCCAAGCGGCATCAATGGGCTCGGCCAGGATCTGGTGCGCCAAAGTGGCGAGGGCGTCGCGTGTCACAGCGTCGGCAAACGCGTCGTTCAACTTGGAACGGAGGCGGGGTTCCCTTCCCGGTACTGGGTGGTCGTCGTCGTCAGGCGCATCTGGGGACTGGAAGATCGTGACCAGGACGTCCCGCAGTCTGGGTTGCTCAGCCGGTTGCCGCAGTAGGTCAATCGCCTGCCCCAGTGTGATCTCGCGCTCCTGAGCGAGGGCTACCGCAGCCACTTTGAAGATCTGGGCCAGCCAGCCTCGAAGGAAGACGTTGCCCACCGTGCCGGCCAGCGCCGGGCCATGCTGGGCTTCCCATTGAAAGCGCGCGCTGCGGGCGGCGCGGAGAATGGAGGCGTCCTCCTGCAGCAGAGTTGCGCTCGGGGACGCTGGAAGATTCATGTGGAGGCACAGTGCGTCGGCCTCGACTTCGAATCCGATGCCGCAGGGCTTGCCGCCCTGGGTAAAGTGCCACAAGGCTGTGTGGTCGACTGTTTGGTTGCCTGTCGCCACGCGCAGATTGACGCTGGAGGCAACGGCGTACCGTCGCACCGTAGCTGCCGACTGGCTGGCGTGGGTGTGGACAGAGACGCGCTGCACCAGTCGGGCGATGCCGACTCGGTCCGAAGGAGCCTCGAAGACATTGCCCACGCGACCCCCAAACAGTTGGGTCCGCCAGATCAGTCGCGCGTTGGAGGTGTCACGCAGCTCCGGCCGCCGTGGGGGCGAGATAAGTCGGATTGCCGCGGGGCGAAAGGCAGCGCAGGCGCTCACCTGTCCGTTTTCGGAACGATGAAAGTCGAACTGGGGATCGAGGTCGTACCAGAGTGCGACGTCAACCTCACGCGTCGTCGTCACGGCCGCGAGATCGGCCGCAAGCTCAGCGTCTGAAAGTCCGATCCACAGCGGCTGGTCCAGACGACGGGAGACCTTGCCCGGGGCCAATTCGTTCAAGGCCTGCAGCACGGGCAAGGCCACGTCATCGAATGGACCGCCCTGAAGCTGGACCTCTGGCAGAGACAGGTCTGCAAAGAGCGTTCCCGGCATGAACTCGGGAAGCGGATGGCTGTTTCGTCGATCGGTGGCCGGCTGGCCATGGGAACGCCAGTTGGTAGCCAAGCGTCTCAAGGCTGTGGGCACGACGGTCAGCAACAGCGGGCGTGGATGCTCCCACAGCAGGGTGTCCACCTCCTCGCGCGAAAGTGCCAGCGCTTGAACGAGAAAGCGTGTGAGGTCTTCTAGCTTGGCCGGATCCTTGAGCAGGTTGACCAACTGCTGCGTGAGGTAGGCTCGACGCAGGCGATCCTGCAGCCAGTTGCTACCAGCAAACTTATGTTCGCCTGCAGGGCCGATCCGAATCGCCTCACTCTTGACTGCTTTCCACTGACTCGGATTCAGCGGAAAGCTCGCCTTGTTCTGCTTGATCTGGTCCTCCGCCGGACGCGACCAACCCTCCAAGCGGGTGGACTGTGGTCCAGACAGGTCCCGCCACACTGAACCTGCAGGCTCGCCTTGCTGCATGGCCACGCCGAGATAGTCGATCAGCGCATTGGCCGCCTGCATACGCCGGATGTAGCGGTTGCTCAGGGGCAGTTCACGGGGCGGCAGTTCAGGGTCGAAGAACTGTTCGTATGCCTGATAGGCCAAGCGATCGCGCCCGTAGTCGGACAGCACCATGATGGTCCAGGGGCGCACATGCCGCGTACGGCCTGCCCGGCCCTTGCGCTGCAGGAACTGCGCCATGTCTCGAGGGGCCTTGTGCTGCAGGACGACACCGACTGCCGGGTCGTCATAGCCCACCTCCAGCGCCGCGGTAGCGACGACGATTTCGGCGTCGTGGCAGACACCGGTATCGAGCGCCGTGGTTCTCTCCACGCGATGCCGGGTGGACAGTACATGGCCATTGGCTTCGAGAGCCCTCCAATCTTGTCCCCCCTCATAGCGGCGCAGGCTCGCACCGGCGCGGCGCAAGTGGGCCAGGCCGCCGTTGGGGTGCCGGCGATTCGCGGGGTGTCCCTGTTCTGTGCGGCCTTCCGCATCCCGGAGGTCGTAGAAGAGGCGGTTGGTTGCGTCCAGTTGGTCCGTGAAAGCGAAACTGCGCCAGCCGGCAAAAGGCTTGACTCCCTTGGTGAAGCCTTCCCGGGTGTCCAGCAGGCGCGAGGCGAGCATCAGGGCCTGGATCGATGTCGAAAGAAGCGCAGCCTGGGATACAGGGTCGCCTCTCAAGGCCAGCATGTACTCGGCGCCCTCACTGACCATGTGCTCAGAGTTGGGCGCAATCTCTTCGACAACGCTGCGGTCCAGGCCGACCAGCGAAGCGAAGAATGCAGCCCCGTCGGCGATGGTCGCGGACAGCCCGACAAACTGGGTCTGACGGCGACTGAGGTGCGACCACCGCCGCAACAGGTGAGCCGTCTGAGCACCAAAGGTCCCTGTGTAGAGGTGCACCTCGTCGAGCAGCATCAGCGCAGGCGCCATTGAGGCTCTGGGCCCCAGACCAAAGAGGTGTCTGATCTGCGAGTCGGCGAGCCGCTGGTTCATCATCTCCACGGAAGTGAAGAGGATGTCGGGGGGGTCCTCGATCATCGACCTGCGGGTGAACCGCAGGTGCAGTGATTCGACGATGTGCCCACATGTGACGCAGGTCAGGCGGCCCTGGCTCTCAGGGCCGCCTGCGCCTGCCAGACGCAGGCCCCCGCCACAGCCACGCTGTGGACAGCGAAAGAAGGGACACTCGCCTCGAGTCTTTTGCCACTTCTTCTCTATCGAGTTCAGCGTTTCAGGGGTGTCCCCGTAGAGCACGCCGATGCTGAGCGTGGTCCCGACCTTGCCCAGATCCGCATCAAACTTGCGCGCCTGCTGGTAGACCTCGGCGAGTTGGTCCTTCAAGAGTTCGTTGCGGGGGTATAGCGCCAGGACCCGAACTCCGCGAGCGCCGGGTTGGGCTCTTCGCTCAGCAGCCAACCACGTCAGCGCCGGCAAGTAGAAGGCAAGCGTCTTGCCGCTACCCGTTCCCGCCGATACCAGCGTGCCTCGTGCGCCACGGCCCGTCAGGCCTTCAAGAATGCGGGCCGCCGCGTCGATCTGGAAGCGCGCGAACTTCCAGTCTGGACTGCCACCATCGAACCACGTGGCAACGGCGGTCAGCACTCTGGGATCGGACACGCGCGCCGCGATGATCTCCCGTGACGCGGCGGTCGTCAGATTGCGCGCGGGGTACTTCCGAGGGCGCCACAGTAAGCGGTAGTCGGCAACCAGGGTGGCGGCGCTCACCCAGTTCGGTCCCTCGTGCTGGCGCGGAAACATCTGGCGCAGGCGGGCAAACAAGCGAACGCCTTCAGCCATGCGTGTCCGAAACCTCGGCGGTGTTGCCGGGCGTCCGGGAACAGCGAACAGGTGACCGAGTTCGATCAGGCGTTTCTGGAGCGCAGCTTCCGTGTCGATCGTGCACTTCGGATCGGCGGCAATATCCTGGCGTTCGTTCAGGACGTCTCGCAGCGTTTCTTCAACCTCTGACGCGCTCAGCGCGCTGTCGACCAGTCCCCAGACGAGAACGCGTACTTCCAGTCGCTCCAAACGATCAAGAGCCGCTTCGGCCAGCGCCAGGTCAGGTGCAAGACTCACTGATGGGCACTCCGAACGCGGAAGCGATCCAACTGCCCTTTCTCGTCAAGCCACTTCGCGACGGTCGCGGTGACGTGAGCAAGGGTCGCGGTGCCTGCATAGATGGCGTCATAGAACGCCTTGACCTCGTCCGGCAAGTCGAATGCAAGTCGAGCGAAGGCCTGTCGACACGACGCCACATGGGCAGAGATCTGCACGAGGTCGTCAGGGGATCGGGGCAGTTCCAAGCGTGCGATCGCTGAAAAAGCGGCGTAGCTGACCTGATAGGCCTGCAACGCATCGTCGTTGGAGGGCATCGGCGGCGTACGCAAGCGCAGGGTGTTCGGACTCTCAAGGGTGCCGAGTTGCTCCAGATGGGCCCGCCAGGCCCTGCGACCAGCCGCATCGAGCTCATCGGTGAAGCCTTCGCAGGCATTGAGCAGGCGCGTCCAGGCCGCATCGCGGGTGAGTTCCTTGATGTCATCCTTTTCGAGCAGGCGGGACAGCACCTTCTGCGCATTCTGGCGAAGCGCGCCCTTCTTCGAGGCCAAAGTTGCCGCATCTTGGCTCGCTAGGGTCAAGGGTGCGGTCTGAGCACGCAGATTCATCAGCTTGGAGTGGCGGGCCTGCCACTCCCCCGTGCGCTGCTGGATGTGTTTCAAGTCGGTGGCAAGGCTCTTGGCCTGTGCCAGGGACTTGATCTTGGCTTCCAAGGTCTGGCAACGCTGCACGAGAGTGGTCATTGCCCGAACTCCTTGGTGATCGCCTCAAGATCAGTCTGCAAGCCTGTCAACATGGCCCCGATGTCCGCGCCGCCAAGCGTGCTTAGTTGCGAGTCGGCTGCCCGATCCAGGTCCCGCAAAACTCTGTCGAGCAAAGCCAAGGCGTCGCTGACGGCAACGAGTTGCCGCATGTTCAGCGCTGACCAGGCCAGCAGACGGCTCTCGATCGATGACTGGGGGTCGGGCTCCTTGAACGCCAGTGCCTGACGGATCAGTTGGCGGCCCTCTTCACCGGACAGCGTCTCGACCGCCCGCTTGGACTGCTCGAAACTGCCGGACGTGATCAAGGCAAACAGGCCGGCCTTTTGGGCTTGCTGAAGTTGTTCCAGCAGTTGTGTAGCAGGGCCGGCGCCCTCCCAATCGCTGAGACGTTCGCGAATCGTCGGCAGGACGTGGGTCGTCGCCGCTGAGTACCGCTTCAGGAGTCCTTCGACGCGGGATGCATTGAACGTCTCATCCGCGGCGGTCTTGAAGTCGCCCAATTGCATGCTGATGAGCATCGTCCCGGCTTCCGGCAAGGGCTGACGCCAGGCAGACTTGGTTCGTCTGAGGTCGATGGCCTGGACGGTGTCGCCGTCACCTTGGAAGCACCCTACGGACCTGGAGACGATCGTGGAGACTGTAGCGCGGGCGGCCTCGGCACGGCTGATGGCCCGGGCGATCACCGCGGCGGGTTGGGTGTCCGCAGCGTCTGGCTCCCAGGGAGGTTGGGGCAGACCGGCGTAGTAATCGGACAGCGGTGGCGTACGGGGTTCGACAGCGCGACTCAAGCGCAGCAGGAGCGCCTGGCGTTGAAGGAGTTTGAGGGCGACGCCGGCCTGCTGCTCCGCCGAAGTGGTATGCCAAGCGATGGCCTGTACCTCGATGCGATCGAGTAACTGCTGAGCGATCGGGTAATCCGCGTCGGCGTTGGTGTAGTCCCACGATTTCTTGTTGTCGCTCCAACGCTCCAACGCGGCCAGGCCCGCCAGTAGCACGGGATCCAAGGGTCTTGCTTCGGCGGCCACCACAAACTTCGGCTCGTTGCTCGGGTTGCCGACGCTCGCAAAGGGCAACCAGAGGTGAGCCGCTTCGATGGACCTCGACTTGAGACGATGAACGGTCCAATCGATGCGGTCCTTCAGTGCTTCAGCCAGCAAGTTTCGAACGCGCCGGGCATACCTCTGATCGATGCTGCCCTTGGACCAGGCATTGAGGTACTCCAGTTCGGGCGCCGGGGGTGGCGGTGGCGGAGGCGGCGGTGGTGACACGGGCTGCGGTACGGGCGCCCGGCCCGAGCCCTTGCCACCGCCTTTGGCCGGATCCTTCGCGATATCCAAAGGGGTGTCGAAGGGCCAGGGAAGGTCGAAAGCCTCGAACACGCCCTTGGCGGCCCGCGGCGCATCGCTGAGGTTGCCTGGATTGCCAGCCCAGTAGTCCAGCACGGGCGCGAGCCGCTCGAGTTGCTCCTGCGGCATCCCGCGGGCCTTGAGCGCGATCTGCACGGTGGCGTTGGGAGCGGCCCCCTTGAAGTTGGCCGGCGGAAAGGCCCTGCTCTCGTACAGCGAGCGATGCGACAGGGTCTGGCGCAGGACCGTGTCGATGAAAGCTCGAGGATTCAGGCGAAGTTCGCCGCCAGGACTGAGTTCGCGGCGTGCGATCGATTCAATGGCAAGGGCAGACAGTGGGAACAGCGGGTAGCCCTGGGGGCTATCGCCAAACGCCGAGAGTCTGTGAAGGTCGTCGTCGGACAATGCTGTGGGGAACGGCTTAACCCAACCTTCGATCTCGCCGGCCGGATTGACCTCGAACTGCTCACGCAGGGCCTTTGCTCCCCAGCGAGCGGCATTGAGATACCGGCCTGCCAGCGACACCATGCGGTCGATGATGGCTTGAGGCGTAGCCGCCGTATTGGGGATCAGCCACTCTCGTTTGGCACGCGTCAGGATGGTCTGCCGACTGGGCAAGAATCCGTCGGTGACCGCCAGGGCTGTCCGAATGGGGGCCCGCACGCGCACCCCACCGTGATCGCTTTCCGCGATCATCAGGTTGAGCAGAGGCTGCTGGATGCCCGCCAGGGCTGCAAAGTCCTCGATCAGCAGCACCAGTTCCTTGCCATCTTTGAGCAACTGTTGGCGGATGCCGTCGACTATCTCCTCGATCGTGCGCTGCCCCAGAGCCCGAGAGAACTGGAAGACATCCCGCAGCGCCGGGTCCAGGGCTTCCTGAAGGATCTCGGCGGCCAGAGGCCGACTGGCGCCGTCATTGCGAGTCAGTTGTTGCAGCGCCGCCTGAACCGTGCGGCGACTGCCATCGGGTGTGTATGACTCTGGCGGATCCAGATCGGCTGGCAAGAAGCGGCGCTGTTCCCCCGTCTGCTGTTCGCTGCCCCCTTCGATCGTCTGGCGGACGATGCGCTCGAGGGGGGTGCGAAACCATTGATCGAAGACTTCAGGCTCGCGGATCAGGTCTCGCAAAACACGAGTCAGGGCCAGTCGCTCGCGCAGTTCCCGGTCTTCGCGATCGGTTGATTTCAGCGAGGCCATGCCCTCGGTGAACTTCTGCTCAAGCACGAGGCTAAGCGCCGTGCACAGCATGGCGGCTGCGTGACCCGGCCTGAGGTGATCAACCGTCTGGCTGAGTTCAACCAGCAGTTTCGAGTAGGCCTCGCCCTGCAGCGGTTGCAGGATGCGCTCGACGACCTGGCGCAAGCTCGCAGTCTTGGGGACCAGAACGATCACCAACTGGTCGCGTCTGGGGTGACGTATCAGCTGCGCATGTAGCCAGCGGACAAGGTGGGACTTGCCAACACCCGACTCACCGGTGATGGCCACCAGCACGGCGCTGCCATCGCTGGCGTCTCGCATGAGGGACGCCAGCAGATCCGCCTCGGTGGCGGGTCGCTCGACCGCGCCATTGGCCGTCCGCGTGATCAACGGTCCGGGTTCATGAACCGCCAGCAGCACCGCGTCGTCGACGACCTCGGCCTCGGTCCGGATGCACTCGGCGATGTGCTGTGGACTGGGCCAGAAGTCACTGAGTGAAGTCATTGCGCCCCCCTGCGCGGTCGCTTGACCCAGGTGTAGCGATGGCTCGTCTGCGGCCCATCCCTACCCGTCAGGAGGATGCTGCTGCCCACATCCGCCCGAGAACTGAAGTGCAGGGTCTGGTTGACCATCAAGCAATGCAGGGCCCGAGACAACGAAGTCGACAATTGGGTGGCCTGCAGAGGCGGCAGTGCGTTCTCCCGCAACTTGTCCAACACGGCCTGGCGATAGCGGCCTCCGTCAATGACAGGCAAGGCATGGGCGAGTCTTTCGATCAGGTCTCTGGCGGGCATTTCCTCGCCAGGGCCGATGCAGTCCGGCAGAACTTCCGAGATGGCCACCGTCGGATCGATGTCGATCGCTTTGGGGTGACGGACGAACCCCAGAAAGTACCCCCAAAGCTTGAGCCCAACAACGCGTTCTTGGTTCTGCATCAGGGTCAGGCCCGTCCCTTGGATGTGGTCGTTCGCAAGTGAAAACAGGTTCTCTGCGCCCTGGCGGTAGACATCCAAGGCCATCAGCCAAGCCAATGATCGTGTTAGATCGGCCGCTCGGGCCTCTTCGCGTGCCCACAGGTCCCCATTGTTCGCCTCAGACAGCGCAACATGGCGAGCCTCTATCCGCACCGCCCGAACAGTGTCGACCTCGCTCTTCATGTCGGTGGGAGGGGGTCGGTGAAGGGACAGTCCCTTCGTGTCGGGATCCTCCTTGAACAGGCCCAGGTCGGTCCAACGATTCAGAGTGGTTCTGGCGATTCGCGCATCCTTGACCACCGACTCCGGTGCAATAGCCTCGATCAACTCCTTAGCGGTCATCGGCGCGCGTGCCTTGGCGATCGCCGCGTAGAGCACGACCAGTATGTTGGGCAGACCGTCGCTGGTAAGGTTGAGCAGGCTCATGGATTCAGGATCTGCAGGAAGTCCCTGGCGGTCGTGTAGGGCGTGGTGTCTATCAGTCGGCGCATCGGGTGATGGGGATGGGGCAAGTCTGCCGGAATCACCAGGATCTCCAGTTGGGCGGGCGACAGCTTCAGGTGATTCCAGAGTTCAGCGGTGTCATTCTGGGTCCAGATCAGGATACGCACTTCGCCGTCACCGGAGATCAGATGACGCAAGGCCTCCGGTGGGAGCGTGTCGAAGAAGGTCCGAAGCCTCTGTTCCGTGGGGATATGCTGCTTGACCAGGGGTGCGCTTGTCGCGGCGAAGTCAGGGTCCCATGCGACGGTATGGCAAGCCACCAGAGGCGCCACTATCGCGAGCAGTTGGGAGCAGCTCTGCGTGAAGTCCTTGTCTCGCGGTGCGGCGATCACCAGCAGGTTGCCCATGGCTCGCATCTGAGTCGTCCGATCCAGGGCGACCAGCGAACGAGGAGCGAACACCGGCAGGCGTGCAGCAACAGGCGCTGCATAGTGAACGGTCTCGCGACGGTTCTCCCAATGGAAGGCACATCCACCGCAGCATCTCGTGACCGGTACCCACGGATCTCCATGGACCGAGTACATCTGGTTGAGGGCCACGGAGATCTCCAGGCGACCCGCGGCCACATCTCGCATGGCATTCAGGCCCCGCAGCGACGCCCGTCGGACTTCGTCACGCGCACGTGCCATCGCTCTAGCAAAAACGCCGGGATGCCGATGGCCATCGTTCAGGATCCGCACCGCCGCACGGGTGGCATCGCTGAAGTTCAGCGGGGTCTCGTCCTCGATCGCCTGGCTGGATTGCATCGCCACCAGCTCGATGAGTTGGGCTCGGGCCATGAGTGTCAGGGCGCGAACACTCCAATCCACGCTAGCTTCTGACTTGACCTGAAGATGGGACGGCAGTTGCGTCAGATCGACCCAATACACCTCCGGGATCTTGAGGTGAGGTTGGGCTGCATCGACCATGCTGCTCCAGCGCTCGAAGGCTTTCTCATCGCCGATCAGCTTGGGCAATGCCAGACTGCTGGCCTGCTCTTCGTCGCTGGGGGTGTGAAGCAGCAGCGCAGCCCCTGCCCTACCGTCTCGGCCCGCCCGCCCGACCTCCTGGTAGTACCGATCGAGAGACTCCGGCAAGGTGGCATGGATGACGGTCCGAACGTCACTCTTGTCCACGCCCAGGCCAAACGCCGACGTGGCCACCATGCCGTCGAGTTCGTTCGATCCCCAAGCCTCCAGGAGCCGCTTGCGTTCATCGGGAGGTGTGGCTCCCGTGAACTTGCTCAGCCGCTTTAAGCCCGCCTGGCGCAGTCGTTGCAGCCAGGCGTCGGCTTCGTCGGGACGTGTGACATACAAGATGAAGGGCCTTGGGGCGAGTACCACGGCCTCGAGCACCCGATCAACCCGATCCAGATCAGCACAAGGCACGCCTGCATAGCGGATCTCCGGGCGTAAGTGCACCGCAGAGACCACATGGACTTGGTGCACAGGGCCGAACAACTGTCGCAGGTCCCTGAGCGTGGTGTCAGTGAGCGTGGCCGAAGCCAGAACGACGCGGATGCCGTTGTGACTGGCACGGGATCGCAGCATGCGGACCAATGCGGGGAGCAACTGGAACGCCGGGCGGAATCCATTGCCCCAACCGATGACCAGATGGGCTTCGTCAATGAAGACCCGATACAGGCGGGCTTCCGATGCGGCCTGCTCCAGGCCCTCTCGCAGGCTGCCGACAGCGAACTCGGGTGAGGCGAAGAGGATCGGCTGCGTGCCTTGCCGAATCGCCTGGTGGACCTGGCTCCGCTCCTCCTTGGTCAGACCGCCATGAAACGCCAGTGGCGGGAACTCCCGGTAGGGAAACCGCTGCCGAAGCAATTCCCTCATCCGCGCAGCCTGATCCATCGCCAGTGCGACCGTCGGCACGATGGCCAGCGTCATCTGACCCTCCTGCTCGATCAATGGGGGCAAATGCGCCAGCAAGCTCTTGCCACTGCCCGTCGGCAGATTGGCAATGAGCGTGTGCCCTTCAGGCAGGTGCAGCAAGGCACGCACGGCTTCTCGCTGTCCTTGTCCTGTGTAGTTGGGCAGGCCCATGGACTCAAAAAGCACGGGATCGGCGGCGACCTCGTGTCGAGGGCGGGACTGGATGGCCTGAAAGACGTCGTCAAACAGGTCGGCCTGCGTGCCCAGGAAACTCAGACGAGGCCATCGCGGCTGCACATTGAGCGAGGCGGGGCCGGGCAGTACCTCGAACTGAGCATGCCGCCACTGTTCTGTGGTGGGCCATCCGACGCTGAGGGGCACTCGCAGCCAAGGCGCCTGGCCATCCTGTGGCGCAACACGCAGCAGCACATGCCGAATCAGGGCGATGCAGTCGGTCCCGGAAACCGAGGCCGGGTGCCGACCCAGCGCCAGGAGCACCTGTCTCAGTCGCTCAAGGAGCGGGTCCCTCGCGGGAAGGGTCGGCACCGAGAGTGCAGGCCACTGGCTGCACACGTTCATCAGTGCGGCGACGTCGAAGTCACCACCGTGCGCTGAGTTCATTGGACGAACGGTGCGCTCGCCGACGCGAAAATGGCGCCAGCGACGTCTGTGCGTACAGAGGGCACCCGAATCGCATCGCTCAGGCGTGCGAACAACACTTCTTCATCGTCCAGGTCGCGCTGTTCCACGACCTGGGCCACACCCGTGAGCCGTGTCAGCCGAGACTCGATCTGTGCAACGCGCGTCGCGTGCTGATTCCTCAAAGAGGCCAGGCCTCGGGCCCGTTGCTGGTGAACGAGATCGTGGCCGTTGATGTAGGCCAGAGCGCTGGCCGAGGCGTTCTGACAGTGGCGCCTCCACTCTAGCAACCAGGGCACCGAGTCGATTTGCATCTGTAAGGTCTGCCACCGCCGGGGATTGAGGTTGAAGTCACGACCGTGCATGTGATCCGAATTGCGATAGTCCTCCAAGAGAACATCCGGGGGTTGCAATGTGGCGCCATCCGCCGCACTAACCCACACGGTGTAGAACTGGGGCGCGAAATGCTGTTCCGCTCTGCGCTTCAGGGCACGTGCGGCGTCATCGTCGGACTCTGTGAGGTTAGGCTCAACGACAAAGTCAAAGCGAAACCAAAGATCACACCCGCTCGCGTCGCGCGCTTCGAAAGTGGGCCGATAGCGCCACATTGCAAATGCCCGTCCGCGGTCGTCAGACTGACAGAACGTCGTCAATGACTCCACCAGCGGATCGCCGTATCGGAGCGATCGGAGTCCTCTTGATTGCCCTTGCTTGGACATCACGGTGTGACGGCTGTAGGCGTAGGGATAAGTGAGGGGCGATCTCGCCGTGCTGTGTCGTGACTCGGTATCAATGGTTCCAAGGAATTGACTGACAAAGTCCGGCAGAGACAACAGAGTCTGGCGGCTGTTGTCGCGGGTGTAGTTAAGACGGAAAACCCGCTCGCCTTCAGGCAGGTTTCCCGTCCAAGCTTCCGGGCGACTATGAAACAGCAGCGCATTGAAGGCGAAGCCGTCAAAAGCGGATCTCCAGTCCCGCCACTGGCTATCGACGTCTTCAAGGTGTTCAAATTCTTCGCTCTGGGGATCACCCATCGCATCGAGGCTGTCTTGCTGGTCGATGCGGCGCCGCTCCCGCGCGGCCCAACCCGAGGAACCCGCCAACTGGTCCCGCCACCGCAGCAATCCGCCAACGCCTTCGTTGCACCAGTCTTGAACAGCTGTCTTGAGAGTACCTTCGACCAGGTACTGAAGGCTGGCTATCGAAACGTTGAAGACCTGCAGGCCTTCCGCCAGACATTCGACCCACGCCATTTCTGCGGCATCGTCCCTGCAGACCGGAGCCAGGGATCGGATCGCATTGCCTACGCCAAACCGATCTAGGCGTCCAAGGCGTTGTTCGATTCGATTGGGAGCCGGCGGAAGGTCGTAGTGGAAGGCCACTTTGTGGCCACCATGCAAATTGAGGCCCTCCTCGGCTCGGGCATCACAGACCAGTACGCGGCATCGATCAGGTTCGCTGAGAAACCGTCGCCATGCCTCACCGTCGTCTTCCTCATCGGCTTCGGTTTCGTTGGCGGCGCACTCATGCCTAAGAACTTCCACGGTCTCGCTCAGCGCAGCGCTGAGGGAGGCGGCGAGGCGATCGGCTGTGCCGGACTCGTCGCAGAACACCACCACTTGAAGGCCAGGCGTCGACAGGCAATCGCGAATGGCCGCGTGGGTGACCTGATCGCGCTCTCCGGCTTCATCTGCCCGACGCCTAAGCTCGTCGGCCTGTTGCGCCAGATCCCGAGCGCGCGTGTCGTAAATCCCCAGGGCCACGAGCGTCTTTTCAAGCGATTCTGAACTCCCTGCGTGCACGGCGCTCGAGAAGAGAGCTTGGGCAGCAACTGGCGACTCGTTCGCATTCAACAGATAGACACGCAAGTCGTCGATCACCCGGTGGCGCTCGGATTGCCAGTGGCTGCCGTAGCCCAGCGTCTGAAGTCCCTTTCGCTGCGGCGTGGCCCAAGGAACCGCCTTGCGTCGGTTGCGGAGAACCCGCCGGTGCAACTTGTAGGTCTCCGACAGATGCGCACGAAGATCGCCCAATGCAGCTAAGAAGTGCTCGTCATCTTCCTCTGGCAACGACTGCACGATGGGCCGTAAGGCGTCAACGCGCTTCATGAGAGTCGAGTCGTCACCGAAGGTGTCACGCAATCGGTCGAGGTCGTCCTCCATAGCCAACACGTTCTCAGGTTGAAGCGACGCTGCAATCTCCGCCACCAGTTGCCGTGATCGCACGCGCCGCTCGAACCCCGCCAAGTCGTCGAGCGGAAAGACGACAGGATCGAGAAGATGGAGGATCCGCAAGAAGCCCTCCGTGTCTGCGAGCACCGGTGTGCCGGACAGTAGAAACAGCCGAGGCACCGATGGCGCAAGCCTCCGCAGCAGTTCGTACAGTGGGTGAGTGGTATCGGCGGACTTGCGAGACAGGTGGTGGGCTTCGTCGATGACGACCATCCCCGCCATCTGGATTCGCTCGTTGACACCGCTCAAGTCATCGTTGGGTACGATCCAAACGTGGTCGTCGAGCCAGTCACGCAGTCCGAAGCGCTGAATGAGTTCGTTGCGCCACTGCGTCACCAGCGACGATGGCACGATCAGCAGAACCTGCGCGTCGGCGACGTCCAGGGTGTGCTGGCGAATCAGCAGGCCAGCCTCGATGGTCTTGCCCAAACCCACCTCGTCAGCCAGCAAGTAGCGCTGAACTGGGTCCTGCAGTACCTTTCGCACGACGTTGAACTGATAGTCAGCCAGTTGGACCGACGAGGACAGCAGTGCGCCGATGCCGCGGCAAGCGGCCCGTTGGGCAGTTACAGCACGCACGAACTTTGATCGAGCGGCTGCGAAGAGAGGGGTTTCTGTGACGTGGCGGATCAGAAATTCGGTCGGGTTGGCAATAGGTCTGCGCCAACGCACCTGCAGTTCTTCTCGGGGCACGTTGGCGACCACCCTATTTGGGAACGCCACCAAGCACGTCGGGCCATCGCCGTCGGCGATTCGACCCACCTGCCAGCGACCGGTGTCCTCATCGCGGCGGAAGACACGGGTTTGCTCCGGCAACGAAACAACTCGTACCTCTTCGACGGGGACGTTGATCTGGAGCGCCGACTCGTCGCCTGGCACGTCGAAGTAGGCCACCGTTGCACTGCGGCCCGACAGCTCAACGATTTTTCCGATCCCTAAGCCACGTGCCGCCTGTGCTCCGACAACGACAAACGCACCTAGGGCGACCCTTTCGCCGGTGGTGACCAAGGCGTCCCTCCCTCCCCCTACATCGCTGCGGGAAATGTATCTGACAGAGTCTAGACGGTTCTTGCAGCGCTCCCGGCGACGCCGCACAACTATCCGACCAACCCCGAAACCCCCCTCGCAAACGCGCCATTCCGCGGCGCTGCGGCAGCGGCCGGCTCCTACCCTTTCGGTCACGCGCTCGACAGAGCACGGCCTTCAGATCCTGAAGCCACCGAACGAGGACCGCGCCATGTACTCTGCATTGCCCGCTGCCCGCTGCGACGCCG
>CAKZXL010000698.1 GCA_937883885.1 uncultured Aquincola sp. | reverse complement strand
CGTCAAGATTCCGCCGTCGATGATGCTGCAGCCGTGGATGGGCTCGGACTTCACGAACGACGACCTCGTCAAGGAGAGCAGCATCCTCGACGACTACACGCACAAGGTGATCGCCACGGTGCGGCTCGACGGCGAGACGGTCGTGCAGGTCGAGGCCGTGCCGAAGCCCGACGCCGCGGTGGTCTGGGGTCGCATCATCTACTGGGTGCGCCGTGCCGACGCCATGCCGCTGAAGCAGGAGTTCTTCAGCGAGCGCGGCGAGCGCGTGCGCGTGCTGACGTTCTCCGACGTGCGCCAGGTCGGCGGGCGGATCCTGCCGACGCGCTGGGAGATGCGACCCGACGCCAAGCCCGGCAACTCGACGACGGTGGTGCTGAAGAACGCGGTGTTCGACCGCCCGGTGCACGACGAGATCTTCAGCCAGCGCAACCTGCAGAAGCGATGAAACCCCGACTCCGACCGCGTGCCATGCCCGACCTTCGACCCAGCGCCAGCCTGACCCATCCCACCTCGCCCCCGCGTGCCGCGAGGTGGCTCCTCACGGCCCTCGGCGTCTGGCTCGTGGCCCTGGGCGCGTACTTCGTCTTCGTCCGGCCGGCGCTGCTGCCCGAGGATCCCCGGTTCATCGGATCGACGCTGGTGCAACTGCGCGAGGCGGCGCCGGGCCTCGAAGGGTGGCTGCGCATCGTGTTCACGGTGATGGGTGGCTTCATGGCCGGCGCGGGCGTGCTGACCGTCTTCGTGGCGCGGACCGCCGTGCCGGACCGGGCACCTGGCACCGGGTGGGCCATCGTGCTGGCGGGCCTGCCGACGGTCGTGCTGATGAGCGCCATGAACTTCGTGCTGCATTCGGACTTCCGCTGGGTGCTGCTGCTGCCGGCACTGCTTTGGGCGGCGGCCGTGATCGCGTACGCGCGCCAGGCCTGACGTGGATCGTTTCGCGCCCTGCAACCCCAACCGACACACACCATGAATCACGAGCTTCCCTGGGTCGCCGAGCGCGCGCGGCTGTTCCGCGACAGCGATGCCGACTTCGCACGCTGGGCGCGCGGTTTCGGGCCCATCGTGCACCAGGACCTGACCCAGTTGCGCGTGCACGAGCTCGCGCAGGTGCTGGTCGCCGGAGGGAAGGCCGGCGATGCGGCCAGCGTCTACCGCACGCTGTGGGCTGCGGACCGCCTCGCCGCGGCCGGCATGTGGCTGACCGTGCACATGACCTATGCCGACCGGGTCTATCCCGACGGGCGCGAGATGGCGGCCGGGGACTTCAAGGGAACGCCCGAAGGCCACACCGGCGGCTCGCTGAACATCGTGCCGGCCTACGTCGGCTATCTGGCCGCGAACGCGCTCAGCGGCCTGACGCGCGGCTGGCTGATGGGGCAGGGCCATTGCGTGGCGGGCATCGATGCCTGCAACCTGCTGGCGGGCAACATGACGCCGCGCCACGCCGAGCGCTACGACCGCAGCGAGGACGGGCTGACGCGCTTCGCCCGCGACTTCTACAGCTACGCGATCGACGCGGCCGGGCGGCCGGCGTCGCCGCTGGGCAGCCACGTGGGCCCCAACACCGCCGGCGGGCTGTCCGAGGGCGGCTACCTCGGCTTCGCGGAGCTGCAGTACGTGCACATGCCGCTGCCGGGCGAGCGCCTGGTGGTGTTCCTCAGCGACGGTGCGTTCGAGGAGCAGCGCGGCAGCGACTGGGCGCCGCGCTGGTGGCGTGCCGAGGACTGCGGCTTCGTGGCGCCGTTCATGATCCTCAACGGGCGCCGCATCGAGCAGCGCAGCACGATGCAGCAGCAGGGCGGCCAGGCGTGGTTCCAGCAGCACCTGCGCCTGAACGGCTTCGATCCGATGGAGATCGACGGCACCGACCCGGCCGCTTTCGCCTGGGCGGTGCACGCCATGGAGGAACGGCTCGCGGCCTGCGCGGCGGCGGTCGCCAGCGGGAGCATCGAGTATCCGGTGCCGCTGCACTACACCATCGCCGAGGCGCCGAAGGGCTTCGGTTTCCCCGGAGCCGGGACCAATGCTGCTCACAACCTGCCGCTGGCGGGCAACCCGCACGCCGACCCGTTCGCGCGGCAACAGTTCAACGAGGGCGCCCGCGCGCTGTTCGTGCCGCCCGCGGAACTCGACGAAGCGCTTGCCGCGCTCTGCCATCACCAGGACCAGCAGCGCCCGCTCGAGCGCGACCATCCTCTGGCGCACCGACAGGTCGACACGCCCGCGTTGCCAGCAGCGCAGTGGCACGCCGTCGGCGCGGGCCAGGTGTCCCCGATGGGCGCGCTGGACGCCGCCTTCGCCGCCATTGTGCAGGCGAACCCCCAATTGCGCCCGCGCGTCGGCAACCCGGACGAACTGCGCAGCAACCGCATGGGCCAGACCCTGGACCTGCTGAAGCACCGCGTCTTCGCGCCCGAGCCGGGCCTGGCGGAGGCGGTCGACGGCGCAGTGATCACCGCGCTCAACGAGGAGGCGGTGGTCAGCGCGGCGCTCGGCAACAAGGGCGGCATCAACCTCGTGGTTTCCTACGAAGCCTTCGCCGTCAAGATGCTCGGCGCGCTGCGCCAGGAGATCCTGTTCGCGCGCCACCAGGCGGAGGCGGGCACACCGCCGGGCTGGCTGTCGGTCGTCACCGTGGCCACCTCGCACACGTGGGAGAACGGCAAGAACGAGCAGTCGCACCAAGACCCGACGCTGGCCGAGGCACTGCTGGGCGAGATGTCCGACACCGCGCGCGTGCTGTTCCCCGTCGACGCGAACAGCGCCGCCGCCGCGCTGCGCGCCGCCTACGGCACCCAGGGCCAGTTCTGGACGCTCGTCGTACCGAAGCGCCCGATGGCGAACCGACTGACTGGCGAGCAGGCGCAGCGACTGGTCGAAGAAGGCGCATGCGTAGTGAAAGCCTGCGACGCGCCCGAAGTGCTGCTGGTGGCCATCGGCGCGTACCAGTTGACGCAGGCGTTGCTTGCGGCCGACCGCCTCGATGCCGCCGGGCATCGCACGGCAGTCACCTGCATCGTGGAGCCCGGCCGCTTCAGGGCGCCGCGCGACGAGCGCGAGCGCGCCTTCGTGGCCGGCGACGTAGCGTTGCATCAGCTGTTCCCGGCGGCGGCCGCGGCGCGCGTTCTCGTCTCCCACATGCGACCGGAGCCGACGATCGGCGTGCTGCGCCCGATCGACACCGGGCCGCAGCGGACCCGCGCGCTGGGCTACGTCGCCCGCGGCGGCACGCTGGATGTCGCCGGCATGCTGTTCGCCAACCGCTGCACCTGGGCGCACGTGGCCGCCGAGGCGGCATCCGCGCTAGGCGTCGATGCGGCGCAGGTGCTGCACGCCGACGAACTGGCCGCCGTGCGGGGGCAGGGCGATCCGCGCACCGTGATGACGGACGAGTGACGACGATGCCGACGCCCTCCATCATCGTCCGCGCCGACAAGGCGACGAAGGTCTATCAGCGCGACAGCATCCCGGTACCGGCGCTGCACGAGACGAGCCTCGAGATCCTGGCAGGCGACTTTGTCGCGCTGGTCGGGCCGTCCGGCTCCGGCAAGACGACGCTGCTGAATCTCATCGGGGGTCTCGACCGGCCAACGAGTGGCCGCATCTGGGTCGGCGAGCAGGACATCACGAGCCTCGGCCGCAAGGCGCTGGCGGAGGTGCGGTTGCGCCGCATCGGCTTCGTGTTCCAGGAGTACAACCTGGTGCCGGTTCTGTCAGCGCTCGAGAACGTCGAGTACGTGATGCTGCTGCAGGGCGTCGAGGAGGCGCTCCGCCGCACCGAGGCCATGCGGCTGCTGGCGACGCTCGGCCTGGCGGGCATGGAACACCGCCGCCCGAACGAACTGTCGGGCGGCCAGCAGCAGCGTGTGGCCGTTGCGCGGGCCATTGCCGCGAAGCCGGTGATCGTGCTGCCCGACGAACCCACCGCCAACCTCGATTCGCAGTCGGGGGCGACACTGATGGACCTGATGCGTCGCCTCAACGAGGAGCAGGGCACGACCTTCGTGTTCTCGACGCACGACCCGATGGTGGTCGAGCGTGCACGCCGCGTGATCCGTCTGCGCGACGGCCACATCGAAGCCGACGAACGGAGGCCGGCGTGATGATCTGGACGCT
>CAKZXL010000697.1 GCA_937883885.1 uncultured Aquincola sp. | reverse complement strand
GTGCCGGCCGCGTACCCGTTGAACCAGCCGCACGCATGCTGAGATTCCGCAGCCTGGGCAGCGGCAGCACCGGCAACGGCACGCTGATCGAATCCACCCGCAACGGCCGCACCACGCGGCTGCTGGTCGATTGCGGCTTTTCCCTGCGCGAACTCACGCGCCGCCTGGCACCCGCCGGCCTCACGCCGTCGATGCTCGACGGCGTTTTCATCACCCACGAACACAGCGACCACGTGGGCTGCGCGCTGCAGCTGGGCCGCCGGCATGGCGTGCCCGTGTGGGCCAGCCTGGGCACCTGGCAGGCCATGGACCGCAAGCCGGCGCCCCTGCGGGCGGTGGGCGCGGAGCTGGTGCGCCACATCGCGCTGAACGGCGTGCCCATCGAACTGGGCGGTCTGCAGGTCACACCCTTCGGCGTGCCGCACGATGCGGCCGAACCCCTGCAATTGCGCTGCACCGACGGCGTGGCACGGCTGGGCGTGCTCACCGACCTGGGCGAGCCCACCGACGCCGTGGTGGCGCATTTGAGCGACTGCCATGCGCTGCTGCTGGAGTGCAACCACGATGCGCAGATGCTGGCCGACGGGCCCTACCCGTTCTTCCTGAAGCGCCGGGTGGGCGGCGTGCGTGGCCACCTGGCCAACACCCAATCGGCCACCATCCTGGACCGCTGCCGCCACGCTGGCCTGCGCCATGTGGTGGCGGCTCATTTGAGCCAGCAGAACAACACGCCCGAGCTGGCGGCCGCCGCCTTGAGCGGGGTGCTGGGCTGCAGCGCCACCGAGATCGTCGTGGCCGATGCGCTGCAAGGCAGCCCCTGGCTGGACGCGGGCTGAGGCGATCAGACCGCTTGCGGGGCAGCAGCCCCGCCGCACCCTGAAAACCGAACGCGCACAAAAAAGCCCCGTCTGGCGGGGCTTTGTTTGCGGCTGGCTCAACTTGCGTTGGACGGGGCCTGTTTGGCGGAGTCGGAGGGATTCGAACCCTCGATGCAGGTTTTGCCCACATACTCCCTTAGCAGGGGAGCACCTTCGGCCACTCGGTCACGACTCCATCAATCGAAGAAGCGGGATTCTAGCTCAAGAATTGGCCGTTTCCTGCTCGAGATCAAAAGCTTTGTGCAGTGCACGCACCGCCAGCTCCATGTACTTCTCGTCGATCACGACCGAGGTCTTGATCTCGCTGGTGCTGATCATCTGGATGTTGATGCCTTCTTCGCTCAGCGTGCGGAACATCTTGGCCGCGATGCCCACGTGGCTCTTCATGCCGATGCCCACGATGCTGACCTTGCAGATCTTCGGGTCGCCCACCACCTCGGCGGCGCCGGTGGCCGGCACCACCTTGGACTTCAGCAGGTCGAGTGCACGGCTGTAGTCCACGCCCTGCACGGTGAACGAGAAGTCCGTCTTGCCGTCGTGCGACACGTTCTGGATGATCACGTCCACGTCGATGTTGGCATCGGCCACGGCACCCAGGATCTGGTAGGCCAGGCCCGGCTTGTCGGGCACGCCCATCACGGTGATCTTGGCTTCGTCGCGGTTGAAAGCGATGCCCGAGACAACGGCTTGTTCCATGTTTTCGTCTTCCTCGAAGGTGATCAGGGTGCCCGACTTGGCTTCCTCGTCGATGTCGATGTCCCAGGGCGTGAAGCTGGACAGCACGCGCAGCGGCACCTTGTACTTGCCGGCGAATTCCACCGAGCGGATCTGCAGCACCTTGCTGCCCAGGCTGGCCATCTCCAGCATCTCTTCGAAGCTGATGGTGTGCAGCCGGCGCGCCTCGGGCACGATGCGCGGGTCGGTGGTGTAGACACCGTCCACGTCGGTGTAGATCAGGCATTCGGCGGCCTTCATCGCCGCTGCCACGGCCACGGCCGAGGTGTCGCTGCCGCCCCGGCCCAGCGTGGTGATGTTGCCTTCCGGGTCCACGCCCTGGAAGCCGGTGATCACCACCACCTTGCCTGCGGCCAGGTCGGCGCGCACGCGGGCGTCGTCGATGGCCTGGATGCGGGCCTTGGTGAAGGCCGAGTCGGTCTTGATGGGCACTTGCCAGCCGGCGTAGCTGACGCACTCCAGGCCCTCGGCCTGCAGCGCGATGGACAGCAGACCCACCGAGACCTGTTCACCGGTGGAGGCGATCATGTCCAGCTCACGCATCACGCTGGACGTGATGCGCTCGGGCTGCAGCTCTTTGGCCAGGCCCAGCAGGCGATTGGTCTCGCCGCTCATTGCCGAAGGAACGACCACCATCTGGTGCCCGGCGCGGGCCCACTTGGCGACGCGCTTGGCGACGTTGCGGATGCGCTCGGTGGAGCCCATCGACGTACCGCCATACTTGTGAACGATCAGTGCCATGACGTGGGACGGCGAGCGCCACGGCCCGCACGTTCTGCTTGAAAAAATCGGCCCGGGCGAGTCCGGGAAAGCCTGCGATTCTAGCGACCGCCGGCGGATGCTTCGTCGATTGAACAATCTGCGGCAAAGGGCACCCAGCGAAGGGCCACGCAGGGCCCGCGGCCAGCCGCCTGCACGGCCCGCGCATCGGCACCCAGGCCGGGCACCCACAGCAGCTGTTCATGCCGCCACAGCAGCGGCCCGCTGCGCGCCCAGGCAGGCACCGCCTGCTGCTGGAACACCTTCTTCAGGCTGCGCGCCGGGCGGTCCGTAGCCAGTTGAAACTGCTCACCGCCGCTGCGGGGGCGCAGCTCGCAGTCGGCCAGCCATGCCAGCGGCAGACCCTCGTTCGCCGGCTCGATGACCAGCTCGCCGCCGAAGGGCGGTACGGCCACGCGCGCAGCGCCAATGATGCGCAGCGGCCAGCGCAGGGGCGCGGCCAGGCCGTCAGCCGCAGGGCCGCCCACATCCGGCCGCGAGGGCGCAGGGTCCACGCGCAGACAGCCCCGGTAATGGCGCAGCACCTGCCCACCCGGCGCCGGCCAGCTGGCGGCCACCGCTGGCGGCCACTCGGCCAGCAGGCGGTCCACCAGCCGCTGCGGCGCACCCTGCCCCAGCCGCAGCGCCAGCCAGTGGCGCAGCACCATCAGCCGCCTGGCGGGCGACAGGCCCAGCCACGCTTCGCGGCGCAGGGCCTCGCCTTCGCTGCAGGCCCGCAGGGCCTCGTCGGCCCATTCGGCCAGTGCGGCATCGGCCTCGGCACTGCGCCGCGCGGCCGCGGCCAGTGCCGCCTCGGCACCGGCAAAAGCCCGGTTCAAGCCCGTCAGCACCTGCAGCCGCAGCCGGTTGCGCGCAAAGCGGGGGTCCTGGTTGCTGGCGTCTTCCACGACCGGCAGCCCGTGCAGCGCCACATAAGCCTCGATGGCTTCGCGCGGGCGGTCCAGCCAGGGGCGGGCCCAGGTCAGGCCGTGGCGTTCGATCGAGGCCGGCATGGCGGCCAGCCCGGCGCTGCCGGCGCCGCGCAGCGCCTGCAGCAAAAAGGTCTCGGCCTGGTCGCGACGGTGGTGGGCCAGCAGCACCAAATCGGCACCGGCCTGGCGGGCCAGGCGAGCCAGCGCGGCATAACGCTCACGCCGGGCCCAGGCTTCGATGCTGTCGCCGGGCGCCGGTTGCGTGCTCAGCCGCTCGGCCCACAAGGGCACTTCAAGCTGCGCGCACAGGGCCGCCACCTGCGCCTGCCAGGCATCGGCCTGGGGCATCAGGCCATGGTGCACATGCAGCGCCTGCACGGCCACGCCCAGCGGCCGGGCCGCCTGCACCGTGGCATGCAGCAGGGCGACGGAATCGCGGCCGCCGCTGACGGCCACCGCCACGCGATGCGCCCTCACGCGGCCGCCCGGAAGGCTCAGCGTTCCTTGGTGTCGCTGAAGCGGCCGTAGGCCTGCAGTCGCTCATAGCGGCGCTGCAGCAGCTCCTTGGGCTTCAGGTCGATGACCTGGCGCAGCGCGTCGTTGAGGCCACGCTTGAGCGACGCGGCCATGGCCTTGGGGTCGCGGTGCGCCCCCCCCACCGGCTCGCTGATGATCTTGTCGACCAGGCCCAGCGCCTTCAGCCGATGGGCGGTGATGCCCAGCGCCTCGGCCGCGTCGGAAGCACGCTCGGCCGTCTTCCAGAGGATGGAGGCGCAGCCTTCCGGCGAGATGACGGAGTACACCGAGAACTGCAGCATCAACGTCTGGTCGCCCACGCTGATGGCCAGCGCGCCGCCCGAGCCGCCTTCGCCGATGATGGTGGCGATGATGGGCACTTCCAGCTGCGCCATCTCGAAGATGTTGCGGCCGATGGCCTCGCTCTGGCCGCGTTCTTCGGCGCCGATGCCGGGGTAGGCACCCGGCGTGTCGACGAAGGTGAACACCGGCAGGCCGAACTTCTCGGCCAGCTTCATCAGGCGCAGCGCCTTGCGGTAGCCCTCGGGCCGGGCCATGCCGAAGTTGCGTGCCGCACGCTCTTTGGTGTCGCGGCCCTTCTGGTGGCCCAGCACCATGCAGGCCATGCCGTTGAAGCGGGCCAGCCCACCGACGATGGACTGGTCGTCGGCGAACGCGCGGTCGCCGTGCAGCTCCTGGAAGTCGGTGAAGATGTCGTTGACGTAGTCCAGCGTGTAGGGCCGCTGCGGGTGGCGCGCGATCTGCGTCACCTGCCAGGGCGTGAGCTGGGTGTAGATGTCCTTGGTGAGCTGGTGGCTCTTCTTGTCGAGCCGCTCGATCTCTTCCGAGATGTCGACCGCCGATTCGCTCTGCACGAACCTCAGTTCCTCGATCTTGGCTTCCAGCTCGGCGATCGGGGCTTCAAAGTCCAGAAAGTGCTTCTTGCTCATGCGGGGAGTCCTCTTCTTGTCAGTACTCGACGGGCAGCGGATCAAGGCTGCGCCAAAGGTACCAGGTGGCGACCGATCGGTAAGGTGCCCAGGCATCGCCGACTTCGCGCGCCTCGGCCCGCGATACCGGCTCGCCGCTGAAGTAGTTCAGGCTGATGCCTTTGATCAGCCCGACGTCGTCCAGCGGCAGCACGTTCGGCCGCATCAGGTGGAAGATCAGGAACATCTCGGCCGTCCAGCGGCCGATGCCGCGGATGGCGACCAGTTCCTCGATGATGGCCTCATCGTCCATGTCGTGCCACTGCTGCACGTGCACGGCACCACTGTCGAAATGCTGCGCCAGGTCGCGCAGGTACTCCACCTTGCGGGCCGAGAGGCCGGCGCCCCGCATGGTGTCCACTTCCAGCGCCATCACCGCGGCGGGCGCCAGGTGGGTGCCGGGCTCGCTCATCAGCGCCACGAACTTGTGCCACACGCTTTGCGCGGCCTTGACCGAGATCTGCTGGCCGACGATGGAGCGCGCCAGCGTGGTGAAGGCATCGCCGCGGCTTTGCAGCCGGCCTTCGCCGAACTTGGGGATGAGCTTGCGCATCACGCGGTCGCGCTTGCTCAGGTGGCGGCAGGCGTCGTCCCAATACGTGGGCGTGACGATGGTGGTCGCCACAGGCGTTACGGCAGCACGCGGCACGATCAGGCTCTCACCCAGGTGGTGCCTTGCGCCGAGTCCTTCAACACCACGCCCTGCTCGAGCAACTGCGCGCGGATGCGATCGGCCTCCGCGAAGTTGCGCGCCAGCTTGGCGGCGGCCCGTGCCTCGATGGCGGCGCTGACGGCCGCTTCATCGATGCCGGACTGGCCGCCCTGAAGGTAGGCCTGCGGCGCCAGCTGCAGCACGCCCAGCGTGGCGCCCAGCGCTTTCAGCAGGCCGGCCTGCGCGGCCGAGCCGCTGCGGTTGACTTCGCTGGCCAGGTCGAACAGCACGGCCAATGCGGCCGGGGTGTTGAGGTCGTCGTTCATCGCGTCGCGGAAGGCGGCCGCCGAAGGCTGCTGCCAATCGATGGCCACGGCCACGGCCGGCACCTTGTCGAGCGCGGTGTACAGGCGACGCAGCGCCGCGCGGGCATCGTCGATGTGCGCGTCGCTGAAGTTGAAGGGGCTGCGGTAATGCGTGCGCAGCAGGAAGAAGCGAAGCGTCTCGCCGTCGTAGCGCTGCAGCACTTCGCGGATGGTGAAGAAGTTGCCCAGCGACTTCGACATCTTCACGTCGTCGACGTTGAGGAAGCCCGTGTGCATCCAGTGCCGCGCGAAGGTGGCGCCGGTCGCGCCTTCGGTCTGGGCGATCTCGTTCTCGTGGTGCGGGAACTGCAGGTCCATGCCGCCGCCGTGCAGGTCGATCGGCTGGCCCAGCATGCTGCAGGCCATGGCCGAGCACTCGATGTGCCAGCCCGGGCGGCCGGCGCCGTAGCGGCTGTCGAACTTGGCTTCGGCCGGCTCTTCGGGCTTGGCCGACTTCCACAGCACGAAGTCCAGCGGATCGCCCTTGCCGCCCTCGCCCGCCTGCACGGCCACACGCTCGCCGGCGCGCAGGTCGTCCAGGCTCTTGCCCGACAGCTTGCCGTAGCCGGCAAAGCGGCGCACCGCGAAGTTCACGTCGCCATCGTCGGACTGGTAGGCCAGGCCGCGCGCTTCCAGCTGGGCGATCACGTCCAGCATCTGCGGCACGTACTCGGTGGCGCGCGGCTCGTGCGTGGGCGGCAGCAGACCGATGGCGGCGAAGTCCTGGTGCATCGCCTGCGTGGTCTGCGTGGTCAGCTCACCGATGGTGATGCCCCGCTCCACCGCGCGGCGGATGATCTTGTCGTCGATGTCGGTGATGTTGCGCACATAGGTCACCTCGTAACCGATGGTGCGCAGCCAGCGGTAGACCACGTCGAACACCGTCATGGTGCGCGCATGGCCCATGTGGCACAGGTCGTAGACGGTGATGCCGCACACGTACATCCGCACCTTGCCCGCCTCGACGGGCGTGAAGTCTTCCAGGGTGCGGGTGAGGGTGTTGTGCAGGCGAAGGGTCATCGCGAAGGCCGCAAAGACAGCGGCCTCATCGTGGGAGGCCGCTCGTTAGAATCAGCCGGTCAGTATAGCGGCGCCCCGTTCGCGCCCCCTCCGCGCTTTACCCCCTCGCAAATCCCACCACATGAAGATGAAACAAGGCTTGGCCCTGGCGTTCTCGCTCGCGATGATGGCCGCCGCACCCGCCTTTGCACAAAAGGTGCGGCTGGACACGTCGATGGGCGCCATCGTGCTGGAGCTCGATGCCGACAAGGCCCCCAAGACCGTGGCCAACTTCGTCGAGTACGTCAAGGCCGGCCACTACAACGGCACCGTGTTCCACCGCGTGATCGACGGCTTCATGATCCAGGGCGGCGGCATGGACGCCTCGATGAACGAGCGGCCCACCCGCGCGCCCATCCCGCTGGAAAGCCGCAACGGCCTGGTCAACGCCCGCGGCACCGTGGCCATGGCCCGCACGATGGACCCCAACTCGGCCACCGCCCAGTTCTTCATCAACCTGAAGGACAACAGCTTCCTCGACCAGGCCAACTCGCGTGACGGCAACGGCTACGCGGTGTTCGGCAAGGTGGTGTCGGGCATGGACGTGGTCGACAAGATCAAGTCGGTGCCCACCGGCAACAAGGGCCCGCACCAAAACGTACCGCTGCAACCCGTGGTGATCAAGCAAGCCACTCTGGAGAAATGACATGACCAAGACCGTAGAAATCACCACCAGCGCCGGCGTGATCCGCGCCGAACTCGACGACGCCAAGGCACCCGCCACCGTCGAGAACTTCCTGTCGTACGTGCGCAAGGGCCACTACGACAACACCGTGTTCCACCGCGTGATCAAGGGCTTCATGATCCAGGGCGGCGGCTTCGAACCCGGCATGAAGCAAAAGGGCACCGACGCGCCCATCAAGAACGAAGCCAACAACGGCCTGAAGAACGCGCACTACACGCTGGCCATGGCCCGCACGTCCGACCCGCACTCGGCCACCGCGCAGTTCTTCATCAACACCACCAACAACGGCTTCCTCGACTTCAAGTCCGAGTCGGGCTCGGGCTGGGGCTACGCCGTGTTCGGCCAGGTGGTGTCGGGCCAGGACGTGATCGACACGATCGAGAAGGTGCGCACCGGCCGCAAGGGCATGCACGACGACGTGCCGGTGGAAGACGTGGTGATCCAGAAGATCACCGAAGTCTGAAATCCGCGATGACGCTGCCCGCCCCCGCCGAGGTGCTCGCGCCTCCTGGCTGGCAGCGCATCGAGTTCATCTCCGACCTGCACCTGGGGCCCGACACGCCGCACACCTTCGCGGCCTGGGCCCACTACCTGCAACACACGCAGGCCGACGCCGTCTTCCTGCTGGGAGACGTGTTCGAGGTGTGGGTGGGCGACGATGCGGCGGCCGAGCCGGGCAGCTTCGAGCAGCGGTGCGCGGGCGTGCTGCGGCAGGCCGCGCAGCATCGTCGCATCGGCTTCATGACCGGCAACCGGGATTTTTTGGTGGGCCCCGCGCTGGTGGCTGACATCGGCCTGCAGGCCCTGCACGACCCGACCGTGCTCACGGCCTTCGGCCAGCGCCTGCTGGTCACGCATGGCGACCTGCTGTGCCTGGACGACACCGACTACCAGGCCTTTCGCCGCCAGGTGCGCAGCCCGGCGTGGCAGCAGGCCTTCTTGGCCCAGCCGCTGGCCGTGCGCCGGCAGCAGGCGCGCCAGATGCGCGACGCCAGCCGCGCCGCGCAAAGCGGCCTGACCCCCGATCAATGGAGCGAGGTGGACAACCACGCCGCCGCCCACTGGCTGCAGGCCGCCGACGCGCCGCACATGGTGCACGGCCATACCCACCGGCCCGCCACGCACGCCCTGCCCTTTGGTGAACGGCAGGTGTTGAGCGACTGGGACTTCGAGGCCGCCCGCCCCCGCGGCGACCTGCTGCGCTGGACCGCCGCGGGCCTGTCGCGCCATGCGGTGCCACCCGCGCCATGATCGGCGGCTGGTGGCAAGCCTGGCGGCGGCGCCAGGAAGCACGCGCACTCGCCCGCCGCAGCATCCCCGATGCGCTGTGGCAGCACACACTGGCGCGCTACCCCTTCCTGCAGCGCCTGTCGGCCGCGGACATGACCGAGCTGCGCCGCCTGGCCAGCCTGTTCCTCGACAAGAAGGAATTCACCGGTGCCGGCGGCCTGGTGGTGACTGACGAGATGGCCGTGGCCGTGGCAGCCCAAGCCTGCCTGCCGGTGCTGCGCCTGGGCATCGAGCAGTACGACGACTTCGTCGGCATCGTCATGCACCCCGATGAAGTGGTGGCCCGCCGCGAGGTGATGGACGAGACCGGCGTGGTGCACCAGTACGACGAGTTGCTGTCGGGCGAAGCGATGGTCGGCGGCCCGATGATGCTGAGCTGGCAGGACGCCGGCGAGCGTGCAGCCGATGCCGACGACCGCGACGGCCTGGCCTACAACGTGGTGATCCATGAGTTCGCGCATGTACTCGACATGCGCGACGGCGTCGCCGATGGCGTGCCGCTGCTGCCCAACGCACAGGCCCAGGCCCACTGGCACGACACGCTGATGGCCGAGTACGACCGCTTCAGCGAGCGTGTGGTGTGCGGCTACGACACCGTGGTCGACCCCTACGGCGCCGAGGCGCCGGAAGAGTTCTTCGCCGTCGCCAGCGAGGCCTTCTTCGTCACGCCCGAGGCGCTGAAAGAAGAACAGCCGGTGATGTACCGGCTGCTCGCTTCGTTCTACCGGCAAACCCCGTAGGGGCCGCCGGCCGGGTTCAGGCTCAGGCCGTCGCCGGCTCGGCCTTGGGCTTGTCGCTCTTGCGCGGCGGCTGGATGTCCAGCACCGCGTTGCCGTCGGCGTCGATGTCCACCGTCAGGCGGCCACCGTCCACCAGCCGGCCGAACAGCAGTTCGTCGGCCAGCGCACGCCGGATCACGTCCTGGATCAGGCGCTGCATCGGGCGCGCGCCCATCAACGGATCGAAGCCCTTGGCGCCCAGGTGCTTGCGCAGCCCGTCGGTGAAGGTGACTTCCACCTTCTTCTCGGCCAGCTGGCTTTCCAGTTGCAGCAGGAACTTGTCGACCACCCGCAGGATGATCTCCTGGTCCAGCGCACGGAAGCTGACGATGGCGTCGAGCCGGTTGCGGAACTCGGGCGTGAACAGGCGCT
Source organism: uncultured Aquincola sp. (assembly GCA_937883885.1). Next base: position 26,889 of record CAKZXL010000697.1, on the reverse strand, counting down.
TGATGTCGCCCATCTCGTCACCGGTTTCACGCGAGTTGGTGAAGCCGATGGTGGACTTGCTCATCGCCTCGGCGCCCGCGTTCGTCGTCATGATGATGATGACGTTGCGGAAGTCGGCCTTGCGCCCGTTGTTGTCGGTCAGCGTGCCGTGGTCCATCACCTGCAGCAGCACGTTGAAGACGTCCGGGTGCGCCTTCTCGATCTCGTCGAGCAGCAGCACGCAGTGCGGCTTCTTGGTCACCGCCTCGGTCAGCAGGCCACCCTGGTCGAAGCCGACGTAGCCCGGAGGCGCGCCGATCAGGCGACTGACCGCATGGCGCTCCATGTACTCCGACATGTCGAAGCGGATCAGCTCGATGCCCAGGATGTACGCCAGCTGCTTGGCCACCTCGGTCTTGCCGACGCCGGTGGGGCCGCTGAACAGGAAGGCGCCGATCGGCTTGTCCGGCTTGCCCAGACCCGAGCGCGCCATCTTGATCGCGGCCGACAGCGCGTCGATGGACGGGTCTTGCCCGAACACCACGCTCTTCAGGTCACGGTCCAGCGTCTTGAGCTTGCTGCGGTCGTCGTTGGAAACGGAGGCCGGCGGGATGCGCGCGATCTTGGAGACGATCTCTTCCACCTCGGCGCGGGTGATCGTCTTCTTCTGCTTGTTCTTGGGCAGGATGCGCTGCGCGGCACCGGCTTCATCGATCACGTCGATCGCCTTGTCGGGCAGGTGACGGTCGTTGATGAACTTGGCCGACAGCTCGGCCGCCGCCTGCAGGGCGCCCAGCGCGTACTTCACGCTGTGGTGCTCTTCAAAGCGCGACTTCAGGCCCTTGAGGATCTCGATCGTCTGCTCGACCGACGGCTCGACCACGTCCACCTTCTGGAAGCGCCGCGACAGGGCCGCGTCCTTCTCGAAGATGCCGCGGTATTCGCTGAAGGTGGTGGCGCCCAGGCATTTCATCGCGCCCGAGCTGAGCGCGGGCTTGAGCAGGTTGCTGGCGTCCAGCGTGCCGCCCGAGGCCGCACCCGCACCGATCAGCGTGTGGATCTCGTCAATGAACAGGATGGCGTTCGGCTGGTCCTTCAGCTGCTTGAGCACGCCCTTCAGGCGCTGCTCGAAGTCGCCGCGGTACTTGGTGCCGGCCAGCAGTGCGCCCATGTCCAGCGCGTACACGGTGGACTCGGCCAGCACTTCGGGCACGTCGCCTTCGGTGATGCGCCAGGCCAGGCCCTCGGCGATGGCGGTCTTGCCCACGCCGGCCTCACCCACCAGCAGCGGGTTGTTCTTGCGGCGGCGGCACAGCACCTGGATCACCCGCTCGACCTCGTGCTCGCGGCCGATCAGCGGATCGATCTTGCCGTCGCGGGCCATCTGGTTCAGGTTCTGGGTGAACTGGTCCAGCGGCGAGCCCTTGCCTTCGGCGGCGTCTTCCTTCTCGCCTTCAGCGCCCGGGTTCTCGTTCGACTTGGACGGCTCCGGCGGGTCGGACTTCTTGATGCCGTGGGCGATGAAGTTCACCACGTCGAGGCGCGTCACACCTTGCTGGTGCAGGTAGTAGACGGCGTGCGAATCCTTCTCGCCGAAGATGGCCACCAGCACATTGGCGCCGGTGACTTCCTTCTTGCCGCTGCCCGTGCTTTGCACGTGCATGATGGCCCGCTGGATCACACGCTGGAAGCCCAGGGTGGGCTGCGTGTCGACCTCGTCGGTGCCACCGACCGTGGGCGTGTTCTCCTTGATGAAGCTCGACAGGCTCTTGCGCAGGTCGTCGATGTTGGCAGCGCAGGCGCGCAGCACTTCGGCGGCGGAAGGGTTGTCGAGCAGCGCCATCAGGAGGTGCTCCACGGTGATGAATTCATGGCGCTGCTGGCGTGCTTCCACGAACGCCATGTGCAGACTGACTTCAAGTTCTTGCGCGATCATGCGGCCTCCAAAATGCACTGCAGCGGGTGCCCTGCCTTGCGTGCGGCAGCAAGCACCAGTTCAACCTTGGTCGCGGCGACGTCCTTCGTGTAGACGCCACAGACGCCGCGACCCTCGTGGTGGATCTTCAGCATGATCTGCGTCGCGGTGTCGAGATCACGCAGGAAGTATTCCTGCAACACCAACACCACGAACTCCATGGGGGTGTAGTCATCATTGAGCAGCACCACCTGGTACATGCGCGGCGGCTCGGTCCGCTGCGCCTGCCGTTCGGCCACGACGGCGCCTTGCCCGTCATCGACGCGCGGGGCGCCTGGAGGGGTGGGGGGCAGCGAGGGGGGATCCGCGGGCATGAATCGATTCTATAGAGAGTGAATACCGGGGGGTGCTCCTGTGCATATTGCATCGTCCCGGTCAGACTCAAGAGCCAAGGAGAACCGAAAACACCGTTCTCTTGCACTGCACCCACCAAACAAGGGCCCTCACGGAGTGCAAGGTGAAAATGATCTTAATGACACTCTATTGACAGGAACGATAGCCTCGCCGCAGAATTTCTTCCTCAGTAAGGGCGCTGTTGCCCGTTGTGGAGAAAGTCATGGCAAGTGGAACCGTCAAGTGGTTTAGCGATACCAAAGGTTTCGGATTCATCGAGCCGGAGGGCGGTGGCGCCGATGTGTTTGCGCACTTTTCCGCGATCCAGATGGAAGGCTTCCGTACCCTGAAACCCGGTGCCCGCGTCACGTACGACCTGGTGCAGGGCCCCAAGGGCGACCTCGCCCACAACATCCAGGCCCTGGACAGCGCCGCTGCGCCGCGCGCCGCTGCCGCTGCCCATGTGGGCACCCGCACCAGCAGCTTTGCAGCGTCGGCCGAGTGATCAAGCACCGCGCTGCCCCACCCTGCACCCTCTGGCCCCCGCGCCCCAAGCCCGCCTCTGGCGGGCTTTTTCATGTCCGCACGGCATGCCGGTGCGCCAGGCACCGCGGCCAGCAACACGTTAGAACCGGTAGCCCACGCCAGCAAACACCGTCACCGGCCGCAGATTGATCTCGGTGCGCACCGGCAGGCCGCCCAGGGCATGGAGCGAACCGGTGGCGGTGGCCTTGAGCCACACCTTGCGGGCGTCCACGTAAAGCGACCAGCGCGGATCGAGCGGCATGTCCAGCCCGGCCTGCAGCAGAGGCCCGGTGGCATGCTGGACACGTAAGTTGGACACATCCGCGTCCGACGTCGACAACACCCGCATGTGGTTGACCCCAGCGCCCACGTACGGGCGGATGGGGCCGTGCGATCCAAAGCGGTAGGTGATGCTGGGCGCCAGCGGCATGTACTTGACCTCACCCAGTTTTCCGGTCAGCGGCGGCACCAGACCGTTCAAGGCCCCGCCCGTGCGCAAGGTGGCCGAAGGCGGCGCCCCGAACGCCATGCGCAGGGTGAGCTGCGCCGTCAGGTCGTAGCCCACCTCCAGCGCCACGCTGTGGCTGTCGGACACCCGGATGTCGGCGCCCGGCACGCTTCGCCCCGCCACCTCGACCTGCGAAGAGGGCGAAAAACGCAGCGTGCCGAAGCCCGCGTGCAAAGACCAAGGCGTGTGCTGGGCACACACCGGAAGGGATGACAAGCCGGCAATGAGGCCCACCCAGGGGACAAAGGAAAAGGTTTTCATGACAGAAGCGAACAAGCGAGTGGGCGATCACCGTCATTTCGACGCCGTTTCTGTCACCTTGAGGGGCACATCCATCAACCGACCGAAGTCCGCAGGCGCCAGCGCGCGCCCGTAGAGCCAGCCTTGCACCGTCAGGCCCGGCTGCGCGGGCAGGCGGTCAAGCTGCCAGGCAGACTCCACGCCCTCCACCACCACCTCCAGGTCCAGGCTGTGCGCCAGTGCGCAGATGCCGCTGAACACCTGGCTGCCTCTTTCGGCGGCCAGGGTGTCGGTGAAGCTCTTGTCCATCTTGATGCCGTCCACCGCAAAGCGGTGCAGGTAGTTGAGCGACGAGTAGCCGGTGCCAAAGTCGTCGATGTGGATGCGTACCCCCGCTCGCCGCAGTTGCTGGATGGCGTCCACCACCACCTGCTCAGCGCCCAGGAAGGTCTCCTCGGTGATCTCGATCACCAGCCTGTCGCCCATCGGCGCGGCCAGCTGCACCATGCGCTCGACCGCCGATGCATGCGTGAAGGTGCAGGGGCTGACGTTGACCGCCACCCGGAAACGCGCCGGCAGCCTGCCTTGCCAGTCGCGCACCTGCGCCGCCACCGCCGACAGCACCCAGAGGTCGAGCTCCGGCAGCAGCGCGGCCTTGCCCAGCACCGCCAGCAGGTCGCCCGGCGGCTGCGCCTGCTGCTGGTCGTCGTGCACGCGCAGCAGGGCTTCGCAGCCCACCAGGTCGCCGGTCAACGGATCGACCTGTGGCTGGTAGTGCACGCACATCGCCCGGTGCTGCAGCTGGGTGAGGCGGTCCATGATGCTGGCGCGGCTGCGATGGACCTCATTGAGGCGCGACACCGGGTCGTCCAGCGCCATGGCCAGCGCCTCGAACCGGTGCCCGAACACCTGCTGCAGGGCCGACTGCGCCGCGGCGTCCTCACCCGCCATTGCACGCTGCCATCGGAGCACAAAAGGCGCATACACCAGCGCACCGGTCAGCACGTTGACGGCCTGCATCACCAGCGGTGCCAGGCTGCCGCCGCCGGCCAGCAACGCGTTCAGCCCCATCGGGCTGTTGAACGGCAGGTCCGTGCGCAGCATCGGCACCAGCCCTGCGCGGGTGGCCGCCCAGGCCAGCAGCAGGTTGCACAGGGGCGCCGCCACGAAGGGCACGACCATGCGCGGATGGAGGATGACCGGCAGCCCGAACAGCAGCAGCTCGTTCACGTTGATGACCGCGGGCGCGACGCTGGCCATCGCGATCACCCGGTGCCGGCGCTGGCGCCCCACCCACAGGATGGCCAGCAGCAACGACGCCGTGGCACCGCTGCCGCCGATGAACACGAACACCCCCAGAAAGCTCTGGTTGACGATGCCCTCGCCCGCACTGGCGGCGGGAATGGCTTCCAGCAGCGGCAGCAGCGCATAAAAACCGTGCACGCCCAGCAACCACAAGGCCGAGTTACCCAGAGCGTAGGCAGCGGCCAGCACTTCGGCCGAGGGTGCGGGTGGCAGCCGAAACAGCTCGGCGACGGCACGCGCCAGCGGCGCGCCGATGGCCAGCAGCAGGCCGAGCCCGCACACCACGCTGGCCACCACGATCAGGCTCGGGAAGATGAGGTTGACCGACTCACCGACGTTGTCGCCGGCCGGCGACTCGCCCGACCACAGCTGCAGCCAGCGACGCTGCACCAGCCAGCCGATCCACGGCACGATGGCCAGCGGCGCCAGCAGCCCCAGCGGCACGGAAAAGGCTTGCGCCGTCGGGCCGGACATCACCAGCAACCGGTCGCACAGCAGGCCGCATGCAAAGCAGACGAAGGCCACCGCCGTGCGGGGCAGCCGCCACTGCAAGGCGCGCACGGCCCCGGTGGCCCCCCACAACGCCAGCGGCAGCGCATCGCGCAGGCCGGTGGCGCCGGCCTCCAGCGCCACGGTGGCCGACCGCGGCGCGCCCGCCAGCCGAAACAGCTCGGCCAGCAGCAGCACGGTCGACAGGACCATCAGGTAGGGCGTCAGCCAGAGCATGCTGTCGCGCAGGGCGCGCGCCGCGTCGGAGCTGCCGAGGTCAGCCACCCGCCGCCAGGTCCGGCCATGCCGCAGGCGGTTGCGCCATCGATGCCAGGTCGCTGCCATCCCACCGTCCCGCCGCGAGCATTGATGGAATTGATAATAGCGACAGACGTGAGAGATTTCACGACCAAACGTGGGAATCCTCGGCGGCCGCCAGCATGGTTCCGCCAAGCGCGTAGCGCCCTTGGGCCCTGGCCTGCAGATCCGGACAAACCCCGATAGGATCGCCGCCCCACGGCACCAATCGATGCCGTTCCCCAATCACTTACAAGTTGCAACCATGGATCTGCTCTCCCTGTTGAAGTGGCGCTATGCCGCCAAGAAGATGAATGCCGCCCAGGCGGTGCCCGCCGACAAGGTCGAGCGCATCGTGGAAGCCGTGCGGCTGTCCGCCAGCTCTTCGGGCCTGCAGCCCTACCAGCTGCTGGTGGTGACCAACCCTGAGGTGCGCGCCCGCATCCAGGCCGTGGCCTGGAACCAGGCACAGATCACCGAGGGCTCGCACCTGCTGGTGTTCGCAGCCTGGGACAACTACACCGCCGACCGCATCAACCAGGCGTTCGACCTGGTGAACGACGAGCGCGGCTTCCGCAATGAAGGCTGGGAGGCCTACCGCCAGAAGGTGCTGGCCAGCTATGTGCCGCGCGACCCTGAGGTGAATCACGCGCACGCCGCGCGCCAGGCCTACATCGGCCTGGGCACCGCCTTGATCGCCGCCGCCGCCGAGGGCGTGGACGCCACGCCGATGGAAGGCTTCGAGCCCGAGAAGGTCGACGAGATCCTGGGCCTGAAGGCCAAGGGCCTGCGCAGCGTCATCCTGCTGCCGCTGGGCTATCGCGCCAGCGAAGGCGACTGGCTGGTGAACCTGAAGAAGGTGCGCCGCGCCCGCGAAAACTTCGTCACCGAAGTGGCCTGACCCGTCGAAGGGGGGGACCCAGGGCCGGCGCCCTGGTCCTGCGGGCCCACGGCCCGTTCGGCTCATGCCTGCGGCAACGCGATCACAGACACGTCAACGGCGCCAGCGACAGTCCGTCCGCCCGCGGCGCCCTCCCAAAACCTGGCTCCGTGGCGAACTCCCCCAGCCCACCAACGCCAGGAGCCCCCCATGAAGGGTCATAGCCACCCCAAGAACGACGTGTCCCTGAACCGTTCAGGGAACGAATCCATCCTTGACGTGATCGACCGTGTCGAGCTCAGCCGCCGCGGCTTCGTGCGCGGCGGTATCAGCGCCGGGGCGCTGGCCGCCGCCGGTGGTCTGTCACTGGGCGGCCTGATGAGCACCGTGCAGGCGGCCACCCTATCGACGCTGACCCAGCCCATCGGCTTCGACAACGTGCCCGCCAATACCCGGGCCCGCAATGTGAGTCTGGGCGGCGCTGCCACGGCCGTGGTGGACCGGCTCACCGTGCCCACCGGCTACACCGCACAGCTGCTGGTGGCCTGGGGCGACCCGATCATGCCCGGTGGCACGGCCTTCGCCGGTGACGCTCGCGAGACCGCAGCCCAACAGGCCCGGCAGTACGGCATGCACACCGACGGCATGCATTTCTTCCCGCTGCAAGGCACCGCCGGCGCCGCACTCAGCGACCGCGGCATCCTGTGCGCCAACAACGAGTACACGCACGAAGACCTGCTCTTCCCGGACGGCCAGGCCGCCGGCTACAGCATCGCCAAGACCCGCAAGTCGCAGGCCGCCCACGGCGTCTCGGTGCTGGAGGTGCGCCGCAGCGCCGGCAAGTGGAGCGTGGTGAAGAACTCGCCCTACGGCCGCCGCATCACCGCCAACACCCTGTGCCGCATCAGTGGTCCGGCCGCCGGCCACGCACTGCTGAAGACCCGCAAGTACACCATCAGCGACAGCGGCAGCACCGACACCGGCCTGCAGTCCGACGGCACGGTGGCCTATGGCACCGTCAACAACTGCGCCAACGGCAGCACGCCCTGGGGCACCTACCTCACCTGCGAAGAGAACTGGAACGGCAACTTCGGTGCACGCTCGCCCCTGCCCGGCACCAACACCGAAATCGGCAAGCTGTACAACCGCTACGGCGTGGTGGCGGCCGGCTTCGGCTACCGCTGGCACGAGACCGACGACCGCTTCGACCTGGCGCAAAACCCGAACGAAGCGAACCTGTTCGGCTGGGTGGTCGAGATCGATCCGATGAACCCGTCAGCCGCGCCGGTCAAGCGCACGGCGCTGGGCCGCTTCAAGCATGAAAGCGCCCAGCATGTGGTGGACGCCGACAACCACGTCGCCCTCTACATGGGCGACGACGAGCGCAACGAGTACATCTACAAGTTCGTCTGCGCCGGCAAGTTCAACCCGACCAACAAGGCCGCCAACCGGGACCTGCTGGACAGCGGCACGCTGTATGTGGCGCGGTTCGCAGCCGATGGCACCGGCACCTGGCTGCCGCTGACGCCGGACTCGGTGGGTGTGAACGGCGTGGCGCTGCGCGACAACCCGAACTTCAGCGGCGCCGACGACGCCGAGGTGCTGGCCAAGATCCTGATCAAGACCCGGATGGCCGCTGACGCCGTGGGCGCCACGATGATGGACCGCCCCGAATGGACCGGCGTGCGCCCGCGCGTGGGTGGCTACAGCGAGATCGAGGTGTACTGCACCCTGACCAACAACAACCGCCGCGGCAGCAGCGCATCGCCCAGCGCCAATGCCATCGACGGCTCGACCACCGCCGCCAGCGCGCGCCCCGCGGTTGATGCGGCCAACCCCCGCGCGGACAACGTCTACGGTCACATCATCCGCTGGCGCGAGCAGGACAAGACGGTCACCGCCACGCGCTTCACCTGGGACCTGTTCGCCCAGGCCGGCGATACCGCCACGGCCAAGTCGCCGGCCAGCCGCTACGTCGGCAACATCAACGACACGCCGGACGGCAGCGCCGACTACGCTGCACCGGACGGCCTGTGGTTCGACCCGTTCGGCCGCCTGTGGGTGCAGACCGACCAGGTGGGCGACGGCAGCGGCGACTTCGTGAACGTCGGCGGCAACATGATGGTGTGTGCCGATCCGGCCACCGGCCAGACGCGCCGCTTCCTCACCGGCCCCAACAAGTGCGAGGTCACCGGCATCACGATGACGCCGGACGGCAAGACCCTGTTCGTCGGCATCCAGCACCCGGGTGAAGACGCGCTCTACACCAACCCCACCCAGTTCTCCAACTGGCCGCAGAACCAGTGGTCGGTGGAAGCCGACGGCGTCACGCCGCTGCCGGCGGGTCGCCCGCGCTCAGCCGTGGTGGTGATCACCAAGGACAACGGCGGAATCATCGGCACCTGAGGCGCCGCCCCACTTTTCGATCAAGGAGATTCCATGAAACTGCAACTGATCGCCGCGGCCGCCCTGGTCGCCGTCGCCGCATTGCCCGTGCAGGCCGCGCTCGTCACCGACGCGGCGGCCATCGCCGGCCCGCAGCTGACGGTCGACTTTGAAGCCTTCGACGGCCTGCTGACCAGCGGCCCCGTCACCGTGGGCACCGGCATCGTGTTCACCGGCGACAGCCAGGCCGAACTAGGCGCCAACAACCGCGTGCTGTACGACAACGGCCTGTGGGGCGTGGGCAACTTCTTCGCCGCAGGCGGCACCTCGGGCGAGCTGCGCTTCACCTTCACCAACGGCCTGTCCAGTGGTGCCGGCGCCTTCGTCAACCATGCCGCTTTCGACGCGCTGGCCGACCTGTACGGCACCGCCCCGCTGAGCGTGGAAGTCACGGCCTACGGCGACAACAGCCTCATCATCGAGACCCACGCCTTCGTCGTCGACACCGCTGCCGATGGCTACAACGAAGGCCAGTTCCTGGGCATCGTGCGCGCGCAGGCCGACATCCGCTCCATCGCCTTCAAGGGCGTGGGCGTGGTGGCGGACAACCTGACCGTCACCACGCCGGTGCCGGAGCCCGAGAGCTACGCCCTGATGCTGGCCGGCCTGGGCGTGCTGGGTCTGCTGTCGAACCGCCGTCTGCGCCAGTCGCGCGGCTGATCGCAGCACCGGGGCGTCGAACTGGCGCCCCGGTTTTGGGTGCGGCAAGGGTGCCCGGCGACCGGCATGAGCAATGAAAAAGCCCCTGGTGCTTGCACAGCACCAGGGGCCCCTCACAGACTCTGCGGTCAGCAGCGCCGGCGCATCACATGTGGTCGATCATCACCTGACCGAAGCCCGAGCACGACACCTGGGTCGCGCCTTCCATCAGGCGGGCGAAGTCGTACGTCACCTTCTTCGACGCGATGGACTTTTCCATCGAGCTGATGATCAGGTCGGCCGCTTCGGTCCAGCCCATGTGGCGCAGCATCATTTCGGCCGACAGGATTTCGGAACCGGGGTTCACGTAGTCCTTGCCAGCGTACTTCGGTGCGGTGCCGTGGGTGGCTTCGAACATCGCGACCGAGTCGCTCAGGTTGGCGCCCGGGGCGATGCCGATGCCGCCCACTTGCGCGGCCAGCGCGTCAGAGACGTAGTCGCCGTTCAGGTTCAGCGTGGCGATCACCGAGTACTCGGCCGGGCGCAGCAGGATCTGTTGCAGGAAGGCGTCGGCGATGGAGTCCTTGACCACGATGTCCTTGCCGGTCTTCGGGTTCTTGAACTTGCACCACGGGCCGCCGTCGATCAGCTCGGCGCCGAATTCCTTCTGTGCCAGCGCGTAGGCCCAGTCACGGAAGCCACCTTCGGTGAACTTCATGATGTTGCCCTTGTGCACGATAGTGACGCTGGGCTTGTCGTTGTCGATGGCGTACTGGATGGCCTTGCGCACCAGGCGCTCGGTGCCTTCCTTCGACACCGGCTTGATGCCGATGCCCGAAGTGTTCGGGAAGCGGATCTTCTTGACGCCGAACTCTTCCTGCAGGAACTTGATCAGCTTCTTGGCCTTGTCGCTCTCGGCTTCGAACTCGATGCCGGCGTAGATGTCTTCCGAGTTCTCACGGAAGATGACCATGTTGGTCTTTTCCGGTTCCTTCACGGGGCTGGGCACGCCCTTGAAGTACTGGATGGGCCGCAGGCAGACGTACAGGTCGAGCTCCTGGCGCAGCGCCACGTTCAGGCTGCGGATGCCACCGCCCACGGGCGTGGTCAGCGGGCCCTTGATCGACACGACGTAGTCGCGCACGGCGTGCAGGGTTTCTTCCGGCAGCCACACGTCGGGGCCGTACACCTTGGTCGACTTCTCGCCGGCGTACACCTCCATCCAGTGGATCTTCTTCTTGCCGCCGTAGGCCTTGGCCACCGCAGCGTCCACCACCTTGAGCATCACGGGGGTGATGTCGAAGCCCGTGCCGTCGCCCTCGATGTAGGGAATGATCGGCTCGTCGGGCACATTGAGCGAGAAGTCCGCATTGACGGTGATCTTCTGGCCACCCGTGGGCACTTGGATGTGCTGGTACATGAAAAGGGGCTCCGGTATTGAAAACAGGGAGGGAAACTCGCGAACGATTCTAGTTCAGCCGCTCTGTCAACCACGGTTTGCGGGACAGCAATCCAGCCTCGCTACCATGGCGCATCGACAGACCGCCATGGGACTTTGACCGATGAAGCTGACAACAAGGGCAGCGGTTGCGCTGACGCTGGCCGCCAGCGCCGCCGCGTGGGCGCAGGACGCACCGCAGCGCCTGCCCAGCATCCCGCTGAACGCGGGCATGTACAACATCAAGGCCGAAGTGGCCCAGACCGAGGAGCAGCGCCAGATCGGGCTGATGCACCGCAAGGAGATGCCGGCCACCGACGGCATGCTGTTTGTGTTCGAGCAGCGCGCCACCCGCTGCTTCTGGATGAAGAACACGCTGCTGCCGCTGTCCATCGCCTTCCTGGCCGATGACGGAACGGTGGTGAACATCGCCGACATGCAGCCGCAGAAGCTGGACAGCCATTGCTCCGAGCAGCCGGTTCGCTACGCGCTGGAGATGAACCAGGGTTGGTTCGCCAAGCGTGGCATCAAGCCGGGCTCCAAGATCTCGGGCGCGCCGTTCCGCAAATGAAAAAGCCGCCCGAGGGCGGCTTTTTGCAGAACGGATCGCGCTGGATCAGTTGCTGGCGGCCGAAGCAGCGGTAGCAGCAGCCGAAGCGGCGTCGGCAGCGGCCGAAGCAGCGTCAGCGGCGGCCGGGGCAGCAGCGGGGGCCGGAGCCGGGGCTTCCACAGGAGCCGGGGCGGGGGCCGGAGCTTCTTCCTTCTTGCCGCAAGCGGTCAGGGCAACGCCAGCAAACAGGGCAGCCAACAGGAGCGATTTGTTCATTTGTGTCCTCGAATCTGTATGTCGAACAATTACTGGTCATGGGGCGAACAGAACTGCACGCCACCCAAGACAAGGAACGCTCGAGCTGTCCCTTTGTCTAGCCCGCAAGTATACGAGGAGTAAGGGAGTTCCCTAGAGACCGGTCGGGTACCGAGTGCAGGCAACCACCGAACGTTGCGAAATTGCCTCAACCGTGATGTATCTGACCGCTGTCGGGCGTTCATGCCTCAAGCCGCAGGGGCAAAACACGAGCCCGCGCGTGCTTTGCCTCGCCTGCGCCCCTCAACTGGCCACGCGCACCCAGCCCGCCTGCGCCCATTCCGACAGCAAACCGACGGCTTCAGCACTCAAACGGGCGACATCTGCCGCGCCCAGGTGCCGATCGTCCGCCAGGCGGCGCATCAGACGGGCATCACGGCCGCCGGCGCGAAAGCTCTCGCCGTTGATGAAAACATGCTGGTCGTCGTAGAGCATTTTGCTGCGCGCGTCGAGTTCGATGGCAACGCCTGCCGCCAGGGCCTGCCCGGGCTCGAACCAGACCGAGCGCTTGGGCTCGCTCAAGTTTTCCCCGACCGCCATGGCCAAGGCTTGAGGATCGGCCAGCCATTCGCGCACGGCCTGGGCCGCGAAATCGGCCAGCGCCGGCGGCACCCGACCTGGCTCGTTGGTGGCCGGCTGCGTGGGGTCGCGGTACAGCCGCGTTTGCCGCGGGTCTTCGTCGTCGGCGCCATCGGCGGCGATGTCGGCCAGCCGCTGCAGCAGCTCGCGCGCCATCTCGCCGCGGCTGGGGGCGCGAAAGCCGATCGAGCAGGTCATGCACTCGCCGCCTTCGGCCACGCCGTCGTGGCCCCACATCGGCGGCAGGTACAGCATGTCGCCGGGCTCCAGCACCCATTCCTGCTGCGGCTCGAAGTTCGCCAGGATCTTCAATGGCACGCCGTCCACCAGCGTGCGGTCGGCCACCGGGCCGATGCGCCAGCGTCGCCGGCCCTGCACCTGCAGCAGGAACACGTCGTACGAATCGAGGTGGGGGCCCACGCCGCCGCCTTCGGTGGCGTAGGAGATCATCAGGTCGTCCAGCCGCGCCTCGGGCACGAAGCGGAAGCGGCTGAGCAATTCGTGCGCGGCGGGCACATGCAGGTCCAGGCCTTGCACCAACAGGGTCCAGCCGGGCGTTTTCAGCGGTGGCAGCGCGGTGCGGGCGATGGGGCCGTGGCGCAGCTTCCAGGCCATCTTGCCGCGGGCCGTGGGCTGGGGCTGGTGCACGATGAGGCGCGACTCGACCTCTTCGCGCGCGGCCAGCTCGAAGGCCTGCGAGCGGGTGACGGGCGGCACCACGCCGGGCACCGCCTGGCGGATGAGCAGCGGCTTCTTGTGCCAGTGGCGGCGCATGAATTGCGCGGGAGACAGGCCGCCCAGCAGCGGCAGAGCTTGATCGATGAGCATCGGCGGATTGTCGCCGCCGGCCGCCGGCGCCCTGGGCAGGTTGTGACATCATCCTGCGATGCTGATCAACGCCCCTTGCGTCGTCTCCCTGACCTGGAGACTCGCCGACACCCAAGGCCAGGCCATCGACGAACTGAATGAGCCGGTCGAATTTTTCTTTGGCGGTGACGACCTGCTGCCCAAGGTGGAAGAAGCCCTCGCCGGCCAGGCCGAAGGCTACGAAGTGCATCTGCACCTGGAGCCCGAACATGCCTTCGGCGACTATGACGCCGACCTGGTGTGCTTCGAAGACCGCGCGCTGTTCCCCGACGAGGTGGAGCCGGGCATGCAGTTCGAAGGCTTGCCCGAAGGCGCCACCACGCCCGACATGCCGGGCGACGCCATCTACACCGTGACCGAGGTCTACCCCTCGCAGGTGGTGCTGGACGCCAACCATCCGCTGGCCGGCATCGCGCTGCGCCTGCACCTGACGGTGCGCGGCGTGCGTGCCGCGACCGAAGACGAGATCGAGGCCGGCAGCGTCAATGAGTCGTCGGCCTTCAGCGTGCTGGCCTCGGCGCCACCGGCGCCAGGCCTCCACTGAACACAGGCACCAGACCCGCTCAGGCCGTACCAGTCGACCCGAACCCGCCGGTGCCCCGCTCGCTGGCGTCGAAACTTTCGACGCGGCGGAAGCTGGCCTGCACCACCGGCACGATGACCATCTGCGCGATGCGCTCCATCGGCTGCACGGTGTAGGCCTGCTGGCCGCGGTTCCAGCAGCTCACCATCAACGGGCCCTGGTAGTCGCTGTCGATCAGGCCCACCAGGTTGCCCAGCACGATGCCGTGCTTGTGGCCCAGGCCCGAGCGCGGCAGCAGCATCGCGGCCAGCCCCGGGTCGGCGATGTGGATGGACAGGCCGGTGGGAATGAGGGCGGCCTGCCCCGGCTCCAGCACCAGCGGTGCGTCCAGGCAGGCGCGCAAATCCAGCCCCGCGCTGCCGGGAGTGGCGTAGGCGGGCATCTGCTCGGCCATGCGGGCGTCGAGCACTTTCACATCGATGACGGTCATGCGGGGGCGTGTGGCTGGCCGAGGCGGCCGGCGATCTCGCCCACCAGGGCGCGGGCCAGCGTCAGCTTGTCGGCGTGGGGAATGTCGTGGTGGCCGTTTTCGTCCACCAGCAGCAGTGCATTGTCGTCGCGGCCGAAGGTGGCCGGCCCCAGGTTGCCGACGATCAGCGGGATGTTCTTGCGCAGCCGCTTCTCGCTGGCGTGCTGCAGCAGTTGCTCGCTCTCGGCGGCAAAGCCCACGCAGTAGGGCCGCTGCGGCAGTGCCGCCACCGCAGCCAGGATGTCGGGGTTCTCGGTCAGCGCCAGCGTGGGCACGCGGCGGTCGCCCTGCTTCTTGATCTTGTGGTCGGCGGTGGTGTCGGGCCGCCAGTCGGCCACCGCGGCGGTGGCGATGAACACGTCGTGCTGCGGCGCCAGCGGCAGCACCGCGGCCTGCATCTGGCGGGCGGTCTGCACGTCCAGCCGGGCCACGCCGCGCGGCGTGGGCAGGTGCACCGGTCCGGCCACCAGCGTGACCTGGGCGCCCGCCTCCTGCGCGGCGCGGGCCAGCGCGAAGCCCATCTTGCCGCTGGAATGGTTGGTGATGCCGCGCACCGGGTCGATGGGCTCGAAGGTGGGCCCGGCGGTGATGAGCACGCGGCGGCCGGCCAGCAGCTTGGGCTGGAAGAACGCGATCATCGCCTCGCACAGCTCCACCGCTTCCAGCATGCGGCCATCGCCCACTTCGCCGCAGGCCTGGTCGCCGGCGCCGGGGCCCAGCAGCGTGGCGCCGTCGGCCACCAGCTGGCGCACGTTGCGCTGGGTGGCCGGGTGGGCCCACATCTCGCGGTTCATGGCCGGGGCCACCAGCAGCGGGCAGCGATCGATGGGGCGCGCCAGGCAGGCCAGGCTCAGCAGGTCGTCGGCCCGGCCCTGCACCAGCTTGGCGATGAAGTCGGCGCTGGCCGGGGCAATGAGCATCGCATCCGCCTCACGGGTGAGGTTGATGTGCGCCATGTTATTGGGCTCGCGCGCGTCCCACTGGCTGGTGACCACAGGCCGGTTGGACAGCGCCTGCATCGTCACCGGGGTGATGAAGTGCTCGGCGGCTTCGGTCATCACCACCTGCACGGTGGCCCCGGCGCGCGACAGCTCGCGCACCAGTTCGGCCGACTTGTAGCTGGCGATGCCGCCGGACAGCCCCAGCAGGATGTGGCGGCCGGCAAGGTCTTGGCGTTCAGGCATGGGCGCACTGTAGCCGCTGGGCCCATTGTCACGCCGTCACGTGCCCTTGGGGAAGAAGACCACGTCCGGCAGATCCTGGAAATGCGCGTCGCAGGTCAGCAGGTCCGCGCCGGCGTGACGCGCCGTGGCGTAGACGATGGCGTCGGCGGTCGCCAGCTTGTGTTCGCGGTGCAGGTCCGCCGCCAGCAAAGCAATCGCGGTGTCCAGCGGCACCACGACGCACTTCCGCGTGTAGGCCATCACCTGATCGGCCTCGTCCTCACCGACTTCACGAACCAGCCACTTCGAGAGTTCGAGCTGCACGATCGTAGGCACGACGCATTGCGTCTGGTCGGGAAACTGCTTGACGAGCCTCTTGCCCAAGGCGCTGCCGGCCAGCCACTCGATCCAGGCCGAGGTGTCGACCACACGCGCAGCCGCCATCAGAAGCGGTCCGCCCGATCACGGTAGTCTTCCTTCCGCGCGCCCTTGGCGATGCCGGCCAGTTGCGCCAGCTCGGGCACGGGCATCAAAAGCACGCCCTTGCCCTTGGGGATGAAGACGAACTCCTGCCCCGCCTGCCAGTGCTGTTCCTCGCGCACGGACTTGGGAACGGAGATCTGGAACTTGCTGGACAAGGTGGCGGTGGCGGTCATGTTCTTACCCCGATCGCATCGATGACGATGGGGTAAGAATACAGCGCGCCCGCCAGCCGCGCCAGCGCGGACCTGACGACGGTCTTCTCCGAGACGGCCTCAGTCCCGCCGGGCCGCCCCAAGGGTCTGAGATCCCCCTCGGGGGGACGCGAGCGCAGCGAGCTTGGGGGCGAACCTCAGTCCCGCCGGGCCGCCCCAAGGGACTGAGCGCCCCCCTGGGGGGCAGCGAGCAAAGCGAGCTTGGGGGCCACCTCAGACCCGCTCAGCCACCCAGCCGCGCACCGATTGCAGCGCGCCGGCCAGCTTGCTGGCGTCGGTGCCGCCGGCCATGGCCATGTCGGGCTTGCCGCCGCCCTTGCCGCCCACCTGCTGGGCGACGAAGTTCACCAGCTCGCCGGCCTTGACCTTGCCCACGCTGTCGGCGGTGACACCGGCGGCCAGCTGCACCTTGTCGCCGTCCACCGCGGCCAGCACGATGGCGGCGGTCTTGAGCTTGTCCTTGAGCTTGTCCATGGTCTCGCGCAGCGTCTTGGCGTCAGCGCCTTCCAGCCGCGCGGCCAGCACCTTCAGGCCGTTGATGTCCACCGCCTGCGACATCAGCTCGTCGCCCTGCGCCGAAGCCAGCTTGCCCTTGAGCGCGGCCAGCTCCTTCTCCAGGCTGCGCACCTGGTCGAGCACCGCATTCACGCGCGTGCCCACTTCGGTGGGCGTCACCTTGAGCGTGGCGGCCAGGCGGTCGACGGTGTGCTCCAGGCCTTGCAGATAGGCCAGCGCGTTGTCGCCGGTCACGGCTTCCACGCGGCGGATGCCGGCGGCCACGCCGCTTTCGGCGACGATCTTGAACAGGCCGATGTCGCCGGTGCGGCGCACGTGGGTGCCGCCGCACAGCTCGCGGCTGCTGCCGATGTCCAGCACGCGCACGGTGTCGCCGTACTTCTCGCCGAACAGCATCATCGCGCCCAGCTTCTGCGCTTCTTCGATGCCCATGCTGCGGGCCTGCGTGTCGGCATTGGCCAGGATCTCGGCATTGACGATGGCCTCGACCTGCGCAATCTGCTCGGCCGTCAGCGGCGCGTTGTGCGCGAAGTCGAAGCGCGTGCGGTCGGCGGTGACCAGCGAGCCCTTCTGCTGCACATGGCTGCCCAGCACCTCGCGCAGGGCCTTGTGCATCAGGTGGGTGGCGCTGTGGTTGCGGATGGTCTTGGCGCGGCGCTCGGCATCGACACGGGCGGTGAGCACGTCGCCCACCTTGATCTCGCCTTCGACGATGCGGCCATGGTGGCCGTACACGTCGGCCTGGATCTTCAGCGTGTCTTCCACCAGCACGCGGCTGGTGGCGTTGCGCAGCTCGCCGGTGTCGCCATGCTGGCCGCCGCTTTCGGCGTAGAACGGCGTGTGGTCGAGCACGATCACCGCGTCGTCACCGGCGCGGGCCGAGTCCACCGGCGTGCCGTCCACGTACACCGCCGTGACGGTGGCCGTTTCGTGCAGCAGCACGTCGTAGCCGTGGAAGGTGGTGGGCGCGCCGCTGTACTCCAGGCCGGCCTGCATCTTGAACTTGCCGGCGGCGCGCGCCTGCTCGCGCTGGCGGCTCATCGCGGCGTCGAAGCCGGCGTTGTCCACCGACAGGCCACGCTCGCGGCAGACGTCGGCCGTCAGGTCGAGCGGAAAGCCGTAGGTGTCGTGCAGCTTGAAGGCCAGTTCGCCATCCAGTGCGCCGCCGCCCTGGGCCTGCAGCTTGGCCAGCGCCGTATCCAGGATTTCCATGCCGTTGGCGATGGTCTGGAAGAAGCGCTCTTCCTCCTGCTTCAGCACCTCGGTGATGCGGGCCTGCTGCTGGCGCAGCTCGGGGTAGGGCTCGCCCATCTGCTCGACCAGCGCGGGCACCAGGGTGTGGAAGAAGGGCTTGCGGGCGCCCAGCTTGTAACCATGGCGGATGCCGCGGCGGGCGATGCGGCGCAGCACGTAGCCGCGGCCTTCATTGCCGGGGATCACGCCATCGGCCACGGTGAAGGAGCAGGCGCGGATGTGGTCGGCGATGACCTTCAGGCTCGGGCTGTTCTGGTCACAGCCGCCGGCACCGGCGGCGCTGGCGCCGGGCCGCCCCAAGCCAGCGTCAGCCCCCTCGGGGGGTAGCGACGCCGCGCCAGCGGCTAGCTTGGGGGCCGCATGATCCACGGCCTGCTTGGCCGCGGCCAGCAGCGCCACGAAGAGATCGATCTCGTAGTTGCTGTGCACATGCTGCAGCACCGCGGTCACGCGCTCCAGGCCCATGCCGGTGTCGACGCTGGGCTTGGGCAGCGGATGCATCACACCGTCTTCGGTGCGGTTGAACTGCATGAAGACGTTGTTCCAGATCTCGATGTAACGGTCGCCGTCTTCATCGGGGCTGCCCGGGGGGCCACCGGCGATCTCCGGGCCGTGGTCGTAGAAGATCTCGGTGCACGGGCCGCAGGGGCCGGTGTCGCCCATCATCCAGAAGTTGTCGGACATGTAGCGGCCGCCCTTGTTGTCGCCGATGCGCACGATGCGCTCGGCGGGCACGCCCACCACCTTGTTCCAGATCTCGTAGGCCTCGTCGTCCTCGGAGTAGACGGTGACCCAGAGCTTGTCCTTGGGCAGCTTGAAATGCTCGGTCAGCAGCTCCCAGGCGTAACTGATCGCGTCCTTCTTGAAGTAGTCGCCGAAGCTGAAGTTGCCCAGCATCTCGAAGAAGGTGTGGTGGCGCGCGGTGTAGCCGACGTTTTCCAGGTCGTTGTGCTTGCCGCCGGCGCGGATGCACTTCTGCGCGGTGGTGGCACGGCTGTACGGCCGCTTGTCGAAGCCCAGGAACACGTCCTTGAACTGGTTCATGCCGGCGTTGGTGAACAGCAGCGTCGGATCGTCGCCCGGCACCACCGGGCTGGAGGCCACGATGGTGTGCCCCTTCGATTCAAAGAACTTCAGGAACGTGGCGCGGATGTCGGAGGCTTTCATCTTGTAAATTTTATCCGTTCAGGCGGCAGCGCCCGGGTGGTGGAGTCGTATCTGCTGGTCGAGGAAACGGTAGAGCCGTTCGTCGTCGCTGAAGGCGACGTTGAAGCGCAGCCAGCCGGTGGGCCGCGGCTCGGCCAGGAACAGGTGGCCGGGGCCCAGCAGGATGCCCATCGTGGCCGCCTGCTGCGACAGCTCGATGCAATCGGTCAGGTCGGGGTGGCGGGCCCACAGGTACATGCCGGCCTTGGGTTCGCTGAACAGCTCGAAGCCCAGTTCGGTGAGGCGCCGGGCCACGCCCTCGTGCGCCTGTGCCAGCCGGTCGCGCAGGCTTTTCAGGTGCTTGCGCCAGCGGCCTTCGCACAGCGCGCCGAAGGCCAGGCGCTCGGTGATGTCGGACGAGGTCAAGCCCGAGACCATCTTCAGCTGCGCCAGGTCCTCCAGCAGCTCGCCACGCGCGGCCAGGTAGCCCACGCGGATGTTGGGCGAGATGGTCTTGGAATAGCTGCCCACGTACACCACCCGCCGCAACTGGTCCAGGCTGGCCAGCGAGGGGCGCTGCTCGGGGTCGAGGTCGGCGTAGATGTCGTTTTCCACCACCGTCAGGCCGTGCTGGTCGGCCAGCTTGAGCAGCTGGAACAGCTGCGCCACCGGCGCGACCGAGTTGGTGGGGCTTTGCAGCCGCGGCTGGGTGAAAAACACCTTGGGCCGGTGCGCCACCAGCAGCTCCTCGAAGGCGGCCAGGTCGTAGCCGCCCGGCGCACGCGGCACGCCCACCAGCCGCGCGCCCAGAAAGCGCAGCATGAACATCAGGTTGGGGTAGCCGGGGTCGTCCACCATCACCGTGTCGCCGGGGCGCACCAGGCCGCGCGCCACCAGGTCGAAGGCCTGGCTGGAGCCCTGGGTGAGCAGGATCTGCCCGGCGGTGGCCGTCACCTCGCGCTCGGCCAGCGATTCGGCGATCAGCACCCGCAGCGCCATGTGGCCGTGCGGCAGGCCGTAGCCGCCCAGCTCCACGCCTTCGCTGGCCAGCTGGCGCAGGCTGCGGCGCACGCCTTCTTCGAACAGCCAGCCATTGGGCAGCCAGCCGCAGCCGGGCCTGAGTTCGAGGTTGCGGCTCTCGAAGATGTGGCGCAGGTACCAGCGCGCGTCGAAGCGCAGGTCGGCGCTCTCGGGCTCGGCCTGCGCCGGCGCGGCGGCGTCGGTGGCGCGGCGCTTGACGAAAAAGCCCGCGTTGGAGCGCGATACCACCCAGCCCTGGGCCACCAGGCGGTCGTAGGCTTCCACCACGGTGAAGACGCTGATGGAATGCGCCGCCGCCAGCGCGCGGATGGAGGGCAGCTTGGCGCCGCCGCGCAGCGTCTGCTCGGTGATCAGTTGCCGGAAGCCGTCGACGATCTGCGTGACCAGCGGCGTTCGCGATTCAGGATTCAGGGTGATCACGGTGCACCGTATTGGGGACAGTGTGTATGGGGCGTACCGCCAGCACAGTGCTCTGCCGACGATGACACGATGTACATGGTATTCGCCGCGGGCCGTGCCTAAAGTCACGCACACCCCCCGCCCTGCTGCGAGAAGACCATGCACAGCGAACCCGACCTGATCACGTCCCTGGCGCAGCCCGCCGCCACCAACGCGGCCCTGATGGCCCGCCGCCGCGCCGCCGTGCCGCGCGGCGTGGGCCAGGCGCACGAGATCTTCATCGCCCGCGCCGAGAACGCCGAGTTCTGGGACGTGGAAGGCAAGCGCTACATCGACTTCGCCGGCGGCATCGCGGTGCTGAACACCGGCCACTGCCACCCGCGCATCATCGAGGCGGTCAAGGCCCAACTCGACCTGTACACCCACACCTGCTTCCAGGTGGTGGCCTACGAACCCTACGTGGAACTGGCTGAGCGCCTGGCCGCGCTGGCCCCGGGCGAAGGCGCCAAGAAGACGCTGTTCCTGTCCACCGGCGCCGAGGCGGTGGAAAACGCCGTCAAGATCGCCCGCAGCTACACCAAGCGGCCGGGCGTCATTGCGTTTACCGGCGGCTACCACGGCCGCACCGTGATGACGCTGGGCCTGACCGGCAAGGTGGCCCCGTACAAGACCGGCTTCGGCCCCTTCCCGGGCGAGGTGTTCCATGCCCTCTTCCCCAACCCGCTGCACGGCGTGAGCGTGGAAGACGCGCTGGCTTCGGTGGCGCTGCTGTTCAAGAACGACATCGAGCCCGAGCGCGTGGCGGCCTTCATCGTCGAGCCGGTGCAGGGCGAAGGCGGCTTCTACGAGGCACCGGCCGCCTTCGTGGCCGGGCTGCGCGCGCTGGCCGACCAGCACGGCATCTTGCTGATCGCCGACGAGGTGCAGACCGGCGCCGGCCGCACCGGGACCTGGTTCGCGTGCGAGCAATGGCCGGTGGCGCCCGACCTGATCACCAGCGCCAAGTCGATGGCCGGCGGCTTCCCGATCTCCGCCGTCATCGGCCGCGCCGACGTGATGGACGCACCCGGCCCCGGCGGCCTGGGCGGCACCTATGCCGGCAGCCCGATCGGCTGCGCCGCCGCGCTGGCGGTGCTGGAAGTGTTCGAGCAGGAGCAACTGCTGCAGCGCAGCCAGGCGCTGGGCGAGCGACTGCGCGCCGGCCTGCGCGCCATCGCGGCCAAGGTGCCGGCGGTGGTGGACGTGCGCGGCCTGGGCGCCATGGTGGCGCTGGAGCTGGGCAAGGACGGCGACGTGCACCAGCCCGACGCCGACCTGACCGCCCGCGTGGTGCGCGAAGCCGCCCGCCGCGGCTTGGTGCTGCTGTCCTGCGGCAGCTACGGCAACGTGATCCGCATCCTGGTGCCGCTGACCGCGTCGGACGCGCTGATCGACGAAGGCCTGCAGGTGCTGGCCGACAGCTTCGCCGCCGTGGCTTGAACATCGCCATGACCACCCTCGCCGAACCCCCCGCCGCCAGCCAGGCCGCGCCCGCCGGCGGCCTGCGCGCCGCCACCTTCCCTGCCGAGCCGCTGGTCAGCTTTGTCGGCGTGCAAAAGACCTACGACGGCGTGAACCTGGTGGTGCGCAAGCTCGACCTGGACATCCGCCGCGGCGAGTTCCTGACGCTGCTGGGCCCCTCGGGCTCGGGCAAGACCACCACGCTGATGATGCTGGCCGGCTTCGAGTCGCCCACCGCCGGCGAGATCCTGCTCGACCGCAAGCCCATCACCCGCACCCCGCCGCACAAGCGCAATTTCGGCATGGTGTTCCAGAACTACGCGCTGTTTCCGCACATGACGGTGGGCGACAACGTGGCCTACCCGCTGACGGTGCGCCGTGTACCCAAAGCCGAGCAGGCCCAGCGGGTGGAGCGGGCGCTGACCATGGTGCGGCTGCAGGGCATGGCGGGCCGCTACCCGTCGCAGCTGTCGGGTGGCCAGCAGCAGCGCGTGGCCCTGGCCCGCGCACTGGTGTTCGAGCCGCAGCTGGTGCTGATGGACGAACCGCTGGGCGCGCTCGACAAGCAGCTGCGCGAGCACATGCAGATCGAGCTGAAGGAGTTGCATAGACAACTCGGCGTCACCTTCGTCTTCGTCACCCACGACCAGGGCGAGGCGCTGACCATGAGCGACCGGGTGGCGGTGTTCAACAACGGCGTCATCCAGCAGATCGCCCCGGCCGACACCATGTACGAGCAGCCGGCCAACCGCTTCGTGGCCAGCTTCATCGGCGACGGCACCATGCTGCCGGCCACGCTGCGCACCACCGGCGCCGATGGCCGTGGCGATCGCTGCAGTGCGGTGATGGCCGACGGCACGGTGCTCACCGGCATCAACGTCAATGCCGCGACACAGGGCGCCGAGGTGATGGTGGGCATCCGCCCCGAACGCATCGGGGTGCATGCCGCACCGCCCGCAGGCGGTGCCGCCAACCTGCTGCGCGCCCAGGTGCGCAGCATCGTGTACTTCGGCGACCACCTGCGGCTGCTGTGCGGCGTGGGCGCCGACGGCCGGCATGAGGCCGCCGTCAAGCTGCCGCTGTCCGCGCCCGCGGTGCCGGCCGCGGGCGACCACGTCTGGCTCGAATTCCCGCAGGCGCTGACCCGCGTCTACGCCTGAGCCCGCACTCCTTCCTTCCCCGTTCGACCACCGAGAACTGCACCATGCAACTGAAGACCCTCGTCCTCGCCCTGTCCGCGCTGTGCGCCCTGCCGGCGCTGGCCCAGCAGCAGATCACCGTCGTCAACTTCGGCGGCGCCAATGCCAACGCGCAGAAGAAGGCCTACTACGAGCCCTTCGAGAAGGCCACCGGCACCAAGGTCATCGCGGTGGAATACAACGGTGAGCAGGCCAAGGTCAAGGCCATGGTCGAGACCAAGAAGGTCACCTGGGACGTGGTGGAGGTCGAATCGCCCGACGTGGCCCGCGGCTGCGACGAAGGCCTGTTCGAGAAGATGGACTACAGCAAGCTGGGCGGCAAGGAGAGCTTCCTGCCCGCCGCGGTGAGCGAATGCGGCGTGGGCGTGTTCGTCTGGTCCACGGTGATGGCCTGGAACGGCGACAAGCTCAAGGACGGCCCCAAGACCTGGGCCGACTTCTGGGACACCAAGAAATTCCCGGGCAAGCGCGGCATGCGCAAGGGCGCGCGCTACAACCTCGAATTCGCGCTGATGGCCGATGGCGTGAAGTCGGCCGACGTGTACAAGGTGCTGGGCACCAAGGAAGGCGCCGAGCGCGCCTTCAAGAAGCTGACAGAGCTCAAGCCCGCCATCCAGTGGTGGGAAGCCGGCGCCCAGCCGCCGCAGTTCCTGGTGGCCGGCGACGTGGTGATGAGCACCGTCTACAACGGCCGCATCGACGCCGCCAACCGCGAAGGCAAGAACCTCAAGATCGGCTGGACCGGCGGCATCTACGACCTGGACCACTGGGTGATCCCCAAGGGCGCGCCCAACAAGGAAGCGTCGATGAAGTTCATCGCCTTCGCCACCACGGCCGACGCGCAGGCCGAGTACGCGAAGAACATCGCCTACGGTCCCACCAACACCAAGGCGATGGCCAAGCTGGACGCCGGCGTGCAGGCCAACCTGCCCACCTCGGCCGCCAACGCCAAGGACGCGCTGCAGTTCAACTTCAAGTTCTGGGCCGACCAGGGCGAGGACCTGGAAAAGCGCTTCGCCGCCTGGTCCACCAACTGAACCGGTAGCCCCGCATGACCGCCTCCGCCCTGCCGCTGACCGGCCCCGCCGATCCCCGATCGCTGCAGCGGCAGCTGGCGCGGGCCGGTCGGCAGCGCAAGCTGCGCGCCTTCGCGCTCACCTTGCCGCTGCTCATCTTTTTGCTGCTCACCTTCCTGGTGCCGATCGCCGGGCTGCTCAAGCGCGCGGCCGAAAACCCGGAGGTGGCCAATGCGCTGCCCCGCACCGTGGCCGCGCTGGACGGCTGGAGCCGCGAAGGCACGCCGCCCGAGGCGGCCTTCGCGGCGATGGCGGCCGACCTGGCCGCCCTGCCCGACCGCTCGGATGCCGGCGCGCTGGCGCGCCGGCTCAACAGCGCCGAGCCGGGCGCCCGCTCGCTGGTGATGAACACCTACAAGGCGATGCCGCTGCCCGCCGGCAGCAACGCCCGCACCGAACTGCTGGCGCTGGACGAGCGCTGGAGCGAAGCCAAGTACTGGCAGGCCATTGCCAAGAACGGCGAGCGCTGGACGCCCGACTACCTGCTGGCTTCGGTCGACCTGCAGCGCGATGCCAACGGCCACATCGAGCGCATGGCGCCCGAGCAGCGCGCTTTCGGCGGCATCCTGCTGCGCACCTTCCAGATCAGCCTGGTGGTCACGCTGCTGTGCCTGCTGCTGGGCTACCCGCTGGCCTACTGGCTCAGCACGCTCAGTGCCCGCCAGGCCAACCTGCTGATGATCCTGGTGCTGGTGCCCTTCTGGACCAGCATCCTGGTGCGCATGGCCGCCTGGATCGTGCTGCTGCAGTCCGAAGGCCTGGTCAACCATGCGCTGGCAGCGCTGCACCTGATCGACAAGCCGCTGCAGCTGCTGTTCAACCGCACCGGCGTGCTGGTGTCGATGACGCACATCCTGCTGCCCTTCATGATCCTGCCGCTGTACAGCGTGATGAAGAGCGTGCCGCCCACCTACCAGCGCGCTGCGGTGTCGATGGGCAGCACGCCGCTGGCCGCCTTCTTCCGGGTGTACGTGCCGCAGACCTACCCCGGCATCGGCGCCGGCGGGCTGCTGGTGTTCATCCTGGCCATCGGCTACTACGTGACGCCGGCGCTGTTGGGCGGCCCCGACGACCAGATGCTGAGCTACTACATCGCCCAGTACACCAACGTGAACGTGAACTGGGGCATGGCCTGCGCGCTGGGCGCGATGCTGCTGGCCGCCACGCTCGTGCTGTATGCGGTGTACCGCCGCATCACCAAGTCTGAACTGAGCCTGGGTTGACCATGAAGCTGCTGCCCGACTTTCCCGCCTACGCCACGCCGCTCGACAAGGCCGGCTGGTGGGGGCTGCGCCTCTTCTGCGTGGCGGTGCTGGTGTATCTGCTGGCGCCCATCCTGGTGATCATGCCGCTGTCGTTCAGCGACAGCTCCTTCCTCGTCTACCCGATCCACGGCTGGTCGCTCAAGTGGTACGAGAACCTCTTCGCCTCTGAAGAATGGGCCCGCGCCGCGAAGAACAGCTTCATCGTGGCCCCTGCGGCCACTCTGATCGCCACCGTGCTGGGCACCACCGCCGCGGTGGGGCTGGCGCGCACCAGCTTTCCGTTCAAGGGGCTCTTGATGAGCCTGCTGATCGCGCCGATGGTGGTGCCCATCGTGGTGGTGGGCGTCAGCACCTACCTGTTCTTCGCGCCGCTGGGCCTGGCCGACAGCTATGTGGGCCTGATCGTCGTGCATGCCGCGCTGGGTGCGCCGTTTGTGCTCACCACCGTGCTGGCCACGCTGCAGGGCTTCGACCACAACCTGGTGCGCGCCAGCCTGGGCCTGGGCGAAACGCCGATGCGCACCTTCTTCCGCATCACGCTGCCGGTCATCGCGCCGGGCGTGATCTCGGGCGCGCTGTTCGCGTTTGCCACTTCGTTCGATGAAGTGGTGGTAGCGCTGTTCCTGGCCGGACCCGAACAGCTGACCCTGCCACGGCAGATGTTCAACGGCATCCGCGAGAACATCTCGCCCACCATCGCCGCGGTGGCCACGCTGCTGATCCTGTTCACCACCTCGCTGCTGGGTGTGCTGGAGTGGATCCGCGGCCGCCGCGCTTGAGCAGTCTGACGATGAGCGACTCCTTTAACCAGCCGCTGGGCGGCAATGCGATGCCGCGCTTCGGCGGCCTGGCCAGCATGATGCGGCTGCCCATGGCCACCAGCCCCGTGGGCCTGAACGCCGCCTTCATCGGCGTGCCGCTGGACATCGGCACCAGCCACCGGCCGGGCACCCGCTTCGGCCCGCGGCAGATCCGCGCCGAATCGGCGCTGATCCGGCCCTACAACATGGCCACCGGCGCCGCGCCCTTCGACAGCCTGCAGGTGGCCGACCTGGGCGACGTGCCCATCAACACCTACTCGCTGACCAAGTCGGTGGACCTCATCACCGACTTCTACCGCCCGGTGCTGGCCGCCGGCTGCATACCGCTGACGCTCGGCGGCGACCACACCATCGCGCTGCCCATTCTGCGCACCATGGCCGAGCGCCATGGCCCGGTG
>CAKZXL010000696.1 GCA_937883885.1 uncultured Aquincola sp. | reverse complement strand
CCATGCTCGGCAGTTTGCTCAGGGCGATGGTCGCCACGCCGAAGCAGCCCGAGCGCGGTATCAGGGTTGCTGAGGTTCATCGCTAATCAGGACAATCTTTGCGGGCGGCGTCGAAGTGCACAGTGTTAGATGAACCTTTTTCGGTTTGAGCCTTACAACCTCGTCCACGACAGGCGTAGCGAGGTCCGACTTAATGTCATCCACCCTGTATTGCGACGGCAAGATAGTGACTGCAACAGTCTCAGAGCTGCCCCCACAGGCAGCAAGGAACACAACGCCAAGGAAGGGCAGCAGCTTCACGATCAACAAGGATCACCACCAAGCTGAGACGTTTACAGAACCACGATCCGGACACCGCCGGATGAGAATCACTCTCGCTTATAGCACCCCCTTGTCCAGTTGATAAACAACTGTCTGTCCCCGGGGACAACGGCCGCCGTACCCACCCTAGCGAGTGCCACCCCAAAAGCAAAAAGCCGGCTCACGCCGGCTTTTTGCATCTCAGGGCCTGCTGCCTCAGCTGCCCACCACGCCGCCACCGTTCTTGGTGATGGCGACGGTGGCCGAGCGGGGGCGGGCGTTGGCGCCGCCGGCGCCGTAGCCGGCGTTGCCCGGCCAGTGGCTCAGGTACTTGCTGGGGTCCGTCACGTTGGCCGAGGTGATGGTCTCACCCGGGTGCTGGATGTTGACGAACAGCGTCTGGCCGTCCGGCGTCTCGGTGCAGCCGGTCAGTTCGCAGTCCTTCGGGCCCACCAGGAAGCGGCGCAGCGTGGCCGGGGTCGGCGTCTTGCCCACGTAGGTGGTCACGTTCAGCGCGCTGCCGTCGGCCTTGGTGTAGGCCAGCGTCTTGGCGGCGCCGTCGCCCACGGTGCCGGGGATGCCGGCCAGCATCATGCAGTTGGTGACGTCGGTGTAGGCACCGTCGTCGGTCTGGATCCAGCACAGGCCGCTGGCCTTGCTGAACCACAGGCCGTCGGGGCTGGAGAAGTCCTGGTCGGCGGTCAGCGACGACAGGTTCACCTTGCCGGCATCGGCACCCGACTCGGCACCGAACAAATACACGTCCCACTTGAAGCCGGTGGCCGTGGCGTCGCCGCCGGTCTCGGCCACGCGCACGATGTGGCCGTTGAGGTTGCCCGGCGAGCCGGCAGCACCGCCGGCGTAGCTGTCGGTGTAGGCGCGCGGGTTGGCCGCATCCACCACCATCTGCGAGCTGCCGCTCGGCTCGACCTTGCGATTGCTGTTGTTGGTGAGGCTGAAGTACACCTCGCCGGTGGTCGGGTGCGTGGCACACCATTCCGGGCGGTCCATCTTGGTGGCGCCCACGGCGTCGGCGGCCAGGCGGGCATTCACCACCACGTCGGCCTGGTCGGCGAAGGCATAGCCGGTGTAGTTCTTGATGGTGGCGTTGTCGATCGACAGCTCGATCCAGCTGCCGCTGCCGTCGGCATTGAACTTGGCCACGTACAGCTTGCCGCTGTCCAGGTACTTGTCGCCCACGGCCACGCGGTCGCTGGCGTTGGCATCGGCCGCGGCCCAGTTGGCGGCCGACACCCACTTGTAGATGTACTCGCCGCGCGAGTCGTCGCCCATGTACACGGCCAGCGGCTTGCCTTCCACCAGCTTGCTGAAGGCGGCGCTTTCGTGCGCGAAGCGGCCCAGCGAGGTGCGCTTCTTGATGGTCTTGGTCTTGTCGTACGGATCGATCTCAACCAGGTAGCCGAAGGTGTTCAGCTCGTTGCGGTAGTCGTCGGTGCCGTCGGTCGAGGTGCCGGTCTTGCTGATGTTCCAGCGCACGTACTTGTCGTCGGTGCCGCCGGTTTGCCAGCCGTGGCGGCTGGCCGAGCCCTGGGTGCGGCCATAGCGGTTGAGCGAGGTCACGCTCTTGTCGTTGCCGCGGGCGGCGTTGTCGGTGCTGGAGCGGAAGAAGTAGCCGGCCCAGTTTTCTTCGCCGGTCAGCAGCGTGCCCCAAGGGGTGATGCCGGTGCCGCAGTTGTTCAGCGTGCCACGGGCGCTGGTGCCGGTGGTCGCGTACTTGGTCTTCATCAGCGCGTTGCCGCGGGCGGCGCCCGACAGCTCCACCGGGGTGAGCGGCGTGATGCGGCGGTTGTAGGCCGACGACGGCACGGTGCCGAAGACACCATTGGTCTTGCGCACTTCCACGATCGACACGCCGTGCAGCGGCACTTCGCGGTCGATTTCGGCGGCCGGGCGCGGCAGCGTGTTGGTGCCGCCGTTGGCATGCACGAAGGCCGACGCCAGCTCGGTGCTGGCGTGGCTGGTGGCTTCGTGGTTCATGGCCAGCAGGCCACGGTCGGAGCCGTTGGGGTCGCGACGGGTGCCGTCGGACGACAGGCCGAAGTACTCCATGCCGTCGTGGTGGTCACCGGCGCGGTTGTCGAAGTCGCCGTCGGTGCCGTCGTTCTTGTAGGCGGTGGTACTGGCGGTCAGCGGGTCGCCCAGCGCGTAGATCACGGTGGCGGTGTAACCGGTGGGCACGCTGCACACGTCGGCCACGCTCTTGGCCACGGCGGTGAAGGACAGCGCCTTCACCATCTCCGGTGTGTCGTCGTCGCTGTCATTGCCGCAGGCCGACAGGCCGATGCCGCCCAGCAGCGCGGTGGCCGCCGTGCCCATGCTGCCGCGCAGGATGGAGCGGCGCGACAGACGTGCCTGCAACACCGCATCGAAGCTGGGGTTGCGGGTGGGGTTGTGATCGACGGTGTCAGGGTCGACGTAGCGCAGTTCGTAGTCGTTCGGCTTGGTCAAGAGAGTCCTCGCGGGTGCTGGGGCAGACAAGCCCGCGATGTTCTTGGCCGACGATGAAAGCGGCGTGACATGCATGTGACCAACACATGACACGCCCCCTGCGCCAACCGGCCGATTACAGCTCCGGCGTGGTGGGCGGTGCCACACGCGGCTTGGCCAGCATCTCCCAGGCATAGCCCAGGCGGATCAGCGTGCCTTCGGCGAACTCGCGGCCCAGCATCTCGAAGGCCACCGGCTCGGCCACCGTGGCGCTGGCCGTGGCCTTGGCGAAGCCGGCCGGGAAGGCCATGGCCGGGAAGCCGCTGAACGGGCTCAGCCGGTTGTTGCTGCCCGAGTTGACGCTGGTGCCGTTGAAGCCTTGCAGCACCGGGTACACCAGCACGTCGTACGCGGCGCCCTTGGCGGTGCCGGTGGCGAAGTCCTTGTTGTCCAGCGCCGCCAGCACCCGCGGGATCACGTAGGCGTCACGCGGCTTCAGGTTGCGCTGCCAGGTCTTGTAGGCGGCGCTGCTGGTGTCGGCCAGCGCGGCGCCGTTGGCCAGGTAGCTGTTGAAGGAGCGCAGCACCGTCGCTTCTTCAGGAAAGGCGGCCAGCGCGGTGGCCACTTCCTGCGTGCTGCGCAGGTGCTTGTCGGTGGTGGAAGGCCAGGCCGACAGGTAGGCCGTGAGATCGGCCGCGAACTCGTAGGCCGACAGGCTGGCAAAGCTGCCCGGGTTGCCTTCGATGGGCGCCGAGGCCGCGCCGATGACGATGCGGTTGTCCTCGATCACCACGTCTTCCACGATGGCGCCGGCCGCGCGCATCCGGGTGAGCGCGGCTTCCAGCGTGTCGAGGAAGGCCTGGTTGGCCGCGGTGGCGGCCGGGAACATCGCGCGCACGACGCCGATGCGTGCGCCCTTCAGGCCATCGGCCTTCAGCTCGGCGGTGTAGCTCTTGGGCACCTGCGTCAGGCTGGCGTAGGCCGATGCATTGGCCACCAGCGGCGCGTCATAGGCCTTGGCGCTGCGCTGGCCGCTG
>CAKZXL010000695.1 GCA_937883885.1 uncultured Aquincola sp. | reverse complement strand
GTGGTGGCCGGCGAGGTGCGCAGCCTGGCCCAGCGCAGCGCCGAGGCCGCCAAGGAGATCAAGACCCTGATCGGCGCCAGCGTCGAACGGGTGGAAACCGGCTCGCGCCTGGTGCGTGATGCCGGCAGCACGATGGGCGAGATCGTGGCCAGCGTGCAGCGCGTGACCGACATCATCGGCGAGATCACCGCCGCCTCCGCCGAACAAAGCCAGGGCATCGGGCAGATCGGCCAGTCGGTCCACCAGCTCGATCAGATGACGCAGCAGAACGCCGCGCTGGTGGAGCAATCAGCCGCCGCCGCGCAAAGCCTGAAGGAACAGGCCCAGCGGCTGACGGCGCTGATGAACACCTTCCGCACCGAGCCGGCGCTGCACTGAGCGGGGTTCAGTACCCCAGCCCGTGGCCGTACGGGAACAGCGGCTGCGCCGAGTCGTGCGGCAGGTCTGACTTCTGCGCGGCCACCGCTTCCATCGAGCGCGGCAGCTCCACCGGCAGCTTGCCGCGCGGGCTGGCGCGGCCGGTGAGCACGTCGAACAGCGCCGCGTCGCTGACGCCGAAATTGGCCAGCAGCGCATCGACCTTGTCCACCAGCGCGGTGAGCACGGCCGGCCGGTCCATGTACACCGTGACCACCGTGGGCACCACCGCGGCCGCGGCCTTGATGGCTTCGTAGTCGGCCTGGCCATCGGCAAAGGCCAGCGTGCCTTCATGCTGCAGCAACCCGAAGATGTAGCCCGGGTGCAGCAGCTCGCTGGGCGTGGCGGTGCGCACCAGGGCCACGTCTGCTTCAGCCGGCGTGGCCACCACGGTGTAGCCATAGCTGCGCGCCACGTCGGCATTGATGCCGTACAGCCAGACCTTGCGCACGCTGGCCGCCAGCGGCAGCCGCTGGTTGCGGTTTTGCAGCAGCACCTGCGAGCGGCGCTGCGCCTCCAGCGCATCGGCATGGTGGGCGGGCGTAGCCACCAGCGTGGCGGCGGCCTGCGCCTCAACATACGGGTTCTCGAACAGGCCCTGGCGGAACTTCTGCCGCAGGATGCGGCGCACCGAGGTGTCCAGCCGTGCTTCGGTCAGCTCGCCGGCCTGCACCGCCTGCACCAGGAAATCGCTGTCTTCGGTGCCGCCGAACTGGTCCATGCCCGCGTCCACCGCCTTCACGAAGCGGGCACGCCGGCTCAAGCCCTCCACGCCCCAGGAGGTGCCGAAGGACGAGAAGAACGCGAACGGCGACACGCCGGCCGGCGCGCCGGTCAGGCAGGGCCCTGTGCAGTCGGAGGTGATGCCCCAGTCGCTGACGATCACGCCGTCGAAGCCGCGGCGGTTGCGCAGCAGCTCGGTCAGCAGCGGCTTGTTGTAGCCGCCGCCCACGTTCTCCAGCGTCACGCCGTCCACCGTCACCGTGCCTTCGGGCATCGAGTAGGTCGGCATCAACGAACCCACGCCGGCCGCGAAGGCGCCGTCGAAGGCTTTGAGGTGCTCGGCCAGGTTGGCGCCCGGAAAGGTCATCAGCTTGCCGTAGGGGTTGTGGCTGTCCCAGCCGTCCTTGGCGGCGCCGTAGCCGCCCCAGTGCTTGACCACCGCCACCACGCCCTCGGCCGCCAGGCCGTCGCTGCGGCCCTGAAAGCCCTGCACATAGGCCTGCACCTGGCGGCTGACCTGCGCCCGGTCTTCACCGAAGGTGCCGAAGATGCGGCCCCAGCGCGGCTCGGTGGCCAGGTCGGCCATCGGCGACAAGGCCACATGCAGGCCCACCGCGCGGTACTCCTGGCGGGCGATGTCGCCGAAGCGGCGGGTCAGGTCGGCATCGTCGATGGCGGCCAGGCCCAGGGTCTCGGGCCACTGGGTGAAGCCGCCGCCCGACACGCTCTGGCCCACGGTGTACTGGAAGTGGTTGCGCGGATCACTGCTGATGGACACCGGAATGGCCAGCCGCGTGGTTTCGGCCAGCGCCTGCAGCTGGTTGTGCTGGGTGGCCAGCGTGGCGGCGTCGGCGCTCATGCGGGTGATGAAGGTGTTGACGCCTCGCTGCGTGACCAGCGGGCCGGTGGCCGCCAGGTCGATGGCGGTGCCTGCGGCGTCCAGCACCAGAGTGCCGTGCATCATCGCGCCGGCCTTTTCGGCCAGGTTCATGCGGCCCACCAGGTCGGCCGCGCGCGCCTCGGGGCTGCGGCGCCAGTCCTCGAAGGGCTCCAGCGTGCCGTTGCGGTTGAAGTCCTTGAACTGGTAGCCGTCCTGGCTGATCAGCGGCAGGCTGTCGCGGCCCAGCGTGGCCTGGGCCGGCCGGTCGTCGCCGCTGCCACAGGCGCCCAGCCAGGGCGCGATGGCCA
Source organism: uncultured Aquincola sp. (assembly GCA_937883885.1). The sequence goes on along the minus strand of CAKZXL010000695.1, from coordinate 5,465 downwards.
GCAGCAGCCAGCCGCCAGGTGGCAGCACGGCGCGGCGGCGGGGCGAGGGGGTCGAAGGCCGGCGCGGGCCGGCGGTGTGTTGCAGCATGTCTTGTCTCCTGCGTTGTGGGGCCGCGCATGCTGCAAGCCGGGCCGCCGGGCCGTTGTGCCGGCGGGGGCAGCCACTTGACCTGCGGGAGCAGGCAGCGGCGCTTGAGGGTTAACACGGGATGAACGAATGTCGGCTTTCGTTAATCCTGCGCTCATGTTCAGCAGCCCCCCGCCCTCGGTATCGATGACGCTGGCGCGCGTGATGTGCGATGCCTTGCAGCACCAAGGCCTGCCCGCCGACGAATTCCATCGCCGCACCGGCATCAGCCCGCATGAGCTGGCGCAACCCGGCCTGCGACTGGGCAGCCAGCGCCACGAACGGGTGCGGGCCTTGATGAGGCTGCTGGCGCCGGCGCCGGCCGACCTCTCGGCCGTGGACCGCGACAGCCTGTACTGGCATTGGCCGGAGCAGGCGGCGCTGTGGTTCAACCAGGCCGATGCCGCCCGCGCGCTGGAAGACTGGCTGCAGTTCCGGCCGCTGGTGGGCAGCACCGACAGCGTGACGCTGCAGTCCCGCGACGATTGCCTGGTGCTGACCTACCGACCCGATTGCGAAGGCGCAGGTGCGCTGCACAGCGTGCTGGCCAACTTCGCCATCGTGCGCGAGATGCTGCGTGAGCATGGAGCCGCCGCCGGCCCGCGCGGCCTGCAGCTGCGCGCCGAGCTGGCCGGCACCGGCTACAGCCGGGTGCGCCTGGCCTGGCAGCACCGGCTGCAGATGCCGGTGCACGCGGGCAGCGAAGTGGCGGCGCACCGCCTGATCGTTCGCGGCCCGGCGCTGCGCGCAGCACTGGTGCCGCACAACGCCTGGCTGGCCGAGCGCAGCCGCCAGCTGCTGCACAGCCGCCTGCAGGCGCTGGCCGGCCAGCCGGTGGCCGACGATCTGCTGTCGCGCGCCGAAGCGGTGCTGTGCAGCCTGTGGGACGCCAGCGGCGCAGACCCTGCATCGGCCGACGACGTGGCAGGCGACGACGAGCCGCTGCAGGCCCTGCACCGGGCGGTGGCGCAGGCGCTGGGCTGTTCGCGCTGGACACTGCGGCGCCACCTGGCCAGTGCCGGTCTGCCCTTTGCCGACCTGGTGGAACGCCTGCGCGCGCGGCGCCTGGCCGAGCTGCTGCCGCGCCAGGACCTCAGCCTGCTGGAAGTGGCCTGGCGCACCGGCTTCCAGTCGGCCAGCGCCTTCAGCCGCTACCACCGGCGGCGCTACGGCGTGGCGCCTTCCGTGCGCCGCCGGGGGCTGCAGCAGGCGGCCTGACACATCCGGGCACAGCTTGGCCGCCGGTCCCATAGGCTGAGCCGCTGTTGTCCTACATCGGGGCGCAGGGTGGCTGACCAGAATCGGCGCACCTCAAGAACCGATGATGGAGACGCGCGTGGCTCAAGCCGGTGTCAGTGCCACTGCGAACGCCCCAGCCAGCCCCGGCGCCAAGCGCCTCTGGGAGCTGGACGCGGTGCGCGGGCTGATGCTCGTGCTGATGACGCTCACCCACCTGCCCACGCGCCTGTCCAACCCGACCGGGCAGCCCTTCGGCTTCGTCTCGGCGGCCGAAGGCTTCGTGATGCTGTCGGCCTTCATGGCGGGCATGGTGTACACCGCACGCGAACGGCGTGATGGCGCCGACGCCATGCGCGGGGCCTTCTTCAAGCGGGCGCTGAAGATCTACGCCTGTCAGATCGCCTTGCTGATCTTCCTGATGACGGTGGTGGCCCTGATGGGCCTGCTGATCGGGCAGGAAGCCATCATCAACCTGATCGGCTTTTACCTTGACCGCCCGCTGGCGGCGCTGTTCAGCGGCCTGCTGCTGATCTACTCGCCGCCGCTGCTGGACATCCTGCCCATCTACATCGTGTTCATGCTGGTGAGCCCGCTGCTGCTGCTGCACGGCCTGCACCGCGGCTGGGGCGGCATCCTGGGCCTGAGCCTGCTGGCCTGGCTGCTGGCGCAGTTCGACCTGGGCGAGGCGGTGTACAACGCGGTGACCAGCGTGGCGCCCATCCCGGTGCCCTACCGCCAGACCGGCTCGTTCGAAATCTGGGCCTGGCAGTTCCTGTGGGTGCTGGGGCTGTGGATGGGCTCGATGCAGGCCGAGCGGCCGGATGCGCCGCCCACGGTGTTTCCGCGCTGGATGGTGCACACCGCCATCGCGGTGGCGTTGGTGGGCTTTGTCTGGCGGCATGTGATCGGCCAGAACCCGTTCCCGGGCCACGGCACGCTGCAGCCGCTGTTCGACAAGTGGCACCTGGGCCCGTTGCGCCTGATCAACTTCATGGCGCTGCTGCTGCTGACCATGCACTTCGCGCCCTGGCTGCGGCGCCACCTGCCGCGCCTGCCGGTGCTGGAAACGCTGGGCCGCGCCTCGTTGCCGGTGTTCTGCGCCCACCTGGTGCTGGCGCTGCTGGCACTGGCCCTGGCCGGCGACGTGCAGCCGCAGCGGCCCTACTGGGTCGACCTGGCCATCGTGGTGGTGAGCTTCCCGGCGCTGTACCTGGTGGCCTGGATCAGCGGTGAGCTGGACCGCCGCACCGCTGCCAAGCGGGCCGCGCTGCGCCAGCGCATGCAGCGCAAGCCGAAGCCGGCGCCGCGCGGCGTCAGCGGCCCGACGTCGACACCAGCGTCTTCAGCGCCTGCGGAGCCGACGTCGTCGTCGCGGCGGGCTGCGCTGGGGCCTGCAGCACAGCCTGCTGCACCCCGGCCGGCCGCAGATGCGGGCTGATGACGCTGCGCCACAAGGCGTAGCCCTCGGCGTTCATGTGCAGTGAATCGGCCGAGAACAGCTCGCTGCGCGGCTGACCGTCGGCCGTGAGCATCGGGCTGAAGATGTCGATGAAGTCGAGGTTGGGCGTGGCCTGGGCATAAGCGGCGATCAGGCTGTTGGTCTCCCGCACCGCGGGCACCAGCGACGCACGCAGCGGGCTGGGCTTGATCGACAGGTAGGCGATGCGGGTGTCTGGCAGGGCCTGGCGCACCGTCTCGGTGAACTGCGTGAAGCTTTGCAACACCTGCTGGGGCGTGCGGCCTTCGGCCAGGTCGTTGTCGCCGGCGTACACCACCACCAGGCGCGGCTTGTAGGGCAGCACCAGGTCCTGCACGTACTGCGCGCAGTCCAGCATGCGTGAGCCGCCGAAGCCGCGCTTGGTCACGGCCTGGCCGGGCGCGCCAAAGGCTTCTTCCAGCCCGTTCCACAGGCGGATCGACGAGCTGCCCACGAAGAGCACGCCGCCCGGCTCGGGCGCATGCAGCTTGTCCTCGGCGGCAAAGGCGTCGAAGCTGCTCTTCCAGCGCGCATCCACCGGCGCGCTGACGGGGGCACCGCGCGTGCTGGGCGAACCGGCGGCGGTGGCCGACTGCGCCCTCACCTGAACAGCAAAGGCGGACAGGCCCAGACCCAGGGCTGTGAGCAGCAGGGACGTCTTGCGCATGGGGGCGGCACTCCTAGACAACGACAGCCCCGAGAGACTACCGCGGCGGCCACCGGTTCCACCCGGTAGCCGGCTGTTGCATTTGGCACCGCGGCAGCGCACCGCCGCCCGGGGGCCGGTCAGTCGCGCACGCGGAAGCGGCCGATGACCTGCGCCAAGTGACGGGCCTGCTCCTGCAGGCTGGTGGCCGCGGCGGCGGACTCTTCGACCAGGGCCGCATTCTGCTGCGTCATGCGATCCACGTCGGCCACCGCGGCATTGATCTCGCCGATGCCGCGGCTTTGCTGGTCGGTGCTCTGAGTGATCTCGCCCACGATGCCGCTAACGCGGCGTGCGCTGGCCAGAATGGCCTTCATCGATTCGCCGGCTTCGCCCACCAGCCGCCCGCCCTGGTCCACCCGTTCCACGCTGTCGTGGATCAGCGTCTTGATTTCGCGCGCCGCCTCGGCGCTGCGCCGCGCCAGCTGCCGCACCTCGCCGGCCACCACCGCAAAGCCCTTGCCCTGATCGCCGGCGCGGGCCGCTTCGACCGCGGCATTGAGCGCCAGGATGTTGGTCTGGAAGGCGATGCCGTCGATGGTGCCGATGATGTCCGCGATGCGGGCCGAGCTGTCCTTGATGCCGTCCATCGTGGCCACCACCTGGTCGACCACGGCGCCGCCACGGTCGGCCAGCGACGCGGAGTCTTCGGCCACCTGGGTGCCGGCCACGGCCTGCTGCTCGCTGCGGCGCACCAGCTCGGTCATCTGCTCCATCGAAGAAGCGGTCTGCTGCAGATTGCTGGCCGTCTGCTCGGTGCGACCACTGAGGTCGTGCACGCCCACCGAGATTTCCTGCGAGGCATGGGCAATCGCCTCGGCGCTGCCGCGCACGTCGCGCATCACCTGTTCGATGTTGTGCACGAAGTCGTTGAAGGCCAGCGCGATCGCATCGATCTCGTCGCGGCCCTTGACCGGCAGCCGCTGCGTCAGATCGCCGTCGCCCGAGCCGATCTGGCGCATGGCTTCCTGCACGCGGCGCAGGCCGCCCAGCAAGGCGTTGATGGACACCGTGGTCAGCGTGGCGGCCGCAGCGGCCACCAGCACCAGCGCGGCGCCCAGGCTCCACAGCAGCGCTTGCAGCGGGGCCAGCGCCTCGCCACGCTGCGCTGCGGTCACCAGCACCCAGTCGGTGCCGGGCACCGCGGCGCTCTTGACCAGAAAGTCGCCATCGCCCATGCGCACCGGCGCGGGCGGCCGTTCGCCGGCCTGCACGCCTTGCAGCAGCGCGGGGGTCAGTTCGGCCGACAGGTCGGTGGCCGGCTTGAGGATGCGCTGCCGGTCGGGGTGGGCCAGGATGCGGCCCTCCTTGTCGAGCAGGAACACATAGCCGCTGGGCGTGGGATGGATGGTGGCCAGGCCAGCCACCACGTTGTCCACCGTCACGTCGGTGCCCACCACCGCCATCACACGGCCGGCCTCGCGCACGGCCTGCGCAAAGGTGACGACCAGCTTCTTGGACGAAGCGGCGATGTAGGGGGCGGTGATCACCGGCTTGTCGCCGGCTTCGGCCAGCTTGTACCAAGGCCGTGCGGTGGGGTCGTAGTCGGCCGCACGCTGGCGTGCGGGCACCGAAATCATGCGTTTGTCGGCATGGCCCACGTAGGCCAGCTCCAGCTCACCGGCGGTGAGCGCCTGCTGCAGCGCGGGGTTGGGGTCGGCCTGGGCCGCAGCCGGGGCCAGCGCCACCACCAGGCGCTTGTTGGCGGCCACCCAATCACCCAGCTTGGCAGCCTCGGAAGCGCCAACGCGGCTGAGCTGCCCGTTGAGGTCTTCCAGCAGCGAGGCGCGGGTGAATCGATAGCTGATGAGTCCCACCACGGCAATGGCGGCAATGACGATCAGCAGGCTGGTGCCGATCAGGCGCAGGCGGATGGTGGCGAACATGGCGACAGCGGGTGCGGCGGGTCGGCGCCC
>CAKZXL010000694.1 GCA_937883885.1 uncultured Aquincola sp. | reverse complement strand
CGAGCCCATCCGCGCGGCCGAAGCCTCGCTGGGCCGGCTGCGCGAGGCGCTGTCGCTCACCTGCTTCGTGGCGGTGCTGGGCAACAAGGGCGCCACCATCGTGCGCTTCGAAGAGCCCTGGCTGCCCATCTCGGTCAACGCCCGTGTGGGGTCCGTGCTGCCGCTGCTGTGGTCGGCCACCGGCCGCGTGCTGCTGGCCTGGCAGCGAGACGACGCCCGCCTGCGTGCGATGGCCGAGCAGGAATTGGCCGAGGCACCGGCCGAGCTGCGTGCCCAGCTGGATGCGGCCGACCCGATCGGCCGGCTGACCGACAGCGTGCTGGCCGCCGGGTGTGCCGTGGTCAAGGACACCAACCTGCGCGGCATCAGCGCGGTGAGCGCGCCGGTGTTCGACCATGCGGGCCGCGTGTGCGCGGCGCTGACGGTGCTGGGGCCGACGGGCGGCTTCGATGCGTCGGCGCGGGGCGCCGCGGCGCGGGCGGTGCGGGATGAGGCGCGGGCGGTGAGTGCGGCGATGGGCTGCACAAGGGGCACCGCAACCTGAGCTGCGGTGTGCTCAGCCGATGTCCAGCACGTGACGCAGGCGGCCGTCAGGCACGGACCAGGCCTCGCCATTCACTTCGACGGTGGCCGTCTTGGGATTGCAGCGTTGGATGGTGCCGATGTGCACCTGCAGGTGGCGGTCGGTGAAGGAGACCCTCTCCCCGCGAAGGAAGTCGGCCCGTGTAGGACGCACAGGCGCCGCAGGCTGTGGCGCAGCAGGCTCGGCGGCGGGAGCGGTGCCCGGGGGCGGCTCCACGGCTGCGTAGGGGAGTTTCCACAAGGCCCGGTCGTCGTCACACTGCACGGTGAGGTGCACATCCCGCAAGTCTGCGACGCGACCCGTGCGCATGCTGTCGCGCTTGGTGTCGTAGAAGCGCACGCTTTGACCCAGGTGCAGACGCCTGCGGATGTCCACGATGCGGCGTGGGTCCGTCATCAGCCGTTCCAGCACAGCGGCCAGCTGATACAGCTCCAGGGTGGAGGCTCGGTTCATGGCCTCGATCAGACCTGCATCCTGCATGGGCGGCGGCCGGTTCGTCATCGATGTGCTTGGCGCAAGGGCGTGAAGGGGGTTGTGCTCAAAAGAAGGGATCGAAGTCCAGATCGAAGGCTTCTTCTTCTTCCCTCTGTCGGCGCACCTTCTTCAGCCAGCGCTTGGTGGCAGGCGCGTCGTCGAGCCTGCCGATGTCGCGCTTGACCTCTGCCAGCTCAGCGCGCAGACGCTGGGTTTCTCGCGCCGCCTGCTCACCCAGCTTCGTGGGCTTGAGACCCCAGCCGGGCTCCAGCCGGAAATCGATGCGAAACCCCAGCTCCACACGGTTGATCTCTGCCTTGAGTTCAGCCAGCTGCTCGGCCAGGACCTTGTTGTAGTGCTTGACCCGCTTGGCGTCGGCTGCGCCCAACTGCGCGGCGTCCACCTGCTCGATCTGCAGCTGCAGTTGCAGCAGCGTCAGCAGGTCGTTCTTCTCATAGGCCTGGTTGACTTGCTGCATCAGTGCCGTCTTGTGGGCACGCTGCTGGTCGTCGCTCTCGCGGTCGGGGTGCAGTGCGCTCGCCAACTTGCGATAGATCTCGCGCACCGATTGCGTGGCCTGCTGAGCCTCCGCCTCACGCCGCTGCTCGGCTGCGCTCTTGCGGCGGCGCGGTGCCGCGGCCTCACGTTCGGCCTGCTCGGCCTGTGCGGCCTGCATGCGCTGTTGCATGCGCTGCAGCAGATCCTCCTCGCTGGCGATGCCTTCGTCGTCACCCAGATCCAGCCCGGTCGCCCACTCGGCCATCTCCTTGATCGCCTGCAGTCCCTCGGTGCGATCGGTGTCGAAGTCCACGTCCGAGTGCTTGTCGAACAGGGCCTTGAGCGCCTTGTCCCCGTCGTCGGCACTGAGCAGCTCACCGGCAGCATCGCACAGCAGCTCGGTCAGCGTCTCGCGTTCGGCACGTGTCCAGCCCTTGCGGGCCAGCGCCGCATCCAGCGCAAAAGCCCAGTCCCGCCGAAGAGCCTGAAGTTCATCGAGCAGCGGCACATGGCTTTGCGCATGCCGCTGACCGTACAGCAGGATGGCTTCCTGCCAGTCCGCCAAGGTCTTGCGGGCCTGGTCGATCTGACGAAGCAAGGTGTTGAACCGTTTTTGCTCGGGCCTCAATGGCCGCGCGGCATCGGCCGAAGCGATCTGAAGGGCGGTGGCGTCAGTCATGGCAACAGATCCGGTCGCAAGCAGCGGATTGTCTGCCAGACCGTACCGCCGGCGGGCAAGGTCTGGCTTTGCTCAGCGCATCAGCGGAAAGCGCCGGTCGTCCACGTCGCAGGCCGGGTCGGGACCGAAGCTGGTGTCTTCCACCACGCCGGCGGGCGTGATGCCGACGTGGAAGAGCTGGCAGAAAGGCGTGTCGTAGCGGTAGCTCCACACCGTCTGGTCGTGGTAGCGCACGCCCCAGATGCGCGCCGGGCGGCCCAGGGTCTGGCGCAACTGGTCCACCGTCATGCCGGCCTGCACGGTGGCAAAGCGGGTTTCGGTCAGCACCTGCTGGCTGCCGATGAGCCGGCCCTGCGCATCGAAGTCCAGCATGTAGGTGTGCTTGCCATACGGCCCGCGCGCGTATTCCAGCCGCCGACCGCCACCGGGCTGCGGAAACTCGCCGGTGGGCTGGCCCATCTGCTGCACCGCCGCCTCGATCGAATCCCCCGGCTTGAGCGCGCTGGGCGCATAGCCCGTGGCGCAAGCCGCGGCCAGCACCAACGCGCCCACGGCAGGCAACAGCGCGGCCCGGTGCCACCAGGGCGATCGGGGAGCGGCGACGGCGGGGGCCGGGCGGGGGAACATGCAGCTTCTCCTGTGCTTGGCAATTCGACACACCGCGGCAACCAACGTTCCCGCGGTGCCTGTCGCCCACCTGTCGCGGCGGGGCCGACCAGCTACCAGCGCATCACGCAACGGTCGCCGCTGGCCTGGCGCTGCACCGTGACCGCGCACAAGCCAGGCACGGCCGGCGCCAGCTCGCGGCGCAGGTAGGCGCACAGGTTTTCCAGCGTGGCGGGGCCCAGGCCGGGCACGTCGTCCAGGAAGTGATGGTCCAGTTGCGCCCGCACGCGGTTGATCTCGGCGCGCAGCAGGCCCAGGTCCATCACCATGCCGGT
>CAKZXL010000693.1 GCA_937883885.1 uncultured Aquincola sp. | reverse complement strand
GGCTTCCACCGCGGCATTGAGCGCCAGGATGTTGGTCTGGAAGGCGATGCCGTCGATGGTGCCGATGATGTCGGCGATGCGCCTGGACGAGTCCTGGATGCCGCGCATGGTCTCCACCACCTGGTTCACCGCCTCGTGCCCGCCCAGGGCCGCGGTGCGGGCGTTCTGGGCCAGGTCGTTGGCCTGGGCCGCATGGTCGGAGGTTTGCCGCACCGTGCCGCCCAGCTGCTCCATCGAGGCGGCGGTTTCCTGCAGTGCGGCGGCCTGCCGTTCGGTGCGCACCGACAGGTCCTGGTTGCCGCCGGCAATCTCGACCGTGGCCAGCGCCACTTCATCGGCACTGCGGCGCACGTCGCCGATCACCTGGCTCAGCGCGCCGCAGGTGGTGTTGAGCGTGGCCAGCAGCGCCGACACCTCGTCGCCGCCATCGGCACGCGCCCGCACCGTCAGGTCGCCCTGGCCGATGTGGCGCGCCAGGCGTTCGGCCTCGCGCAGCGGCCGCGTCATGCTGCGCACCAGCCAGGCGGCCACCCAGGCGGTGAAGGCCAGAGCCACCAGCGCGGCCAGGCCCATCACCCAGCCGACGCGGATGAGCTGGCCGCCCACCGCGTTCTCGCGGGCTTCCAGGCTGGCGTTCATGCGCTCGGCCAGCTTATCGAGCGCGGTGAAGAAGGGCGCCATCATCGGCGTCATCTCTTCATCGGCCGCGAAGGCGGCCTCGGCCTGCTTGCCTTCCACCAGCATGCGGCCGATGCGCTGCACGCCCGCGGCATAGGTCTTCTGGCGCTTGATCACCTCTTCGGCCAGCTGTGCGGTGTCGGCATCGTGGTCGGCCAGCAGGCGCTGCAATTGCGCCAGGCCTTCGACGATGCGGGCATTGCGCGCCTCGATGCCCTGCATCAGCTGTTTTTGCTGCTTCTCGCTGGGCGACAGCAGCGCCTGCAGGCTGTCCATCGCACTTTGCCGGGCCAGGTGCTGGACGTTGCGGGCCAGCTCCATCAGCGTGCGCTCCTGCGCCGCCGACTGGGTGGCCCGGCCGACCTGCCACAGTGCGATGCCCGAGGCACCCAGGGCGCCGACCAGCGCCAGGGCGCACAAGCCCAGCGCCAGCCAGACGCGGGCACCGATGGAAAAACGTTTGAGCGACAACACGGGGCACCTGCGGGTGGCGTGAGGTGCGGCGGCTCAGCCGCCCAGCTCGCTGACCAGCTCCTGGCAGCGCGTGATGCGCTCGCGCTGGATGCCGCCGGCCAGCTTGCGCGCCTCGTCGTCACGCCCGGCCAGGATGGCCGGCACCAGGTCGTTCTCGCGCGTTTTCTTGAACGCGGCCCAGGTGTCGTTCAGTTCCTTGAACTGCGCCTCCTTGCCGGCGGGGGCCTTCATCTTGGTCAGCCGGGCGCTCACCGCATCGGCGGTGTCCTTGACCAGCTTTTGCTGGTCGGCGCCGCGCTTGTCCTTGTTGGTCAGCATGGTCACCAGCGACTCACGCGCGGCACTGAGCTGACCACGCAGTTCGCTGAACTCATTGGCATGGGCGGGCAGGGCGACAGGCAGCACGGCCAGCGCGGCCAGCAGCGACACAAGGGCACGACGGATCATGGACAGCTCCAGCTCAGGTTGAACAGGCGCCCGAAAGGGCGCGGTCTGGCAGCTGTATCGGCGGGTGAGGAACTGACTTGAATGCGCTTGCAGTGATCATGAAAGTCATCTATGACTGAACCGCCTCGCGCCGGGTGTGTGCCCAGTCTGCAGGTTCACAGCCCCAGCTCGGACAGCCCGGGATGGTCGTCCGGGCGGCGGCCGAGGGGCCAATGGAACTTGCGCTCTTCGGCCCGGATCGGCCGGTCGTTGATGCTGGCGTGGCGGTGGGTCATCAAGCCGCTGTCGTCGAACGCCCAGTTCTCGTTGCCATGGCTGCGGAACCAGTGGCCCGCGTCGTCGTGCCACTCGTAGACGAAGCGCACCGCGATGCGGTGCCCCTCGAAGGCCCACAGCTCCTTGATCAGGCGGTAGTCCAGCTCGCGGGCCCACTTGCGCTCGAGCAGGGCCTGCGCCTCGGCACGGCCACGAGGAAACTCCACCCGGTTGCGCCAGACCGTGTCAGCGCTGTAGGCCAGCACGATGCGCGCAGGGTCGCGGCTGTTCCAGGCGTCTTCGGCCAGGCGAATCTTCTGGATCGCGGTGTCGCGGGTGAACGGGGGCAGCGGAGGGCGGGTGTCCATGGCAATAGCCTTGAGCAAAGGGGTCATGAGAAGCCGCAGACCGACGGCAGGTAGACAGATCTGTCTACGTGCCGATTGTGTGGCAGGTAGACAAGTCTGTCTATAGTCTGGGCATGAGCCAGATCTCCAACGTCGGCGCCGGCGACCTTTCCGCCAGGGACCGCATCCTGCACACCGCGCACGACCTCTTTTATGCCGAGGGACTGCGCGCCACCGGCATCGACCGCGTGATCGCCGAAGCCGGCGTCACCAAGGTGACCTTCTACCGGCACTTCCCGAGCAAGAACGAGCTCATCCTGGCCTACCTGAACCTGCGCCACGAACGGTGGATGGGCTGGTTCACCGAGGCCTTGCAACGCCACGGCGGCGCCACCAAGGGCGTTCAGGTGCTGGTGCCCGTGATGAAGGAATGGTTCCGCGGGGAGGCGCTCGGGCAGTTCCGCGGCTGCGCGTTCCTGAACGGCGTGAGCGAACTGGGGCCGGCCCTGCCGGCCGTCATTGAGCTGACCCGCCAGCACAAGCAGGCGATGACCGCCGCCATCGAGGCCTTGCTGCCACCCGCAGGCCCCCGCAAGCGCACGGCCGAGGCGCTGGCCACCGCGCTGGACGGCGCCATCGTGCATTCGCAATACACCGCCGAGCCGGCGCCCGCGCTGCGCGCGCTGCAGTTCATCGTCGACCGCGCCGTCAGCCCGCCTTGATCGAGAAGCGCCGGATGATCTCGGCGTAGCGCCTGGACTCGTTGCGCATGCGCTCGGCAAAAGGGGCCGAGGGCATGGCCACCAGGTCGGTGCCCAGGGCGGTCAGCCGTTGCTGGGTGTCGGGCTTTCGCAGCACCGCGAACACCGCCTTCTCCAGCGCCTGCACCACCTCGGCCGGTGTGCGGGCGGGCACCAGCAGGCCGTACCAGGCCAGCAGGTCTTCGTCGCGCAGCAGGTTCGCCGCTTCGGCGATGGTCGGCACCTCCGGCAGCAGCGGCGAGCGCCGGGGCTGCGTCACCGCCAGCGCCACCAGCTTGCCCGAGGCCACGTGAGGCAGCACCGGCGGTGCGCCCACCAGGGCCAGGCTGCATTCGCCGCCCAGTGCGGCAATGGTGGCCGGGCCGGCGCCGCGGTAGGGCACATGCAGCAGGTCCAGGCCGGTCTGCGCCCGCAGCAGTTCCACCGCGATGTGCTGCGGCGTGCCGTTGCCCGGCGTGCCGATGGACAGGCCGGCGGGCGCCTTGCGCGCCGCGGCCAGCGCCTCCTTCACCGTGCGGGCGCCCAGTGCGCTGCCGGCCACCAGCACATTGGGTGACTGCGACACCAGCGCCACGGGCGTGAAGTCCGTGAGCGGTGCATAGGCCGCCCGGCCTTGCAGCGTGGGCGTGATCGTCAGTTCGGGGTTGCCGGCCAGCAGCACGGTGTAGCCGTCGGGCGTGGCCTTGGCCACCAGCTCCGCGCCCAGCATGCCGCCCGCGCCACCGCGGTTGTCGACGTTGAAGGGCTGCTTCAACTCATCGGCCAGGCCCTGGGCCACCAGCCGCGCCACGGCATCGATGCCGCCGCCGGCCGCATAAGGCACGACCATGCGCACCGGCGCCGTCGGCCAGGCCTGGGCGCGGGCAGGGCCGGCCCAGGCAGAAAAAGCCAGTGCGCCCAGCGCACCGAGGGTGGTTCGACGTTGCATGCGCCTGTCTCCTTGTGGTTTGTGATGCGCATCAATCGATGATGCGTCCCGGGTTGAGCAGGCCCTGCGGGTCCATCGCCTGCTTGAGCCGTCGCATCAGCGCCAGCTCTTCCGGTGTGCGGGTGGTGCCCAGCCAGGGCTTTTTCATGCGGCCGATGCCGTGTTCGGCGCTGATGCTGCCGCCCCGGCCGCGCAGCGCCGCATAGGCGATCTCGTCGACCTGGTGCAGGCCTTGCGCATCCACCGGGCCGCTGATCAGGTGCACGTTGTTGTCGCCCAGGTGGCCCAGGAACAGGTGTTCGGCCTGCGGCAGCGCGCGCTGCAGCGCGGCCTCGACCTCGTTCATCCAGGGCTCGGTCTGCGACCAGGGGATGCTCACGTCCAGCGGCGCCATCGGCTTGAGGTGGCCGATGACCTCGGGAATCGACTCGCGCAAGCGCCAGAAGGCGGCGCGGTGTGCTTCGCTGGCCGCGAAGGCCGCGTCCACCACGCCGCCGGCCTCCATCGCTTCGGCCAACACCTCCTGCAGCGCCTCGTCCATCGACGTGCCGGGCGCGCCGGCCGCTTCCACCAGCACATGCCAGCGGGCTGCGCTGCCCAAGGGCGCCGCCTGGCCGGTGAGCGAAGCCGCCAATGCCACGAAGCGGCCCGACATGAACTCGAAGGCCTGCAGCGTGTGGCCCAGACGGCGGCGCAAAGCCCGCAGCAGCAGCGGCAGGGCCTCGAAGCGGTCCAGCGCCACCCAGGCGGCCGCCGGCTGCCCGGTGGGCGGGTGCAGGCGCAGCACCAGCCGCGTGATGATGCCCAGCGTGCCTTCCGAGCCGATGAACAGGAAGCGCGGATCGAGTCCGCTGCTGTTCTTGACCAGCCGGCTGAGGCTGTTGACCACCGTGCCGTCGGCCAGTACCGCCTCCACGCCCAGCACCGCGTCGCGCATGGTGCCGTAGCGCAGCACGCGGGTGCCGCCGGCATTGGTGGAGGCATTGCCGCCCACCTGGCAGGAGCCCCGCGCACCCAGGTCGACCGCGAACTGCCAGCCTGCGGCCATGGCGGCCTCCTGCACCGCCTGCAGCGTGGCGCCGGCCTGCACCCGCATGACGCCTTCCAGCGCATCCACCTCCTCGATGGTGTTCATGCGCTCGAGGTTGATGACGACGTCACCCGCGTCAGGCACCGCGCCGCCGGCCAGGCCGGTCATGCCGCCCTGCACGGTGATGCGCCGGCCTTCGGCTGCGCAGCGCCGCACGATGGCAGCAACGGCCTGGGTATCCAGCGGGCGGTGCAGCTCGGCGGGTGCGCCGCCGACCAGGCCGCTCCAGTCGCGCAGGTAGCGCTCGTCGATGGCGGTTCCCGTCAGCGCCGGGGCGGTCATGCGGCCACCGGCGCGGGCGTGGAGGTGGAAGAGCCCAGCCGGTGCGCGGCGTCTGC
>CAKZXL010000692.1 GCA_937883885.1 uncultured Aquincola sp. | reverse complement strand
TTCGCCGACAGCGTGGCCGCTGGCCGACTGGCGCGCGAGACGGCGCCCGACAGCGCCGCCGCCAGCGAAATCACCGCGCTGGTGGACGAACTGCTGCGGTGGCCGTCATGAGCAGTCCCGCCAGCAAACGCACGGGCAAGCGCGTGGGCATCGGCGCGCGCCCGCCCGCGAATCCGCACGCCGAGGCGTGGATTCGCCAGGGCAGCGCCGATGACCTCCAGAAAGGCGACCTCTACACGGCCCGCCTGACCCTCGACATCACGCCCGCCATGCGGGAGCGCATCAAGGTATCGGCCTTCACGCAAGGCGTGACGGTGGCCGATCTGTTGCGCGCGCTGCTGGAGCGGGAATTCCCGGAGAAGTCCTCATGAACACACCCGCCTCGACGGCTTCGGCACCGCCGTCCATCCCGCCTGTCGGCGTGGCCGACGGCGTACCGCTGACGCGCGTTGCGCTCGCATACATCGACCAACGCTTCGACCTCTACCTGCGCTTCGGTGATCCTGCCCGCATCATCCGGTTCGACCGCTGGCGCCGCTGCGCGGTGTTCACGCCGAATGCGGTTCTCTGCCGCATCCGCTGGCAGGCCAACGACTACGGCACGATCCGCTGGCAGCTCATGGTGATGCAGGCGTGCATGCCGATGGATGGCGCGCAGCGCATCTCCGGCGTGCAACCCGGCGCGCGCCTCTTGCTGCACGCCGAGGGTGAGCAATCGGTGCGTGCCGTGCTGGCGCGCATCGACGCCATCGAGGCGCTGGGCATCACGCCTGTCGGCGTCTCGCCCGCGTACTGGCGCACGCTCGCCAACCGGCTCGCAGCGCACTTGCCGCTGCCCGAATACACCGCCGAGCGGCACGCCGCCTGGCTGGCCGGGAGGGCGCTGCCATGACCGCAGTTTCCACTTCCGGCACCGCGCCGCACCCTCGCTTGCGCGTGCGCGCTCGCCTCGTGCTGGCGGGCCTGTCCGCCTGCGGCCTCGCTGCGCTGGCCTGGGCGTCCTTCGTGCATCCGCTGCCACGCCTGACCTACAACCCGTCCGACAGCGTGGAGGTCGGCTGGTATCGCATCGATCCGCTCGACCATCGCACCAGCTCGCCACCACGTCCGTTGTCGGTAGGCAGCATCGTGCTGGTGCCGCTGCCTGCCGAGGCTGCCGCGCTCGCTGCGCAGCGCGGCTACCTGCCGACGCGCATTCCTCTGCTCAAGCGCGTGGGCGCGGTGGCGCCGCAAGAGGTGTGCATCGCTGACGGCAAAGTCCGCATCGACGGCGTGCCTTCAGCCGCCGTGCTGTCTGCCGATCGCTGGGGCCGGCCGCTGCCATCCCGGCAGCAATGCCACCGCTTGCGGCATGGCGAGCTGTTCCTCCTCAGTGTGACCAATCCGGCGTCGTTCGATAGCCGGTATTTCGGGCCGGTCAGCGCAGCTTCCGTGATCGGCGTTGCGCGCCCCGTCTGGCTGGAGTCGCGCCCATGATGGCCACCGATTCGCTGCGCATCATCGTGCTATCGGGCGTGTCGTTCTGCTGGCCGTTGTCATGTCGTCGCGCGTGCAGTGCGAGCGCATCCGCGCTGCACTTCGCGCTGCCTCCGGCGCAGCCGTCCCACGTGCAGGCGTCTTGCCTCGAACACGGCTGGCCTGCGGCCATTGCCGTGTTCGCCGGTGCGCTGGCTGCTGGTGCAGCCTTGCCACCGGGCCGCAGTTGCCGGGATCGAGAACCTGGGGGACAGGGGGAGGCAAATGCGGAAGGCAAGACAAAAGGACGCGGCACCGGGCCGCGTCGAAAGCCAGTCTGCACGTGGGGTTGGCGCAGCACGGCGCGGCTTCGCCGCCGTGCCGCCTGTGGCGCGAGGCCCGCGCCAATGCAGGCGTGTCCGAGTGCTTCGCACGACCGGACACGCCTCAACTTCCCGGGGAGACAACCATGACCGACCGCCGCGACGATGATTTCCGCATCCGTCCCAGCGCCCCGAAGCACCGGGGCCAGGGCTTCGTTTCCAAGGTACTCAAACAGGCCGGCAAGGCCAGCAGCGGCAAGTCCTCCGTGCGCAGCCCTGGAGGAGCTGGCAAGGGCGCTGGAACCGGCCAGCGTCCCGGTTCGCGCCTGGGGCGCGGTCACACAGCGGCGCGCTTCGCGGGCGCGAAGCTGACGTCCCTATCGCGGCGCGTCACCATCAAGACCTTGCTGGTCAACCAGCAGCGGGCCAGCCCGCAGTCGCTCGCCAAGCACCTGCGCTACATCGAGCGCGATGGCGTGGGCCGCGACGGAGAGCCGGGCCAAGCCTACGGGCCGCAGACCGATGCCGCCGACCTCGATGCCTTCAAGGAACGCTGCGCCGAGGACCGGCATCATTTCCGCTTCATCCTCTCGCCCGAGGATGGCGCGGAACTCAAAGACCTGCGCACCTACACGCGGCACCTCATGGGCCGCATGGAGGCCGACCTGGGCACGGGCCTCGATTGGGTGGCCGTCAACCACTGGAACACCGACAACCCGCATACGCACATCGTCGTGCGCGGGCGCGACGACACCAGCAAAGACCTCATCATCGCGGGCGACTACATCGCCGATGGCTTCCGCCATCGGGCCGCCGAACTGGCGACCGAATGGCTGGGGCCGCGCACCGAGCTGGAGATCCAACAGACCTTGCAGCGCGAAGTGGAACAAGAGCGGTGGACGAGCCTGGATCGCACGCTCAAGCGCGAGCTGGGCGACGATGGCCTGGTGCATGTCGAACGGCTCAACGAACCGAGGTTGCAACGCCAGCGCCTGCTGTTGATCGGCCGGCTGCAACGCTTGCAGCGCCTGGGCCTGGCCGACGAAATGCAGCCGGGCACCTGGGCCGTCCATGCCGACGCCGAAAAGACCCTGCGCGCCCTGGGCGAGCGCGGCGACATCATCCGCACCATGCAGCGGGCCATGCGCGGCGAGCCGCGCGAGCTGGCGGTATTCGAGCCGGGCGACGACGGCCGAACCATCCTCGGCCGCGTCGCCGCAAAGGGGCTGGCCGACGAACTGCGCGACCGGGGCTATCTGGTCATCGACGGGGTGGACGGCAAGGCCCACTACGTCGCGCTCAACGCCCGCGACGAGCTGGCGAACTATCCCGCCGGCGCCGTGGTGGAGGTGAAGGGATCGGCCGCCGTGCGCGCGGCCGACAAGAACATCGCCGCGCTGGCGAGCGATGGGCTGTACCGCACCGACCTCCACCTAGCCATCGCGCAGGGTCAGGCCGGACCGGGCCGCGATCCGCAGGAAGTCGTCGCGGCCCACGTCCGCCGGCTCGAAGCCCTGCGCCGCGCCGGCATCGTGGAGCGCGTGGCCGAGGGATTTTGGAAGGTGCCGGACGACCTGGCCGAACAGGGCCGCCGCTACGACGCGCAGCGCCTAGGCGGCGTTGCCGTCGAGTTGAAATCGCACCTGCCCATCGAGCGGCAGGCCCGCGTTATCGGGGCCACCTGGCTCGACCAGCAGTTGATCGGCGGCGGCACGGGCCTGGGCGACCTGGGCTTTGGCGGCGAGGCCAAACAGGCCATGCAGCAGCGCACCGACTTCCTGGCCGAACAGGGGTTGGCCGAGCGGCGCGGGCAGCGCGTGATCCTGGCGCGCAACCTGCTGGGCACGCTGCGCAACCGGGAGCTGGCGCAGGCCGCGAAGGACATTGCAGGCGAAACGGGCCTGGAGCATCGGCCCGTGGCCGACGGGCAGCGCGTGGCCGGCATCTACCGGCGCAGCGTCATGCTCGCCAGCGGGCGCTACGCGATGCTTGATGACGGCATGGGCTTCTCGCTGGTGCCGTGGAAGCCGGTGATCGAACAGCGATTGGGGCAGCAGCTTTCCGCGACGGTTCGCGGCGGCGGGGCGTCCTGGGAGATTGGGCGGCATCGGGGGCCAACCATTTCTTGAGTCAAGGTAAAGCCACAAGCCGGTGGGCAAAATTAGATTTTATCCATAGATGGGTGATCAATCCAAAGCGTTACCAAAGGTTGGGATGCCAAAATTAGAATTATCTGTAATTTCGGATACACGGCCACATTCAAAGGCACGCTATCGCGTATATGGATTGATGGTTTCCGACCAGTGCCGCATGCGCCTTCCGCAGAATTTGGGGCAAATCCACGATGAAGAGAATAATTTGGACGTTCTGGTTTTTTGCGCTGGCATTGAGCGCTTTATGGCTTTTTACCGATACGCTCTGGCCTGCACAGTCCAACTACTTCGCCCTGCGAACGGTATGGATTCAATACAGCGGCGTACTGGCCATCGGCGCGATGTCCGTGGCGATGATGTTGGCCACGCGCCCGGCGTGGCTGGAGCCCAGCTTGAACGGACTGGACAAGATATACCGCCTGCACAAGTGGCTCGGCATCGCTGCTCTGACCGCTGCAACAGTACACTGGCTGTGGGCGCAGGGTACTAAATGGGCCGTAGGCTGGGGCTGGCTGACGCGCCCCGCGCGCAAGCCCCGCGCAACGGCCGATTCAATGGGCTCCATTGAATCGGCGCTGCGTGGCTGGCGTGGACTGGCCGAGGACTTGGGCGAATGGGCCTTCTACGCCGTCGCCGTGCTACTGGTGCTGGCTTTGGTTAAGCGCTTTCCCTACCGGCTGTTCGCCAAGACGCACCACTGGATGGCAGCGATCTACTTGGTGCTGGCCTTCCACACCTTGGTGTTGGTGCAGTTCTCCTACTGGGCCCAGCCCGTGGGCTGGGCTTTGGCTATGCTGCTGGCGAGCGGCACGGTATCGGCGGTGTGGGTGCTGCTGGGCCGAGTCGGTGCGCAGCGCACCGCGCACGGTGTCATCGAATCGCTGCAGACCTACCCTGCGCTGAACGTGCTGGAAACCACCCTGCGGATGGACCCGGGCTGGCCCGGCCACCGGCCCGGACAGTTTGCCTTCGCCATGTCCAACCCGAAAGAAGGCCCGCACCCCTACACGCTAGCCTCAGCCTGGGTGCCGGAAGACCGGCGCATTACCTTCATCACCAAGGCGCTGGGCGACCACACCCGCCGGCTGCCTGAGCGCCTACGGGTAGGCGACCAGGTAACGGTCGAGGGGCCTTACGGCTGCTTCACTTTCGACGACGAGAAGGCCCGCCAGATCTGGATCGGCGCCGGCATCGGTATCACGCCATTCATTGCGCGCATGAAGTATTTGGCGCAGCATAAAGGCCAAGACGCACGCCCGGTCGATTTGTTTCATCCTACGAGCGACGTTGATCCGCAGGCCATCGAGAAACTGCGCGCCGACAGCCAGGCGGCCGGCGTTGTGCTGCATCTGCTCATCGACAAGCAGAACGGTCGCCTGACGGGTGAACGCCTGCGTGCCATGGTGCCGGGTTGGAAAGACGCCAGCGTCTGGTTCTGCGGCCCCACGGCCTTCGGCCGCGCGTTGCGCGCCGACCTGCTGGCCCAGGGGCTCGAGCCGGAGGCGTTCCACCAAGAGCTTTTCGAGATGCGCTGAACGGAAGAAAGCACATGCGCGTATTGATCGTGGAAGACTCGCAAACGCTGGCCGAAGCCCTGAGCCAGAGCCTTCAGTCGGAAGGCTATGCCTGCGATACAGCAGCCGATGGCGTGTCCGCGCTGAAGTTTCTTGCCAGCTACCGGTACGACGCCATCATTCTGGACTTGATGCTGCCCCGGCTGGACGGCTTTGGCGTGTTGCGCGCATTGGGCCGGGAGGCCCATGCCGCACCGGTGTTGGTGCTCTCCGCGCGCGAACTGCTCGACGACCGGGTGCGGGCCTTGGATGCGGGTGCCGATGACTACCTGACAAAACCCTTCGAGCTAGCCGAACTGCTGGCTCGCCTGCGGGCGCTAGTACGGCGTCCGCCGCAACGGGACGTTCCAGTTCTGCGCCACGGCGATCTGGAGGTCGATCCGCGCTCGCGCATCGCGAGGTTCAAGTGCATTGATCTTGGGCTCACGCCGAAGGAGTATGGACTGCTCGACTTGCTGCTGCGTCGGCGCGGCGCCACGCTGTCGCGCTCGCAGATTTTTGAACATTTGTACGACAGCCGCAGCGATGCATCGGACAAAGTGGTAGAGGTGATCGTCAGCACCTTGCGAACCAAGCTTGCCCAGTGCGGCCTGGATGAACTGATCGTGACACGCCGTGGCTTCGGCTACATCCTGCCCTGAACGATGGTACGTCCCGATTCCGAAGCCCTTTCTGATGCGAGTCAAGGCGGATCCTGGTCCTTGCAGCGGCGGCTGGCTGCCAGCTTGGTGATCTGCATTGGAGGAACCTTCGCGATCCTGTTTCCCGTCCTCGACTACTGGATTGACCACGAAATCTATCGACGGATGGATACCACCCTGATGCAACGATCAGCGGCGGTGGGGCGCGTGCTGCAGGAGTTGGATGCGAGAAAGCTCGAAAGCCTCATGCCGGAATATGAGCATGGCGGGCATACCGAGTTCTTCACGGTCTTCGATTCACAGACCCACCGGACCTTGCTACGGTCTCCCAGCAGTGCAGGCGCCCAGCTATCGCTTGGCCCGGTGGAGCAAGGCACCCCGCGCTATTACGACGTGACACTTCCGGATGGCCACGCGGGCCGCGCGCTGGCGACGCGCGTGTCGGTAACTGGAGAGAGGTCTCAGCTATAAGTCGTCGCAACAGAACGCCGGGATTGGGATCAAACCGAGCGGCGCATCCACTTTGCGCTCTTGGGCGGTATTGTGCTGGCAACGCTGCTAGCGACGGGCCTGGCGCTGCTCATGGTTCGGCATATCGTGGTCATGCTGGAGCGGGTCGGCGAGCAACTGGCCGATCTGCGTTCGGATCGGCCGATTGCGCGGATCGGAGCGGACTTTCCCCGTGAACTGCGTCCGTTTGCCGAAGCCTTCAATCAGGGCTTGCATCACCTGTATGCGGCCATTGTCCGCGAGCGCCGCTTCTCCCGCGATGTGGCCCACGAGTTGCGCACGCCCCTGGCGGAAATCCGCATCAGCGCAGAAAGCGCTTTGATCGATGCCGACCCGGCCCGAATCCAGCGCGCCCTGAATGCAATGATCCAGGCCAGTTCACGCATGCAGCGCAGTGTGGACACTCTGCTGTTGTTGGCGCGTCTTGAGTCCGGCCAACACACACTGGCGCTGGATCCTCTGGATCTGACAGCTTTGCTGCAAGAGTTACTGGCGGGACTCAACGTCCAGAAAATGGCACCCAAGTCACCCATCCGCGTGACTTTGCCTGAATCAGCATGGGTGCAAAGTGATCAGGGCGTGATCGAACGCATCCTCTCCAACCTCTTGCGCAATGCCATTGAATACGCGCCCGAAGGCGACGACATTCAATGTAGGTTGGAGCTCGAGGCATCCGGCTGGATGTTAACCATCGTTAACACAGCTCCCAATTTGCAGGCATCCGATCTAGATCAATTCGGCCTTCGCTTCTGGCGCAAGGATTCCGAAGGCGGCACGGCGCATCACGCTGGACTGGGACTGGCGCTGGCCCTGGCTCTCGCGCATGCCATAGACCTGCCGCTGGCGTTCTCACTGGACAACGGTCGGCTGTCCGCGCGGCTTGGCCCTTGGCCACCGCTGCTCTGAGATTGACGCAGATCTACACCGCAGTGCCGAACATGGCTCCCACGCCCGCTGTCACGGCCATGGCAAATGTGCCCCAGAACGCGACGCGCAGCGCACTTTTGAAGAGCGGCGTACCACCCACGGCAGCAGCCGCAGCGCCGAGCAGGGCCAGGAAGACAATCGCCGTCGCGACGATCCAATAGAGCAGGCTCTGCTCTGGCGCCAGCAGAACCACAGCCAGCGGCATGGCCGCGCCCACGGCGAAGCTCCCGGCGGACGCCATTGCAGCTTGCAGCGGGCGAGCGCTCAGCGTTTCAGAAATGCCCAGTTCATCGCGCGCGTGCGCGCCCAGCGCATCATGTGCCATCAACTGCGTGGCGACTTGATCCGCGAGCCGATGATCCAGGCCACGCCGGACGTAGATGGCGGCCAGTTCCCGATGCTCTGCATGCGGACTACGGTTCAGTTCATCTTGTTCCCGTGCCAGATCTGCCTTTTCCGTATCAGCTTGTGAATAGACCGACACGAACTCGCCTGCAGCCATGGACATGGCGCCGGCTACCAACCCCGCGATGGCCGTGGTCATGATGCTGGCATGGCTTGCATGGGCAGCAGCCACGCCTGCAACTAGGCTGGCCGTGGAAATGATGCCGTCATTGGCACCCAGAACAGCGGCGCGCAGCCATCCGATATGTTCAGTGCGGTGACTTTCAGGGTGGGCGCGGTGGTGAAATTTGGTCATTGGAGATTCGAATTCATGTAAAGCAGCCTGAGGCCAGTAGGTCAGGGGCGTCGACCGGGAAGCATGCGAACCACTGTGTTGTCACGCATGACGTAGTGGTGCAACAGCGCCGCCATCGCATGCAATCCGATCAAGACATAGCCCAATGTCGCCAGCGCCTCATGGACATCCTTGAGTTGGCGCGACAAAGCAACGTCGGTGCCGATCAGAGAGGGAACGGGCAAGCCAAACAGAACAATCGGCTTGCCCGCCGCACTCAAGGTGAGCCATCCGAGCAGCGGCATGGCGAGCATGAAGCTGTAGAGCGCATAGTGCATGCCATCGGCGAGCGTGGCCTGCCAGCGTGGCATGGGTGGTTGGATCGCGGGCTTCACGCCCGCCTGGATGCGCACCCCGATACGGATCACGACGATCACCAGAACGCTGAGGCCCAGCAGGTAGTGCAAGGACTTCATGGCGTCTCTCAAGGCTCCCTTGGGTGCCAGTCCGCGCAATTCCATGCTCGCATAGACCGCAATGATGAGAATCACGGTCAGCCAGTGCAAGCCTATGACCAAGGGACTGAAACGGTATTCGGAATTCTTGATGTCCATGGCGCATGGCCCCGATGTTTGAGATGGCAAAAAAGCGAACCGCTGGCTATCCTGGCTATCGGATCAAGTGACTGAGAAGTCAACTTACCGGCAGCTTGTGGCTCAAGACAAGCGGTTTTTTTCTGAATAGATCGTACAGAGAAAATTTCGCTTTCTCCAAAGCTTTCTCAAAGCTTCACCGAAGAACATGAGCTGATCTTTACAAGAGATCGACCGCATGTTTCGCCTCATTAACCTCGCGCACCGCTTCATATGCGACGAATTTTCAATTCGCGCTGTGTGCTCTCTACTCTGCTCTACGTCATTTGGGGCGGCACAAGCATGAGCTTCCCGACCTTGAAAGCGGCGGGCACCTCCAGCCGAACCAAGACCTTGGCCCTGTCCGCCGTCGGTGTGGCAGTTCTGGCTGCCGTAGGGTACGGCTGGTGGGCTTGGGCAACCCAGCAGACAACCGTAGCCGATAAAGACGCGAGCGAAGCTGTCGCCCAACCGAACGCTGGCGGCGTTCACCTCAATGCCACTCAGCTTCGCGCGCAGGGTGTGGAAACCGCACTCGTCAAGGATGCTGCAGTGATACCGCTGGATAGCTTACCCGCGCAGACGGTGGCACCACTCTCGGCTAGCGCGCAGGTCGTGGCGCCATATGGCGGTGTGGTGACGCGCGTTCTGGTCGATGAAGGCGCCGCAGTGCGCCAAGGTCAGGCACTGGCGCGCATCCAGAGCAAGGACGTTCTGGCGTCTCAGGCTGATCTGGCGCGTGCCCGCACCGAAGCGGCGGTGGCTACGGCGCAGGCCCGGCGCGATGCCACGCTCTTGGCCGAGGGCATCATCCCAGCCACGCGCAACGAGCAAACCCAGGCGCGCGCGGCGGCTGCGCAAAGTACGTTGCAAGAGGCCAATGGCGCCCTCGCACGGCTTCGACCCGTTAGCGGCGGGCAGGCCGGCGAGTATGAATTGCTGGCGCCTTTGTCCGGGCGGGTGATGCGTCGTCACCTGAGCCTCGGGCAGGCGGTCGCGCCGCTCGACATCGCCTTCATAGTGGCTCAGCCTGGCCCGCTGGATGTCAGCGTCGCGGTTCCGCTGCGCTGGCGCTCGGATCTCCACCCAGGCTTGGAAGTGCGTCTTCCCGATGGCACGATCGCTCGCGTGACGGCTGTTGGTGGCGACACTGACCTCAGTAGTCAGAGCCTGCGGGTACGTGCCCGCGTCGATGCAGATCAGGCAGGGGCAGACCGCTATGCGGCCGGGCAGCAGATCAGTGTCGCGCTGTTGCTGCCAGCACCGCAGGGCACCTTGAGCGTGCCATCGTCCGCACTGCTGCCAGCGGGCAGCGCCCACGTGGTCTACGTTGCTGAGCCGTCATCGCAAGACAAGCACGGCGACCTACGCGTCCGCGCTGTTCCGGTGCGACTGCTGGGGCAAGACGAATCAGAGGCGTCAAGCGCCGTGCGTGCCGTCTCGCCAGACACTGCGCCGCTTGCGGCAGGCATGCAGGTCGTCGTGCGCGGTACGGCACTGCTTAAATCCATGATTCCATTGCAATGAGGGGCGACCACGCATGTTGTCCCGTCTGATTGAATTTTCCCTGCGCCAACGTGCGCTGGTACTGCTTGGCGTGCTGGCTTTGGCGGGTGCGGGCCTGGCGGCCTTCCTGCAATTGCCGATCGACGCCTATCCGGATATTTCCCCCACGCAGGTCAAGCTGATTATCAAGGCCCCTGGCATGACGCCCGAGGAGGTGGAGTCGCGCGTGATCACGCCGCTGGAGATGGAGTTGCTCGGTGTGCCGCGGGGCGTGATGCTGCGCTCCACGGCCAAGTACGCCATAGCCGACATCACGCTGGACTTTGCCGAAGGCAGCGACATCTACTGGGCGCGTCAGCAGGTGGCTGAACGCTATGCCGGCGTTTCGGGCAGCCTGCCCGAAGGCGTCAGCGGCGGGCTGGCGCCGATTTCGACACCGCTGTCGGACGTGTTCATGTTCACCATCGAAGGCGGTGGCCTCACGTTGAGCGAGCGCCGCGCCCTACTGGACTGGACGCTGCGCCCGGCCCTGCGCACGCTGCCCGGTGTTGCTGATGTCAACGTGCTGGGTGGAGAAGCCAAGAGCTTTGCTGTGGTGCCGGATCGCGCACGGCTTTCCGCTGCGGGCCTCAGCTTCTCTGATGTCATCACGGCGATCGGCCGCAACAACCGCAATGACGGTGCGGGCCGCCTGGATGCAGGCGAAGACACGCTGATCGTGCGCGCCGAAGGCGCGATCCACACTTTGGACGATTTATCCCGTCTGATCCTGCGCGCGGGGGCCAATGGTACGGCCCCAGTTCGCCTGGGCGACGTGGCCCAGGTGCGCATCGAAGGCGTGACGCGATATGGCGCCGTCACCCGGGACGGCGCGGGCGAAGCGGTGGAAGGCATCGTGGTGGCGCTGCGCGGGGCCGATGCCTCGGCGCTGGTCAAAGCCATTCGAGCCCGGCTGGACGAGGTGACTCCCAGCCTGCCGCCCGGCGTCAAGGTGGTGCCGTTCTATGACCGCAGCACGCTGATCGAGCGCGCCGTGGGCACGGTGGAAAGCGCCTTGCTGGAAGCGACGGTACTGGTCGTTATCCTGCTGCTTCTGTTCCTCGGCGAGCTTCGCGCCGCGCTGGTTGTGGCGGTGATGGTGCCTTTGGCGGCACTGGGCACCTTCTTGCTGATGCGTCTGGTCGGCATGAGCGCCAACCTGATGAGCTTGGGGGGCCTCGCGATCGCCATCGGCATGCTGGTGGACGCTGCCGTAGTGGTGGTGGAAAACGCCGTCAGTCGGCTCGACCCGCACGCGCCCAGTGCGCACCAGCCGCGCCTGCACCGCATATTCGCCGCGGCGCGCGAGGTCGCCATGCCTGTGGCCTCGGGCATCCTCATCATCTGTCTGACCTTCATGCCCCTGCTCACTCTGCAAGGGTTGGAAGGCAAACTGTTTGTGCCGGTGGCGCTGACCATCGTATTCGCCCTGGGCGTCTCGCTGCTGCTGTCGCTCACGCTGGTGCCGGTGCTGGCCTCGCTGCTGCTCAAGGAACACGCTCACACCGAGCCGTGGGTGATGCGCTGGGCCACGCGCCTGTACCAACCGCTGCTGGAGGCTGCGCTTCACCACCCGCTACGCGCATCGGCGGTCGCCATCGCGGCCCTGGCATTGGGTGTGGTGGCCTACCTCGGCACGGGCAAGGCGTTCATGCCGACGATGGACGAGGGCGATATCCTGCTGCAACTGCAAAAGCCGCCGTCCATCGGGTTGCAGCGCTCGCTGGAGATTGACCTGGCAGTGCAGAAGGCCATCGGTGCGGCGGTGCCCGAGGTGCGGCACAGCATCGGGCGGGTGGGCTCCGACGAGCTGGGGCTCGACCCGATGGGCCTGAACGAAACCGACCTGTTCATGCAGCTCGCACCGCGCAAGGATTGGCATGCAGCCGACAAGGACGCGTTGAGTGCCGAGATACGCAAGGTGATGGATGCCTTCCCCGGCCTGGAATTCGGCTTTACCCAGCCCATCGAGATGCGCATCTCGGAAATGCTCACCGGCAGCCGGGGCGACGTGGCCGTCAAGCTATTCGGCCCTGATCTGCAAACGCTGGGCGATCTGGCGCAGCGCATGGCCGCTCGCATCGAGAAAGTGCCCGGTGCGCGCGACGTGCTCACCCAGGCCAGCGACAGCGTGGAATACCTGCAGGTGAAGGTGGATGCGCAGGCGGCGGGGCGCGCCGGACTGGCCGTGACGCAGGTTCAGGACGAGCTGCGCGCGCAGCTCGAAGGCGTGCCGGCCGGGCTGGTGATCGAGCCGGACAGGCGCACGCCCATCGTGGTGCGCGGGGATGCCCGGCTGCGCGGATCGGCCGAGCGGTTCAAGGACTTGCAGCTCGCCCGTGGCGATCAGGGCGAAATCCCCTTGACCTCGCTGGCGCGCATCGCCACCACTGATGGCCCCGTGCTGGTGCGGCGCGAGAACGGCTCGCGCTTCGCGCTGATCCAGTCCAGCGTGAGTGGGCGCGATCTGGTCGGCTTCGTGGATGAAGCGCGCGCCGCCGTGGTGCGCGACGTGCCGCTGCCGCCCGGCTACCGCGTCGAATGGGGTGGGCAGTTCGAGAACCAGCAACGCGCAGCGGCCCGCCTTGGCATGGTGGTGCCGGTGGCCCTGGGACTGATTTTCTTCGTGCTGTTCATGACCTTCGGCTCGGTGCGGCAGGCCGCGCTCATCCTCGGCAACGTGCCGTTTGCCATGGTCGGCGGCGTGGCGGCGCTGTGGCTGTCGGGGCAGTACCTGTCGGTGCCTGCTTCGGTCGGCTTCATCGCGCTGCTGGGCATCGCCGTGCTCAACGGATTGGTGCTGATGACGCACTTCAACCACCTGCACGCGCTAGGCCTGCCCATGGAACAGGTGGTGCGCGAAGGTTCGCTGCGACGGTTGCGCCCCGTGCTGATGACGGCTTCCATCACCGCCTTTGGCCTAGTGCCCCTGCTGCTGGCCAGTGGCCCTGGCTCTGAGATCCAGCGCCCACTCGCCATCGTGGTGATTGGCGGACTGGTCAGTTCCACTGCGCTGACCCTGGTCCTGCTGCCGGTGCTGTACCGGCGATTCGGCCAGGCCATCTCCTCACAACAAGGAGTCCACGCATGAACGGATTGAAAGAAGCGCAACTGGTGCGCCTGAATCTGGTGTTTCCACCCACGCTCGAAGACGCCGTCACCGATGCCCTGATGGCCGACCCGGTGCTGCCAGGGTTCACCCTGTTGCACGCCGAAGGGCATACCGGCGACTTCGCGCGCGCGTCCATTCGCGAGAAGGTTCGCGGCCGTGTGGATCGGCGCGTCATTTGGGTGTTGATCGAATATGAACAACTGGAACAGGTCCTGGCGCATCTGCGCCAGCGCATCGCGTCTAGCGATGTCCGCTGGTGGGTGGAGTCGGTGTTGGCAAGTGGAAGACTGGTATGACGAGTAAAAACAAAGGATGCAGCCTGGTACTACCGACTGGTGCCGTCATGGTGGCTATCGCGGCTTTGATATTTCATCCCGCGCAAGCGCGCGCCGATGATCTTTCGTGGCTGCCTGCGCAGGCGCAAGTCGAAGCGGCGATAAAAATCCAGCCGGTCGTGAATGCCGCAGCCGCTCGCTTGGACGCGGCGGCCGCCACGCAAAGCGCCCTTGAAGCCGGTAGCCACGAATTTGAACTCAGTAGTGGCCTACAACGTCGCAACGTGACCAACGAAGCGCGTCGCTACAACGAATGGGAAATCCAGCTCAGCCGTGCTGTTCGCTTGCCAAACAAGGCGCGTATAGATCGGGACATCGGCAGCCGCACCCGTAGGGTGGCCGATATGCGCCTTGAAGATGCCGAGCACCAAATGGCAAGGCGACTGTTGGAAGTCTGGGCCGGATGGCTGCGCAGTTTCGTCGTAGCCGACGAGATGCAAGCTCAGGAAAAGTTGCTTAGACGTGAGCAGGAAGCAATGGCCCGCCGCGTGGCCCTGGGCGATGCAGCGCAGCGGGACAGCGACGTTCTGCAAGCCGAACGCGCGATGCTTGCAGCCCAGGTTAGCGCTGCGCGCGACGCAGAACGGGCAGCACGACAAACGATGGTGATCGAGTTCCCGGGCATTGAGATTCCCGCGCGGCCATCCACGCTGCCAGATCCCGATCCTTTGCCGGGCGGGGTACAGGAGTGGCTGGCGCGAATTGTGCGACAAAGCGTCGAAATCGGCATTGCCGATGGAGAGGCAGCGCGCCTTGCCAAGGTGGCCGAGCGAGCTCGCGCCAACCGCACGCCCGACCCCACAGTCGGGGTACGGATGATGTCTGAACGCGGTGGGACGGAACGTGTCATTGGCGTTGTCCTGACGGTGCCATTTGGCACTGACTATCGCAGTGCAATGGCTGCCACGGAAAGCGCCAACGCAGCTGCCGCAGAGGCAGAGGCGCTCGGCGTGCGGCGCGCGGTGGAGCAAAGTGCGTGGGTAGCCGCGCAGGCAGCTGAAAGTAAGCGCACGCAGTGGCAGTCATTCGCGCAGGCGCTGGCCGCGCAGACCACGGCCAGCAACCGCACGCGGCGAGCTTGGGAACTGGGAGAGGCCCCCTTGGCCGAATACCTCTTGACGTTGCGAAACCTGCGCCAGACACGCCTCGGTGAGGCACAGGCTCGCATCGATGCGCTGCAAGCGTCAGCACTGGTGCGTATCGATGCGCATGCGCTGTGGCATTCGAAGGAGGCACATGCCGATGCCCCTCAATGAATCCCGACTACTGGGCAACGCCCCACTATCCAACGCACCATTCGCACCTCGATTCTTAATCACTCATTTAGCGCTACCAGCGGGTGCGGCGCTGATCATCAGCAGTCTATTGATGGATGGCGGTGGGGACTTCTGGGTCGCCGATCATCTCTATCGCTTGCAGGGCAGCCGATGGGCTTTGCGGGATGCCTGGCTAACCAGCAACCTGCTGCATCGTGGTGGGAAGAATCTTTCCACCTTCCTGGCAATTGCGGTTGCAGCAACGTGCATCTGGGCTTGGAGAAAAAAACGTAGCAACAAATGCTCGGCATACCTACGCTGGCCGCTACTGTATCTTTTTTGTGCGTACTTGATCGGGGCACTGACGGTTTCGGCGCTGAAATCGTTCACTAACATGGATTGCCCCTGGAACTTGGTGCGCTATGGCGGAGCGCGAGTGTTTGTGGGCCTGTTTGAAACACGCCCGCCCGGTATGCCGCGCGGTGTGTGCTTTCCCGCAGGGCATGCAAGTGCCGGATATGCATGGGTCAGCCTATATTTCTTTACCTTGATGGTTCGTCCTGCCTGGCGTTGGATGGCCTTGGCTGCAAGTTTGATGATAGGTGCCATCTTTGGATGGACCCAGCAGGTGCGCGGAGCCCACTTCCTTTCCCATGACTTGTGGACGCTCCTGATTTGTTGGGTCGTTGCCTTGGGTCTTTTCATGGTCTGGCAACGCTGGTTTGTTGATGGCTCAGGCGATGTCTATTCATCGGGGTTCCAAGCATGAGAACTTTCAAACAGGCTCTCGGTCTGATGCCGCGATTCAGAACTGCAAACCTCAAGGACCTAAGCCATTGGCGACCACAATGCAGCGTCGAGTGGCTGATCTTGATGACCAGTATTTTCTTTGCACTAGCCTGCAATGGTCTATTTTGGAGTAGCGCCTTAGGCGTCCAGTCCAGCTTACGCATGGGTACATCCGTACTGCTGTTTCTGGTGGGAATTCACAGTCTGCTGTTGAGTTTGGTTGTGTGGCGCTGGAATGCCAAGGTTTTACTTGCGGTGCTTTTTGTTGCCTCTGCCCTCGCAACACATTACATGCGCAGCTTTCATATCTACCTCGATTCGAGCATGTTGCGCAATGTTCTAGCCACAGACTTCAAGGAAAGTCGCGAGCTACTGACGCCTGCATTGATTGCTCCACTAAGCCTACTGGCAGTAGTTCCGATTATTTTTCTTTGGCGAATCCGATTGCTCGGGCGTACTTGGCTGAAAGCAACCGTGTGGCGTATGGGATTGATGCTGTTTTCGACACTGATGATTTCGGGCGGTGTCATGCTGTCATTTCAGGACATGTCCGCACTGATGAGAAATCATCGCGAAGTGCGATACTTGATTACACCGGGAAACTATCTGGTGGGTTTGCCGAAGGCACTGACAGGTTCCTCTATCACGCAGTCCGCCGAAAAAATACCCATTGGAGCTGATGCCGTTGCAACAGTCAGGCCCGAAGGCAGTCGGCCACGTTTATTAGTCTTTGTCGTAGGCGAGACGGCTCGCGCCCAAAACTGGGGATTGAACGGCTATGCACGCGAAACAACGCCTCAATTGACTCAGATGGGTGTGATCAATTTCTCCGACATGCACTCCTGTGGAACTAATACCGAGGTTTCTGTGCCTTGCATGTTCTCGTCCTTTGGTCGCCGAAACTACGATGAAGACAAGATTCGCTCACACCAATCCTTACTGCATGTTCTGGAGCGCGCCGGTATTACCACCTTATGGAGAGATAACCAGTCAGGTTGCAAAGGGGTGTGCGATGGTCTCGAATATCAAAGCCTAGGGAATGCACAAAGTTCCTCTTTATGCGTTGATGGTCGGTGTTTCGATGAGATTTTGCTTGAAGACTTACCAGCTCAGGCTCGCAAAAATCCCGGTGATCGTGTGATTTTTTTGCACCAGCTTGGAAATCATGGCCCCAGCTACTTTCAACGATACCCAGCAGCGTATCGAAAATTCATCCCAACATGCGACACACCGGAAATGGGGAAATGCACCCGCGAACAGATTGTGAATAGCTACGACAACGCTATTCTCTACACAGATCATTTCCTAACCCAAGTCATTAAAAAATTGCAGGGCCTTTCCGACTACGACACAGCTATGATATTCGTCTCGGATCACGGCGAATCCCTGGGCGAGAAGGGACTTTTTCTGCACGGCATGCCTTATGCGATTGCTCCACAAGAGCAGACTCGTGTTCCTTTGGTTATGTGGTTCTCTTCAACGTTTACTCAAAGTCGAGGGCTGAATATTGGCTGTTTGAGTGAGCGAGCCCGCTCTTATGCGAATCACGACGCATTGTTTTCGTCTGTCTTGGGGCTAATGCAGGTTAAAACAAGTGAGTACGATAGGAATTTCGATTTTTTCTTTGGCTGTGATGATAAGAATATATAAGAGTTGTTCTCATGAAAGATAAAAAACACACAATCGCAGCTGATTCCATGTCCGCATTCGAAAATAAACAAAAATCTCGCCGAGGAATATTGAGAATTTGGCATGCGTCCCATTACTCAATTCAGGGATTGCGCGCTGGATGGAATGAGCCGGCCTTTAGACTTGAGTCAGTATTTTCCTTTGTGTTGGTCCCATTGGCCTTCTGGTTGGGGCAGGGATGGGTCGAAGTCGCTCTTCTCTCAGGAAGTATCCTTATTTTGATGATTGTGGAGCTACTCAATACTGCTGTGGAATCGGCGATTGATCGTATTGGCCCTCAATGGCATGAGCTATCAAAGCGTGCAAAGGACATGGGAAGCGCTGCCGTGCTGTTAGCCACTTTGCTGACTGGGGGGGTTTGGCTGTCAGCACTCTGGCAAAGGCTGATTAATTAGCCGCGCAAATGAAATTAGACGAATTAAAGTGGAGTGAGCACAATGGAGCTTCGACATCTTCGCTGCTTTCTCATCGTTGCGGAGGAACTTCATTTCGCTCGCGCCGCTGAACGACTACATATCGACCAATCTCCACTTTCACGCACTATCAAAGAATTAGAAGAGGAACTTGGTGCTCGTTTATTCATTCGTACTACCCGAAGCACTCAACTAACCCGTGCCGGGCGACAGCTTTTGGAGCATGTCCCGCGCATTTTTACCGCATTGGATCAGGCCCGTGATGGCGTCAAGTCTGCCACCAACGGATTTTTAGGCCAGTTACGCATTGCCTTGTCTGATGGTGTAACACCCACACGATTGTCAACTTTGCTGGCGCGATGCCGTGAAGAGGACCCTGAAGTTGAGATGCGTCTGTTTGAGGTGCCGCTCGGGCTGCAGATCAAGGGTTTGCATGAAGATCTGTATGACGTAGGTTTTTCGATGGCAGAGGATGGAGGCGATGGTATCTTGGTCACACCTGCTTGGGAAGATGAACTGATGGTAGCGGTGCCAGCCCGCCATCCCGTGCTCGCCTTCAAACAGGTTCCGCTGAAAGAAGTGCTGCGCTATCCGTTGGCACTGGGCGACCCGGCGGTCTGCGAAGGCCACGCGCGGCAGATCGATCGTTTTCTGCGCAAGCTCGATCAGGAGCCGCTGATTGCGCAGCGCGTGGCAACCTTCGACGTGATGATGACGCTGGTTTCCGCTGGCCTGGCTTTGGGCCTAGCGGGCGAGGCGCATATCGCCTCCAGCCGCGAGCCGGGTGTCGTGGCCCGCCGCTTGGCAGGCAAGCCATACATGCTTACGACCTATCTGCTACGCCGCGATGCGGAGCCGTCCGAGATGCTGGCTCGGTTCATCGAGCGTGTGGCCTTCATTGATTCGGCAGACGGTATCGACGCTGCCGACGATGCCTGAACCATCCGACGAAAGGACTGGAATCATGAACAGAGTGATGCTACTGATGCTGACCGTCGCACTGACCGCATGTGGCTCGTCTCAACCTTCGGAAACCGTGGATTTCCTCGCGGCGCATCCCGAGCGCATCAAGGAGATTCAACGGCAATGCAAGGAAGATCGCACAAAAGTCGGTGATGAACTTTGCCGCCGTGCTGCCGAAGCCGCCAATCGGCGTTTCTTCGGTGACCGACCTGAGCAGAAGTCCAAATAGCTCTGTTGTAGTCGCTTCGCAGCGACAAAGTTCTCGCTGACACCTCACTACGCCGCAACGCGCTCCCGTCTGCGGCGTTTTTATTGCCTTCGCTCCTGCAAGAAATCAGGCTTTTTCGGCCTAAATCCCCGCCATAACGGTCTTTGACCGACCTATGCACACGCCTTGATCCTGATGCACGCGGCACGTTGTTGTGCCGTGATTGGAGGCGGGATCATGCAAGGGACGAACGTGCTGTTCGGTCAGATCGCCGTGGTATTCGGCATCGTGATCGCCGGCGTGTGGGCAGCCACACAATGGACAGCCGCCGCCCTGGGCTATCAGCTACGCCTTGGCTCGCCCTGGTTCGACTTCTTCGGTACGCCGGTCTATCACCCGTGGCGGCTGTTCGAGTGGTGGTTCTTCTTCGATGCCTACGCGCCCAGCGTCTTTGACATCGGCGGCGCCATTGCGGGTGGCAGCGGCCTGGTGGCCGTGCTGGTGGCCATCGGCATGTCGATCTGGCGCTCGCGGCAATCGCGCCTGGTCACGACCTACGGCTCGGCGCGCTGGGCGAACGCGGATGACATTCGCGAGGCCGGTCTCACGCAGCCGGACGGCGTGTTCCTCGGCCAGCACGAACGCCAGTACCTGCGCCACGAAGGTCCGGAACACGTCCTGACCTTCGCACCAACCCGCTCGGGCAAAGGCGTGGGCCTGGTGGTGCCCACCTTGTTGAGCTGGCCCGCGTCCGCCGTCATCCATGACATCAAAGGCGAGAACTGGCAGATCACCGCAGGCTGGCGCTCGCGCTTCTCGCATTGCCTGCTGTTCAACCCGACCGATGCGAAGTCAGCGGCCTACAACCCGCTGCTGGAGGTGCGTCGCGGCGCCCATGAGGTGCGCGACGTGCAGAACATCGCGGACATCCTGGTCGATCCCGAAGGCGCGCTGGAGCGGCGCAACCATTGGGAGAAGACCAGCCATGCTCTGCTGGTCGGCGCCATCCTGCACGTGCTCTATGCGGGCGAGGACAAGACGCTGCGCGGCGTCGCCAACTTCCTCTCCGATCCGGCTTGCCCATTCGAGCTGACGCTGCACCGGATGATGACCACGCCGCATCTCGGCTATGGCCCGCATCCGGTCGTCGCATCGGCGGCGCGCGAAGTGCTCAACAAGTCGGACAACGAGCGTTCCGGCGTGTTGAGCACGGCCATGTCGTTCCTCGGCCTGTACCGCGACCCTACGGTGGCCGAAGTCACGTCGCGTTGCGATTGGCGCATTGCCGACCTGATCGCGGCCGAGCATCCGGTATCGCTGTACCTTGTGGTGCCGCCTTCAGATATTTCGCGGACGAAGCCGCTGATCCGCCTGATCCTCAATCAGATCGGGCGACGGCTGACGGAATCGCTCGATGGCTCCGACGGCATCGAGCGCCGCCACAAGCTGCTGCTGATGCTTGACGAGTTCCCGGCGCTCGG
This sequence comes from uncultured Aquincola sp., assembly GCA_937883885.1. The sequence goes on along the minus strand of CAKZXL010000692.1, from coordinate 4,219 downwards.
GCGGCTCGACTTCTTCGAGACGGCACTGGCCTTCATGGCGGGCTATGGCATTCGCAGCTTTCTCATCGCGCAGTCGCTCAATCAGATCGACAAGGCGTATGGGCAGAACCATTCGATTCTGGACAACTGCCATGTCCGCGTGACGTTCGCCACCAACGACGAACGCACGGCCAAGCGGATCTCCGAAACGCTGGGCACTGCAACCGAGCTGCGCGCACAGCGCAACTACGCAGGCCACCGGCTCGCGCCGTGGCTGGGCCACCTGATGGTGTCGCGCCAGGAGACCGCGCGCCCACTGCTGACGCCGGGCGAAGTGATGCAGTTACCGCCGGATGAAGCCGTGGTGATGGTGTCCAGCGTGGCGCCGATCAAGGCCAAAAAGCTGCGCTATTACGCGGACACCAATTTCAAGCGGCGCGTGCTGCCGCCGCCCGTGCTTGCGGCCGGACGCTATGCCGACGTTCCGCCCTCGCGAGCCGACGACTGGAGCGGGCTGGCGATTCCCGCCGTGCCTGCCGCACCGGCCACTGCACCTACTGATGGCCTGGAGCACTTGGGTTCGGCCGACGACGGCGGACCGCGCCGTCAGCCCGAACTTTCCGAAGCCGTCGCCTACGACCCCGAGCTGGCCGCGTCCGCAGCCGACCTCGGGTTGCTCGATGACGATGACGACCTGCCGCTTCCCCTTCCTCGCCAGCTTGACCCGGCCATGCAGCGCACGGCCCGGCTGGCTTCCCTCGACCCCAACGACGGAATCGAGCTATGAGCCACTACCGCCTCAACCTGTTCATCCAGCCGGAGCATGCCAAGCGTCTGGACGAGCTGGCCGCCAAGAAAGGCGTATCGAAATCCAGCATCGTCGCGGCGGCGCTCGCATCGTGGCTGTCGCCCGATGCTGCCGACCAGCGCGAGGCAGCGATTGCCAAGCGGCTTGATCGCCTCTCGCGCCAGGCCGAGCGCATGGAGCGCGACCAGAACATCGCCATCGAAACGCTGGCGCTGTTCATCCGCTATTACCTCACGGTCAGCACGCCAGTTCCCGAGGCGCACCAAGACGCGGCACGCGCACAGGGCAAAGCGCGCTTCGAGCAGTTCGTTGAACAGTTGGGTCGCCACCTGCTGCGCGGTCGAAGCCTGGTGCGCGATGTGGTGGAGGAACTGCACCCCGACCCGGCGCGGATGGATGACGCGGCGGCAGTTGCCGAAGCGCAAGAGCGCGCCTCATGAGCGTCGCACCTTCGTCCTTCGCCACCTCGCTCGACCGCCGCATTCAGATGCTGCGCACGGCGATGGGGCCGCTGATCGCTGCCGCGCTCGAAGACCCGGACGTGGTGGAAGTCATGCTCAATCCTGATCGCACCCTTTGGGTGGATCGGCTTTCATCGGGCCGCGCACCGATGGGCGTGGAGCTGTCCGAGGCGGACGGCGAGCGAATCATCCGCCTTGTCGCCGCCCACGTTGGCGCAGAAGTCCATCGCGGCCAGCCGCTACTGTCCGCCGAACTGCCCGAAACCGGCGAACGCTTCGAGGGTATCTTGCCGCCCGCCGCGCCAGGGCCGGCCTTCGCGCTGCGGAAGCGCGCCATCGGTGTGATTCCGCTGGAGCGGTACGTCATCGACGGGATGATGACCAGCGCGCAGGCGGGCTTTCTCGTTCGTGCCGTGCGCGAGCGGCAGAACGTCCTGATCGCCGGCGCCACCAGCAGCGGCAAGACCACGCTCGCCAATGCGCTGCTGGCCGAGATCGCCGCCACGGGCGACCGCGTGCTGGTGCTCGAAGACACGGTGGAACTGCAATGCGCGGCCCGCGACCACGTTCCGCTGCGCACCCGCGCAGGCGTGGTGTCGATGACCGAGCTTGTGCGCTCGTCCATGCGCCTGCGGCCTGACCGCGTGGTCGTGGGCGAGGTGCGCGGCGCCGAGGCGCTGGATCTCATCAAGGTGTGGGGCACGGGCCATCCGGGTGGCATTGCCACGATCCACGCCGGCTCCGCCCTCGGCGCGCTGCTGCGCCTGGAGCAACTGATTCTCGAAGTGGCGGTGAACCCGCCCCGCGCGCTGATCGCCGAGGCGGTCAACGTGGTGATCCACATCGCCGGGCGCGGACGCAAGCGCCGCATCGAGAGCATCGCCCGCGTCGTCGGCTTCGACGGCGTGGGTTACCGACTGGCGGATGCGATGGACGCGCCGTTTCCCGAGCTGCCGCCACTTCCCGATGCCGCACCCGCTGCGGCGACTTCCCCATCCCTCGACCTTTCTGGAGAACTGCCATGACGCACGTTGATGCTTTCCGTATTTCTGTAAATCCGCTTTCCCGCCGCTCCAGTCCCGCGCGGCTGGATGGCCTGGCCCGCCCGGCCATGCAAGGCTTGATGCTCGCTGCCTTCATGCTGCTGCTTGCGGGCACTGCACAGGCCGCCGGTTCCTCGATGCCGTGGGAAGGCCCGCTGCAATCCATCCTTGAATCCATCCAGGGGCCGGTGGCGCGCATCGTCGCGGTCATCATCATCATCGCCACGGGCCTCGCGCTCGCGTTCGGCGACACGTCGGGCGGCTTTCGCAAGCTGATCCAGATCGTGTTCGGCTTGAGCATCGCCTTCGCCGCGTCCTCGTTCTTCCTGTCGTTCTTCAGCTTCTCGGGCGGGGCCGTCGTATGAGTGCCCCGGACACCTTCGCGGCCGGGTTCGAGGTGCCGCTGCATCGCTCGCTCACCGAGCCGATCCTGCTGGGCGGCGCACCGCGCACCGTGGCGATCGCCAACGGCACCTTGGCCGCCGCTGTCGGGCTGGGCCTGCAACTGTGGATTCCCGGTGTCGTGCTCTGGATCGTCGGCCATTCGCTGGCGATGCGGGGCGCGCGCGTCGATCCGCAGTTCATGGCCGTGTTCGCGCGGCACATCAAGCACCGCCCGCTGCTGGACGTGTAGGGGAGGACGCCGCGATGCTGAACCTCGCCGAATACCGCCAGCGACCGGCCTTGCTCGCCGACTGGCTGCCCTGGGCCGGACTGGTGGCACCGGGCGTCGTCTTGAACAAGGACGGCAGCTTCCAGCGCACGGCGCGCTTTCGTGGCCCCGACCTCGACAGCGCGACGCAAGGCGAGCTGATCGCCACATCGGCGCGCTTGAACAACGCGCTGCGCCGCCTGGGTTCGGGCTGGGCGCTGTTCATCGAAGCCGAGCGCCGGTCTGCCGCCGACTACCCGCACTCCGATTTCCCCGAACCGCTGTCCTGGCTGGTCGATGAAGAACGCCGCGCCGCCTTCGAGGATTCGGGCAACCACTTCGAGAGCGGCTATCACCTGACGCTGGCCTACCTGCCGTCCGAGGAATCCCGTGCTCGGGCCGCGGGCCTGCTGTACGAAAACCGGCCCACCGAAGGCGTGGATTGGCGCGAGCGGCTGCACGCCTTCGTCGCTGAAACGGATCGCATCTTCGACCTGCTCGATGGCGTGATGCCGGAGATCGCCTGGCTTGATGACAGCCAGACGTTGACCTACCTGCATTCGACCGTCTCGACGCGCCGCTACCGCGTCGGCGTTCCCGAAGTGCCGTTCCACATCGACGCGCTGCTGACCGATTCCGCGCTGGTCGGTGGCCTGGCGCCGATGCTGGGCGACCAGCACCTGCGCGTGGTGTCGGTGCGCGGTTTCCCGACCTCGACCTGGCCGGGGATTCTGGACGACCTCAACCGCCTGGGCTTCGCGTATCGCTGGAGTACGCGCTTTCTGTGCCTCGACAAAGCCGAGGCGGAAAAAGAACTCGCCCGACTGCGCCGCCAGTGGTTTGCGAAAAGGAAGAACGTCATCGCGTTGCTGCGCGAGACGATCTTCCAGCAGGAAAGCCCGCTGGTCGATACCGACGCCAACAACAAGGCCGCCGACGCCGATGCTGCCTTGCAGGAGCTGGGCAGCGATCAGGTCGCCTTCGGCTACCTGACGGCGACCGTCACCGTCATGGACGCGGACGCCGCCGTTGCCGACGAGAAGCTGCGCATGGTGGAGCGCGTCATCCAGGGGCGCGGCTTCGTCACCATCCCCGAAACGCTCAACGCCGTGGATGCGTGGCTGTCGTCCATTCCGGGCAACGCATACGCCAATGTCCGCCAGCCCATCGTCTCGACGCTGAACCTGGCGCACATGATGCCACTGTCCGCCGTGTGGGCCGGTCCGGAGAGGAACGCGCATCTGGATGGCCCGCCGCTGATCGTCACCCGCACCGA
>CAKZXL010000691.1 GCA_937883885.1 uncultured Aquincola sp. | reverse complement strand
GCCGGTGTCGTGGAACACGAAGTAGGCCATCTGCGCAAAGGCCAGCGTGACCATGATGAAGTAGATGCCGCGGGTGCGCAGCCCCAGCAGCCCGACGAAGAGCGCATAGGCCGCGGCGCCGCCCATGGCCAGCGGCAGCAGCGTGGCGATGGAGCCGCCGCCATCGCCCGAGGCCAGCACGGTGACATAGGCGCCGATGCCGTAGAAGGCCGCATGCCCCAGGCTGACCAGGCCGGTGATGCCGACGACGAGCTGCAGGCTGAGCGCGAAGATCGACAGGATCATCACCTTCAGCAGCAGGTCGGTGAGGTAGGGCGTGAGCACCGGCGCCACGGCGGCCAGCGCGGCCAGCACGCCCAGCGCCGGCAGCATCGGCTTCCAGGCCGATGGACGGGGCGCGGCAGGCGGCAGGGTGGGTGCGGTGGCGGCCATGGTGGCGGGCGGGTGGGTGATGAGGTCGGGTTTCATGGTCACGCTCTGCGGCCCATCAGGCCCTCCGGGCGCCAGATCAGCACCACCGCCATCAGCAGGTACACGCCGATGCCGCTCAACTCGGCGAAGAACACCTTGCCGAAGGTGTCGACGAAGCCCACCAGCAGCGAAGCCACCAGCGCACCGGTGATGGAGCCGATGCCGCCGATGACCACCACCACGAAGCAGATGATGAGCACGCTGCCGCCCATGCCCGGGTACACGCTGGACATGGGCGCGGCGATCATGCCGGCCAGCGCCGCCAGCGCCACGCCGGCCGCGAACACGATGCGGTAGAGCCGCCGAATGTCGATGCCCAGGCCGCGCACCATGTCGCGGTTGCTGGCACCGGCGCGGATCATCATGCCCAGCCGGGTGCGGTTGACCACCGCATACAGCCCGATGGCCAGCACGATGCAGGCGGCCGACGCGAACAGCCGGTAGGTGGGGTAGCTCATCACGTCGCCCAGCGCGAAGCTGCCGGCCAGCCACTCCGGCGGCTTGACGCCGTGCACGTCGTTGCCCACCAGGATGGAGCGCAGCTCCTCGAACACCAGGATCAGGCCGTAGGTCATCAGCACCTGCTGCAGGTGTTCACGCTGGTACAGGTAGCTGTAGAAGGCCCATTCCAGGAAGTAGCCGAACACCGCCGCCAGCACGATGCCCACCGCCAGCATCACCAGGAACTGGTCGCCGAACAGCGGGCTGAGCGCAAACGCCATGTAGGCGCCCAGCATGTAGAAGCTGCCATGGGCCAGGTTGATGACGCCCATGATCCCGAAGATCAGCGTCAGCCCCGAGGCCAGCAGGAACAGCAGCAGGCCGTACTGCACGGCGTTCAGGCACTGAACGAGGAAGGTGGCGAGGTCCACGGCAGGCGCTCCGGCAGTGGGGTCAGAGCTTGCAGCCGCGGGCCGGGTCGCTGAGCGACTTGCTCGCGATGCCGACCACCTTGTTCTCCTTGCCCTCCACCTTGCGCAGATAGATGTCCTGCACCGGGTTGTGCGAGCGGGACAGCGTGAACGGGCCGCGCGGGCTGTCGATGCGGGCCTTTTCCAGCGCGGCCGCGAACTCGGCCTTCTTGCCGATGTCGCCCTTGACCGCCGCCAGGCCGGTGGCCAGCATCTGCGCGGCGTCGTAGCCCTGCACCGCGTACACGTCGGGCTGCATCTTGAACTGCTTGGCATAGGCCAGGCGGAAGCTGTTGTCGCGCGGCGTGTTCAAGCCGTCGGCATAGTGCAGCGTGGTCAGCACGCCCTGCGCCGCCTCGCCCTGCGCTTCCAGCGTGCCGTCGGTCAAGAAGCCCGAGCCGTAGAGCGGAATGGTCTTGTTCAGGCCCGCGGCCGCATAGTCCTTGACGAACTTGACCGCGCCGCCACCGGCGAAGAAGGCGAACACCGCATCGGGCTTGGCCGCCGCGATCTCGGTGAGCAGCGCCTGGAATTCCACGTTCGGGAAGGGCAGCGTCAGCTGCTTGGTGACCTTGCCGCCTTCCTTCTCGAAGCCTTCCTTGAAGGCATTGGTCATCTCCTCACCGGCCGCGTACTTCCAGGTGATGGTCATCGCGGTCTTCTTCTTTTCCTGCTTGGCCGCCACGGTGCCCATGCCGTAGCTGGACTGCCAGTTGGAGAACGAGCTGCGGAAGATGTTCTGCGCGCACATGGGGCCGGTGACCGCATCGGACCCGGCATTGGGCACGATGAGCACGGTGCCGCTTTCCTTGGCGGCGCGCGCCATGGCCATGGCCACGCCGCTGTGCACCGTGCCCACCAGCACGTCCACGTTGTCGCGCTTGATCAGCTTGTTGACGTTGTCGGTGGCCTTGGCAGGGTCGCTCTCGTCGTCCACCTTGAAGAACTCCACCTCGCGGCCGCCGAGCTTGCCGCCCTGCTCGTCCACATACAGCTTGAAGCCGTTCTCGATGGCCACGCCCAGCGCGGTGAAGGTGCCGCTGTAGGGCAGCATCAGCCCCACCTTGAGCTTGCCGGACTGGGCCTGCGCCAGCGATGAAGCCAGCAGCAGCGAAGCAGCCAGCGCCGGAATGGCGAATGCGGTCTTGCGGATCATGCTTGTCCCCTTGCGTTGTGGTGGCGGTGGTGTTGGATGAAGGCGTGGGCCGCTTCGATGACGGCCTCGGGCTGGTCACGGTGCGGCGAATGGCCGCAGGCGCGCAGCTCCAGCAGCTGCGTGGCCGGCAATTGCCGGCCAATGGCACGGATCTGGTCGAGCGTGCCGTACTCGTCGTCCACGCCCTGGATGGCCAGCACCGGCGCGGTGATCTGCGCCACTTCGGCTTCGATGTTCCAGGGGCGGAAGGCCGGGTCCAGCCAGATGCGGTTCCAGCCCCAGAAGGCGGAGTCGGCATCGTCGTGGTAACGGCCCAGCTTCTGCGGGAAGTCGGTGGTCAGGTAGGTCTGGCGGGCCACCTCGATGCTGGCCACCGACACGTCTTCCACGAACAGGTGCGGCGCCAGCACGATGGCGCCGGCCACCGGGTGGCGGGCCGCATGCAGCAGCGCGATGGAGCCGCCGTCGCTGTGGCCGAAGAGCCAGGGCGGCTGCCGCGTGGGGTCGATGTGCAGCGCCGCCAGCAGCGACGGCAGCAGCTCATGAGCCTGGCGGTGCATGAAGTCGGGCGCCCAGCGCTCATCGGCCGGGCGCGGCGTGGAACGGCCGTAGCCGGGCCGCGAATACACCAGCCCACGCAGGCCCGCGGCTTCGCACAGCCGCTGCGGGAAGTCCTTCCACATCGCCACCGAGCCCAGGCCCTCGTGCAGGAACACCACCAGCGGCGCATCGGCGCGGTCGACGCCCACCCACTGGTGCTCGATGCGCACGGTGCGGCCCTGCCAGGGCAGCTCGACGAAAACGCTGGCCGCCACGTGTCAGCCCTGCTGCTCACGCTCACGCAGGCGGAAGCGCTGGATCTTGCCGGTGGCGGTCTTGGGCAGCTCGTCGACGAACTCGATGAAGCGCGGGTACTTGTAGGGCGCCAGCCGGTCCTTGACGAAGGCCTTCAGCTCGGCCTCGGTCACCTGCTGGCCGGGCTTGAGCACCACGAAGGCCTTGGTCTTGGTCAGACCCTCGGCGTCCTGCTTGCCGATGACGGCGCTCTCCAGCACCGCGGGGTGCTGCATCAGCGTGGCTTCCACCTCGAAGGGCGAGACGTAGATGCCGCTGACCTTGAGCATGTCGTCGCTGCGGCCGGCATAGGTGTAGTAGCCGTCGGCATCGCGGCTGTACTTGTCGCCGCTCTTGGTCCAGCCGCCCTGGAAGGTGTCGCGGCTCTTGTCGCGCAGGCCCCAGTACATCAGCGCGGCGCTGGGCCCGCGGATGTAGAGGTCGCCCACCTCGCCATCGGGCACCGGGCGTCCGTCGTCGCCGCGCAGCTCGATCTCGTAGCCCTCCACCGGCCGGCCGGTGGTGCCGTAGCGCACGTCGCCCGGCCGGTTGCTCAGGAAGATGTGCAGCATCTCGGTGGAGCCGATGCCGTCGATGATCTCGCAGCCGAAGTGCTGCTTGAAGCGCTGGCCGATTTCGGCGGGCAAGGCCTCGCCCGCCGACGAGCACATGCGCAGCGCCACCGATTCCAAGCCCGGCAGCTCGGGCGAAGCCAGCATGCCGGCAAAGCCGGTGGGCGCACCGAAGAACACGGTGGGCCGCACGCCGGCCTGCGCCGGGGTGATGCCGGTCCAGCGGCGGAAGGTGGCGGCCGGCGTGGGCCGCTCGGCCATCAGCACCACGCTGGCACCCACGCTCAGCGGAAAGGTCAGCGCATTGCCCAGGCCATAGGCGAAGTACAGCTTGGCCGCCGAAAAGCAGACGTCGTCTTCGGTCAGGCCCAGCACCGGCTTGCCATACAGCTCGGCCGTCCAGAACGGGTTGCCGTGGGTATGCACCGTGCCCTTGGGCTTGCCGGTGGAACCCGATGAATACAGCCAGAAGCCCGGCTCGTCCGGCCCAGTGGGCGCGGGCCGCGCAGCGGGTTCGTGCCGGGCCAGCAGCGCCGCCAGGTCGTGCACGCGCGCGCCGTGCAGCTCGGCAGGCAACGGCGCTTCGGGGTGCGAGACCACGATGTGCCGCAGCTCATGCTCGCCCTGGGCCAGGGCCGCCTGCAGCACCG
>CAKZXL010000690.1 GCA_937883885.1 uncultured Aquincola sp. | reverse complement strand
GCCCCGGCGACAGGTTGAGGTAGCTGTGCGTGGGCCGCGCGAAGCAGTAGATGCAGCCGTGCTCGCAGCCCCGGTAGGGGTTGATCGACAGGTCGAAGGAGATGTCGGGCGAGTCGTTGCCCGACAGGATGGACTTGACGTTCTCTTCCACCAGTTCGGTGCCGGGCGGCAGCCGTTCTTCCTGCGCCGCCTGCTCCAGTGCACCCCAGCCGTCGTCGAAGGCTTCACGCGCATCGCGGGTGAAACGGTGCTCGATCGCCCACACCGTGCCGCGGCCCTTCAGCGGCGTGCGGGGGGCATAAAGCAAGGTGGCGGCGGGTTGGGCATCGGGGCGCATACTGTGAATATATACAGTCCACGCCACCAGTGCAAAGGCGGGGTTGCCGCCCCAGATCAGTATTCGTCGCTGGCGCTGCCGGGCGCGAGGTTGTCGAACTTGGTCAGCGGCTTCAGGAAGGTCAGCTTCACCGTGCCCACCGGGCCGTTACGCTGCTTGCCGATGATGATCTCGGCCACGCCCGGCTCCTTCGAGTCCTTGTTGTAGTACTCGTCGCGGTAGATGAACATGATGACGTCCGCGTCCTGCTCGATGGCGCCCGATTCGCGCAGGTCGCTCATCATCGGCCGCTTGTCGGTGCGTGTTTCCACCGAGCGGTTGAGCTGCGAGAGCGCGATCACCGGGCACTGCAGCTCCTTGGCCAGCGCCTTCAAACCGCGCGAGATCTCGCCGATCACGGTGGCCCGGTTTTCTTCGTTGCTGCTGCTGGTGCCGCTCATCAGCTGCAGGTAGTCGATGACGATCAGCCCCAGCTTGCCGCAGGTGCGGGCCTGGCGGCGTGCGCGGGCGCGCAGTTCGGCCGGGTTCAGCGCCGGCGTTTCGTCGATGAACACGCTGGCCTTGGACAGCTTGTCCACCGCCTCGGTCAGCCGGCCCCATTCGTCGTCACGCAGCGCGCCGGTGCGCAGGTGCTGCTGGTCGATGCGGCCGAGCGAGCCCACCATCCGCAGCGCCAGTTGCGAGGCGCCCATTTCCATCGAGAACACCACCGCCGGCAGGCCTTCGTTCACCGCCACGTGCTCGGCGATGTTCAGCGCAAACGCCGTCTTGCCCATCGAAGGACGGGCGGCCAGCACGATCAGGTCGCCGGGCTGCAGGCCGGCGGTCATGCGGTCCATGTCGTAGAAGCCAGTGCGCACGCCGGTCACTTCCTCGGCGCCGTTTTCGGCCAGCTCGGTCACACGGTCGATCAGCTGCATGACCAGGTGGTCCATGCTCTGAAAGCCCTGCTTGGTGCGCGAGCCTTCTTCACCGATCTTGAAGATCTTGCCTTCGGCCTCGTCCAGGATCTGCGACACCGCCCTGCCCTGCGGGTTGAAGGCATTGGTGGCGATCTCGTCGCTGGCCTCGATCAGCTTTCGCAGGATGGCCCGCTCGCGAACGATCTCGGCATAGCGGCGCAGGTTGGCCGCGCTGGGCACGCTTTGCGCCAGCGCATTGAGGTACACCAGCCCGCCGCATTCTTCGGCCTTGCCCAGGCTTTGCAGCTGCTCGAACACCGTGATCACGTCGGCCGGCTTGTTGGCGTTGATCAGCTGGCCGATCACGCCGTAGATGGCCTTGTGCTCGAAGCGGTAGAAGTCGGTTTCCTGCAGGATGTCGCCGGCGCGGTCCCAGGCACCGTTGTCGAGCAACAGGCCGCCGAGCACGCTTTGCTCGGCCTCGATCGAATGCGGCGGCACCCGCAGGCGGGCTACTTCATCGTCGCGCGGGGCGCCCGGGAACACAGGGCTCTGGAAGACTGCAGACATGGTGGGGAGCATAAGCCGGCCCGGCACAGCGGCCTGTGGACAGACCTGTGCATGACCTGGGGAACTTCAGCGGATAACCGCTCGCGCAAAAAGAAAAAGGCCGGCGATCAGCCGGCCTTTGGTGCAACGTGGAACGCTGCGTCGATCAGTCGGTTTCGCCGACCACCACGATGGTGACTTCCGACACCACATCGGTGTGCGGGGCCACGGCCACGGTGAAGTCGCCGATGGTCTTCAGCGGGCCATTGGGCAGGCGCACTTGCGACTTGGCGATCTCGAAGCCTTCCTTCTTGAGGGCTTCGGCGATGTC
>CAKZXL010000689.1 GCA_937883885.1 uncultured Aquincola sp. | reverse complement strand
GGTCGCGCTGGCCGCTCAGGCTGCCGGTGAGGGTCAGGCGGCCCAGCGGGTTGTCGAAGTTCACCAGCACCCGCCCGTCGCCCGACAGGCTGGCCACGGTGGCGCTGCCGCCCGCGCCGATGGCCACCAGCTCGCCCGCGCCGGAGACGGCGCCCACGTTGATGGCCCCGCCGTTGGGCCGCAGCGTCAGGCTGCCGGCGCCGGTGACGGAGCCCACCTCCAGCTGCGCATTACCGCCTTCGGTGCGCAAGGTCAGGGCCTGGCCGGCGCGGTCCACCTGGCCGGTGAAAAGGCGCACGGGGCTGGCGCTGCCGGTGCTCAGCGACAGGATCTGGGCCGCGTCGGTCAAGGTGATGGCGCCGGTGATGACGCCGCCGGGCACCGCGCCGAAGACGGTCTGCACATCGGTGGCCGTGCTGCTCAGCCGCCCGCCCAGCGCGATGGGCGCCGTCAGGCGCGTCGCGACGTTGGCATCGACGATCTGCAGCTCACCGCCGCGCTGCACCTGGATGCCACTGCTGCCTGCCAGCGCCTGGCCGGCCGCGCCTAGCACCGCGCCGGCCATCACCGTGGTGGCGCCGCTGAAGCTGTTGTCGCCACTCAACACGGTGGCGCCGGCCGCTGCCGTGAACCCGCCGCTGCCGCTGATGTCGCCGCGCAGGAACAGCTGGCTGCCAAGGCTGCGTCCGCCGCTGACCTGCAGCGTGCTGTCCAGCAGCAGCGCGTTGTCCACCGTGCCGTGGCCGGCGTCGGACAGCATGCGCAGGTAGGCGCCGCTGCCCTGGAAGCGCAGGGCGTTGCCGCTGAGCGTGGGTGCCGGTGCGCTGGCGCCCAGCGTCAGGCCCAGCAGCGGGAACACCCCGGCCAGGTCGTTGAAGCTGGTGGCGCGGCTGGCGCTGTCGAACAGCAGCTCACCCCCGGCCTGCGGCAGCCCGCCCGACCAGTTGGCCGCGTCGGCCCAGCTGCCGCTGGCAGCGCCGGTCCAGCTGTGCACGGCCGCACCGCCGGCGGCGGGCAGCAGGCCGGCGAGTGCCAGCAGGGCGGGCAGCGTGCGCAGCGCTGGCGGAATGCGGCGGGTGGGCATGGGTCGGCTCCTGGCATGTGCAGGCAAGCTCGTCCGGCTTGCCTTGGCGGCCATCTTGTCCGACCAGCGTCTCAGCGGCGTCTCAGCGGGCGTCTCCCAAGAGCGCCGCAGCCCCCTAGCTTGGAGGGGCCCCGTTCAATACTTGGAGAAGTTCGCGTTGACCCGGCGGTAGAGGTAGTCCTCCGCCGTGATCGGCTCGTACTTCTTCGCCGGGCCCTGGATCACCACGTCGCGGTTGGCCTGCGCGAAGAAGGCCAGGCTGTAGCGGGCGCCCTGGTACTCGTCGGGGCGCGGGTTCTTCACGCGGTGGAAGTTGCTCTTGAGCTGGTCGTCGCTCCAGCGCATGAGCATGTCGCCGATGTTGCAGGTGATCACGTCGTCGGCCGGGTCGATCGGCGTCCAGGCCTGCTGCTCATGCTCCTTGCCTGGCAGCACCTGCAGCCCGCCCTGGCCGGCCTGCTGGAACAGCAGCGTCAGGCAGTCGAAGTCGGTGTGCGCACCGGCGCGCCACAGGCCCAGCTGATCGCGCTGCTCGGGCGGGATCGCAAAGTAATGCAGCAGCCGCAGCGTGCTCTGGTAGGCCGGCACCGCGGGGTCGTGGGCGTGGGTGAAAAACGCGCTGCCAAAGCCCAGCTTGTCGGCAAAGCACGAGAGGATGCGCATGGCCACCTGCCAGCACTGCGCCTCGAAGGCCAGCATGGTCTGCTGGAAGTCGGGCAGCGCGGCTTCACCCGGCCACAGGCCTTCCATGTGCGGGCGGGTGATCTGGTACGACTCCTTCTGGTCGGGCGTGCCGGTGGAAGGGCGCACCTGGGCCCGGCTTTCCCAGCCGGCGTTGAAGGCCTTCTTCAGCGGGTGGCGGGCCTTGACCTCGTCGGGCAACGCAAAGAAGGCTTCGGTCATCGCGAAGGCGCGCTGGATGTCGGCCAGGGCGATGCCGTGGTTCGTCACCTGGAAAAAGCCGATGTCGACCGAGGCGGCCCACAGCTGTTCGGTGATCTCGGCTTTGCGGGCCTCGAAGTCGGAGAGGTCGATGCGGCGGATCTCGCGCGCATGGGTCTCGGAGCCCATCGCGCCCATGCGCGATTCCTTGGCCAGTTCCTGCATCGTGGTGGTGTCGGTCATGGGGTTCTCACATGTTCCAGTAGGCGCGGTGGGGTGCCGCGGCTTCGTCCCGCAGCGCGGGACCGATCACTTGCATGTCGTGCGGCGCGGCGGCAAACACCTCGCGGCACGACATTTCGATGTCGCCGGCCGCAGCCTGCGACGCGCGGAACGTGCGCAGGCTGACCGCATCGATGCCGAACACCACGCGGCGGATGTTCGACCAGAAGATGGCGCCGGCGCACATCACGCAGGGCTCGCCCGAGGCGTACATCGTGGCGCCAGCCATCACCTCGCGGCCATGGGCCGGCGTGGCCAGGCGCAGTGCATTCGTCTCTGCATGCGCGGTGCAGTCGCCGGTCACGGCATTGTTGTTGGCGGCTTCGGCCAGCACCTGGCCGTCGGCCGCCACGATCACCGCGCCGAAGGGCCGGTTGCCGGCCTGCGCCGTCTGGGCCGACAACGCGATGGCCCGGCGCAGGTACAGCGCGTCCTGCTCGGTGAGGTCGGCGGTCTGTTCGTTCAACTCGCTGGCCATGGCATCAGGCCTTGGGCAGCCGGTCTGCCTTGGGCGGCAGGAACGACAGGTTGTACAGCGCGTCGGCATTGGGCGCCTGCTTGAGCGCGAAGGTCTGGCTCACCTCGGCCACCTGGGCCCGCACCAGCTCGGGCCGCACGTCGCCCAGGCCGTGGCTGCGGGCATCGGCCGTGGCCACGTAGCCGGCGGTGATCTTGAAGCGCTCGGCTTCCACCTTCTCGTCCACCATCGGCTCGCGGCGCTTGACGTACTGCATCGCGCCGGCGGGGTCGGCCAGGCATTCCAGCAGCGCGCGGTTGGTGGCCTTGAGGAAGCCGCGCACCGCCTGCGGCTTGTCGGCCATCAGCTTGGTGGAGGCCAGGATGGCATTGCCGTACAGGTTCAGCCCGGCGTCGGCGTACGAGAGCACGCTCAGCTGCGCCGGATCGAGCCGTTGGAACAGTGACAGCGCGGAGTCGTGGAAGTAGGTGGCGCCGTCCACGTCGCCGCGGATGATCACGTTGTCGCGCTGCGAAAAATCGGTGGTCACCCACTCGATGGCTTCGGGCTTCATGCCGGCATGCCTGGCCGCCATCGGCCAGGCGCGGCGGGTGCTTTCCACCGCGGCGGCGGCGATGCGCTTGCCCTGCAGGCTCTTGAAGTCCTGCGTGATGCCGCGGTCCTTGCGGCCGATGATGACGAAGGGCGCGCGGTTGTAGTACTGGTAGACGGCCTGCAGCAGCGGCGCGCCGGCTTGCGAGGCATTGAACTCGATCAGCGCGCTGATGTCGCCGAAGCCCATGTCGTAGGCGCCGCTGGCCACGCGGGTGATGG
>CAKZXL010000688.1 GCA_937883885.1 uncultured Aquincola sp. | reverse complement strand
CGCGCTGGGCCACCCCATCGGCGCTTCGGGTGCCGTCATCGCCACCAAGGCCTTGTACGAGCTGCAACGCACCGGCGGCCGCTATGCGCTGGTGACCATGTGCATCGGCGGCGGGCAAGGCATTGCGGCGGTGTTCGAGCGGATGTAGGACGCTGGCAGTGGGGCGATATAAGTACAAACTCTGTACTTCTGTTTATATTCTGGCACCAGAATCAACGTCGCTATCCAGAATCGACAGCCAGCCAGTACCAGTTGCTGCAAGCCCGTCGGGTGGATGGCGGCGAGGTGCGTGAGGGCGCACGTCGTCCACACCACAGCCACCTAGCCGGAGCGAGACAGATGACGACACATCCCCCCAAGAGTTGCACGGGGTCCACACACAGGATGAGGGCAGTCGCGGCCGGGACTGCCGCTCTCTTTGCCTGTGGCGGTGTCAGTGCCTTCGAAGTCGAGACCAGCAATTCCGATCTGCGCGTTCGCTGGGACAACACCGTGCGGTACAACCTCGGCGCGCGCATGGAGAGTCAGGACGCGCGCATTCTGGCGAACCCGAGCTACGACGAATCGGACAGCAAGTTTGGCCGCCACGACGTGGTGACCAACCGTCTTGACCTGCTGTCGGAGCTGGACCTGAATTACAAGGGTCAGTTCGGGGCGCGCGTCAGCGCAGCCGCCTGGTATGACCAGGCCTACGACGACCGTTCCGTCAGTGCGCCCGCTCTGAGCGGCGCGTTCCAGACGAGCTACGTCAACGACCGCTACAACCACGCGGTCAAGCGCTACGTCAACGGGCCGTCGGCGGAGTTCCTGGACGCGTTCGTCTGGACCAATTTCAACCTCGGCGAGGTGCCGGTCAACGTGAAGCTTGGCCGACACACCTTCGCCTGGGGTGAGGGGCTGCTGATCGGCGGGCACGCCATCTCCTACTCGCAGTCACCGACGGATGGGGTGAAAGCGCTGACGAGCCCGGGCATCGAGACCAAGGAGCTGTTTCTTCCGCTCAGCCAGTTGTCCTTCAAGGCGCAGTTGACCAATGACCTGAGCGTGATGGGCCAGTACTTCCTCGAGTGGAAGCCGACGCGGGTGCCACACGGCGGCACCTACCTGATGGGCGCGGACACCGCGCCCACGGTCGACCGGCTTCCCGCGGCGCCCGGCGTCTCGCTGCCACGCGCTCCCAACAATGAACCGGGCAACACGGGGAACTGGGGTCTAGGCTTGAAGTACAACGCCGCTTTGATCGATTCGACCGTCGGCGTCTTCTATCGGCGCTTTGACGACTATGCACCGGAGACCGGCATCCAGATGCTGAGTGCGAGGGGGCCGTTTCGCTTCACCTACGCCCGCAACGTGGAGCTGCTGGGTCTCAGCCTGGCGCGGACCATCGGCTCCGTCAGCGTCGGCAGCGAGTTGTCTTACCGGCATAACGCGCACCTGAACTCCAAGACCACCTACGGCCCGACGGATGACACCGGCGCCCGCGGCAACACCTTGCATGCCGTCGTCAACGGGATGTATGGACTGCCGAAGACGGCATTCTGGGACACCGGCATTGTGATGGCCGAACTGGCTTACAGCCGGTTGTTGAAGGTCACCCGCAACGAAGCGCTCTACCGCGGCGTTGGCTATTCCACGGCCGCCTGCACGAAGTCGGGCACGAGTGGCGCCACTGCACAACCAGGGGACGAAGGCGATGCATGCTCGACCCGCAACTTCCTGCAGGTGGCAGCCAACTTCACCCCGCAGTACCTCGGCGTGATGCCCTCGTGGGACCTGGACTTGCCGGTTTCCATCAACTACGGCCTGCACGGCAACTCGCCCACGGCCAGCGGCTTCGAGAAGGTGTTGACCTGGTCCGTAGGCGCCAAGCTCACGTACTCGCAACGCTACGAGTTCTCCCTTCGTTACGCCGACATCAAGGCACCGACCAAGTACAACGCCTCGGGTTCATCCGTGATTGGCGGTGGCGCGCTTGGCAGTACCGTCGGTGCGACCGACCGCGGCTGGCTGGCCTTCACCTTCAAGACGTCATTCTGACCCTCAGGTCCGCATCCGACCAGGAGTTCCCCATGAAGACTCGACACTTCCTTTCCGCGGCCGCGCTGGCGTCCGTCGTCCTGCCTGCCTTGGCTGCCGTGACGGCCGAAGAGGCCAAGCAGCTGGGCACCACGCTCACGGAGTTCGGTGCCATCAAGGCCGGCAACGCCGAAGGCACCATTCCTGCGTACACGGGGGGGCTGACCACCTCGCCGCCGGGCTACAAGCCTGACAGCGGCTTCTGGGCGGATCCGTTCAAGGATGACAAGCCGCTGTTGCGCATCGACGCCAAAAACGTCGACAAATATGCGGACAAGCTCAGCGATGGCCAGAAGGCGATGCTGAAGAAGTTTCCGACCTACTACCTCGATGTCTACCCGTCGCGCCGAACGGCCGCGTACCCCAAGAAGGTGCTCGACGCGACGGTACGCAATGCCACCGAATGCAAGTCGCTGAAGGCAGGCCTGGCGATCGACCGTGCCTGCCGGGGTGGGCTGCCGTTCCCGATCCCGAAGACCGGCTACGAGGTGATGTGGAACCAGGCGCTGCGCTACCAGGGCGACACTGCCATCACGACCACCTCGTCGCGTTCATGGGTGGTGGATTCTTCCGGCAAGCCGACCATGACGGCCCAGCAGCAGACGCTGTCGGACTTCACCTTCTACCAGACGGAGCTGACCGACCGCGATCCCGACATGGCCTGGCGCGTCTTCTCGATCACCCAGTCGCCGGCGCGTCGCGCGGGGGAGATGACCGGACTCACCGACTACCTCGACCCCACCGAGAAGCCTCGCCGCGCCTGGAGCTACACGCCGGGCCAGCGCCGTGTGAAGCTGTCCCCGGAATTCGCTTACGACACGCCGGTCGCCAGTATGGGCGGGGTGACCCTTTTCGACGAGCTGTTCGTGTTCTCCGGGAAGATGGACCGCTTCGACTTCAAGCTGATTGGCAAGCGTGAGATGTACATCCAGTACAACGCCTACAAGAACAGCTACGACTGCCCCACGGTCGAAATGGCCCTGAAGGCGCAACACGTGAACCCGGAATGCGAACGCTGGGAGTTGCACCGGGTGTGGGTGGTTGAGGCGACGTTGAAGCCGGGCCAACGCCACGTCTACTCAAAGCGGATGTACTACTTCGACGAGGACCTGACCGGCGCTGCCAACTACGACGCCTTCGACCAGAGCGGACAGCTCTACCGTTCGATGTTCCAGGCGTCGACGGTGATGTACGACAAGACCATCCCCTACTCGGGCAAGAACGTCACCTACGACTTCAACAAAGGCATGTATGCCTACGTCAATGACGTGATGGTCGGCGGCTACAAGGTGCCGGCCAAGGCACTGACTGAGCGGGAACTGAATCCCGAGGCGATCGTTGCCCGTGAAACCGCTCGCTGAGCCTTGGCGCACACGATGAGCCTGTGATGCCGCGAAACTTCCTTGCCCTGTCCCGCTGCTGTCGAGCCGCTTTGGCATGCGTGGCGATATGCCTGTGCGTGGGGTTGATGCCCGCGCTCGCGGCGACGCCTTCGGCACCGTCCGCACTCGCGGACGTGCTCGATGCCCCAGTGCAGCCTTCATCTGCCAAGCCCGTGGCCAGCGGCATCGACCGGCAGGGCGACCGGTTCATCGCCGTGGGTGCGCGCGGTGCCATCTTCGTGTCGACTGATGGCGCTGCCACATGGTCGCAGTCGGCCAGCCCCACCCGCGCCGACCTGGTCGGCGTGCGCATCAGCGATGCCTCGGTTGCTTGGGCGGTGGGGCATGACGGCATCGCCCTGCGCAGCGCCGATGGCGGAAAGAGCTGGCAGCGCATGCTCGACGGCCGCAGCGTACTCAAGTTGCTGACGGCCCACTATGGCGAGCTGGCTCGTGCTGGCGATGAGGCAGCGCAGCGCATGCTCAAAGAGGTCGAGGGCGCAGCGTCGCAATCGGCCACGCCCGGCGTGCTGCCTTCCCCGTTCTTCGACGTCTGGTTCGCCGATGCCAACGAGGGTTTGCTCGTCGGTGCGTTCGGGCTCATCTTGCACACCCGCGATGGCGGGCGTCACTGGACGCCGTTGATGGAGCGCACCGACAACGAACGGCACTTCCACCTGTACGGCGTGCAGGGGCACGGAGCCGACCGTTGGGTGGCCGGCGAGCAGGGACTGCTGTTGCACTGGAACCCGGAAAGCGGCCGCTTCGTCAAGGTCGAGACGCCTTACAACGGCACCTTCTTTGGCCTCAGTGTGCAGCCAGGCGCCGTGGTGGTCTTCGGCCTGCGTGGCAATGCCTATGTCAGCCGCGACAACGGCGCACAGTGGACCAAGATCGATACCGGCGTTGACGCCAACCTTGTGGCGGCGCTGCCGCTGGGGGCAGGGCGCATCTTGCTGGTCTCTCAAGCCGGGCACCTGCTGACCACCGACGTCGACGGCCGCAAGGCCGTCCAACTGAAGACCGGCGTTCCTGCCGGTGAGGTGCTCGGTGCGGTGGCGACCGGTTCCGGTCGGGTCGTGCTTGCCCGTCCAGCGGGCATCCTGGCGGTCGATCTACCTCGCCCCGCCCCCTGACCGATCGACAAGGACATCGACGATGAGCGCACATTCCGGCGGCAATCCCGCCATGCCCGTGGTCCGGGACTTGAAAGACTTCGACAACCGCAGCGGCAATGTGGCAGAGCGGCTGATCTTCAACCACCGCGTGTTGATGCTTGTGCTGTGTGCGGTGGCGACCCTCGTGCTTGGCTGGTTCGCGACCAAGCTCCAGGTCAATGCGAGTTTCGAGCGGATGATCCCGCCATCGAGTCCTTACATCAGGAACTACATGGAAAACCGGGCCGAGCTGCCCGGACTGGGCAACTCAATCCGGATCGTCGTCGTCAACAAGCGTGGCGACATCTACGACCCTCAGTACCTCGAGACGCTTCGCAAGATCAACGACACGCTGTACCTCATCCCCGGCGTCGACCGTTCGTGGATGAAGTCGCTGTGGATGCCCATCGTGCGCTGGCGGCAGGTCACCGAAGAAGGTATCACCGGCGGTGCCGTGATGCCGTCCGACTACGATGGCTCGGCCAAGTCCATCGCCACTCTGCGCAACAACATCGCGCGGGCCAACGTCGTCGGCAGCCTTGTGGCCAACGACCTCCAGTCCTCGATGATCGTGACGCCACTGCTCGACCGCAACCCGGCCACGGGGCAGCCGCTGGACTACGGCGAGTTCTCGCGGCAGTTGGAGGAAAAGATCCGGTCGTACGAGAGCGCCGATATCGGCATCCACATCGTGGGCTTCGGCAAGATCGTCGGCGACCTCATCGCGGGGCTGCGGCAGGTGATGGCGTTCTTCGGGATATCTGTCGCGGTGGCCGCGGTCTTCGTGTTCATGTACACGCGGTGCGTGCGCAGCACGCTGCTGCTGGTCAGCGTGGCGGTGGCTGGCGTTGTGTGGCTGCTGGGGCTGATGCAGATCTTCGGCTACGAGCTCGACCCGTACTCCATCCTCGTGCCGTTCCTGATCTTCGCGATCGGCCTGTCGCACGGCGCACAGAAGATGAACGGCATCTTGCAGGATGTGGGGCGCGGCACGCACAAGTACGTGGCGGCACGCTACACGTTCAGGCGGCTCTTCATGGCGGGGCTCACAGCCCTGCTGACGAACATCGTCGGCTTCGCGGTGCTGATCATCATCGACATCCCGGTGATCCGAGACCTGGCCATCACCACCAGCATCGGCGTGACGGTCCTGATCTTCACCAAGCTGGTGCTCATCCCGGTGGCGCTGTCGTACATCGGCGTGAGCGAACGGGCGGCGCGCCGCGCGCTGGCGGACGACACCCAGACCGCACAAGGCCATGGCGTGCTGGCGCGGATCTGGCGTGGTCTGGACCGGTTCACGGAAAGGCGAGGGGCGACCATCGTTGTGGCGCTTTCGGTCGTGGTGGCCGTGGTCAGCGGCGTCGTCATGCGTGACCTGCGCATCGGCGACCTCGACCCTGGTGCGCCGGAGCTCAGGCCAGAGTCGCGCTACAACCGCGACAACGCCTACATCACCGACCACTACGGTCTGTCGAGCGACCAGTTCGTCGTGATCATGAAGAACGCCGAGGACGGGTGCCGGTACTACGACTCGCTTCGCCTGATGGACGAACTGTCGCACGAGCTGCGTCAGGTGGAAGGTGTGCAGGCCACCAACTCCTTGGCCGAAATGACACGCTTCATCACGGCGGGCCTGGCGGAGGGCAGCGGAAAGTGGTTGACGATCAGCCGTGACCAGGCCATCACCAATGCGGCCGTGTCGGCGGCCATGATTGCATCTCCGGACATCACGAACCAGAAGTGTTCCGTGTCCCCGCTGGTGGCTTACCTGTCCGACCACAAGGCCGACACGCTGTCGCGCGTGTTGAAGGTCAGCGAGTCGTTCGCGCAGCGGCACAACACCTCGGCTGATGTCGAGCGGCCGACGCAGTTCCTGCTCGCCGCGGGCTCAGCCGGCATCGAGGCCGCCACCAACATCGAGGTCGAGCGCGGGGTCATCAAGATGTACCTGGCGGTGTATGGCGCTACGGCGTTGTTGTGCCTGCTCACCTTCCGCAGCATCCGGGCGACCATCGTTGCGATAGTGCCGCTCGTCATCACCACGCTGCTGTGCAAGGCGCTGATGGTCTGGCTGGGCATCGGCCTGAAGGTGGCAACGCTGCCCGTCATCGCCGTGGGGGTTGGCGTAGGCGTCGACTACGCGCTCTACCTGCTCAGCGTGCAGATCGCCATGCAGGCGCGAGGCGCCTCGCTGGCGGAGAGCTATCGCCGGTCGCTCGACTTCACTGGACGGGTGGTCGCGCTGGTTGGATTGACGATGGCCGCTGGCGTCTTCACCTGGGTCTGGTCACCCATCAAGTTTCAAGCGGACATGGGCATCCTGCTGACCTTCATGTTCCTGTGGAACATGGTAGGCGCGCTGGTGCTCGTTCCCGCGCTTTCGCATTTCCTGCTCAACCCACGCCCCAAGGTGGAGGCCGCCCAGGCGGCCCGCCCGGCCGCGGCCTGACTGCCACTCACACTGTTTCCACGGAGGAATGATGTTCGAACTGCTCCTGAGCGCCGACATGATGGTGTCGGACCCCGACGGGATGGCCGATCTGCTGCATACGAAGCTCGGCATCCACAAGCACGAGCGCTGGCGTCAGGCGTTCGCCGACCATCCTTACATCGCACACTTCCTGCGCGTGCACAAATCGTTGGCGGTCTCGCCCACGCGGGTGGAGCCGCAGGGCCACCTGGACAAGCCCAACCCGGGTGACCCGATGTTCCATGAGTTCCTTGAGAGCCTCAAGGACTACCAGGGCCGCCACCGTCCGATGCTGACGCACTCGATCGTGCTGGCGACGCATGGCGCCAAGTTCGACGTGCTGATGGAGAAGCTGATGCGGCGCCGCCTGCGCTTTCGCATGGCCCAGCGCACGCCCGACATGCCGTTCGACCGCATGTGGATGGGCGTCACGCCTGAGGACCCGCGTTACGAGCCTTCGGTGGACGGCGGCCTGTGCATCGAGGTGATGCCCATTGAGCCATTGCAGCTACCCCCTGACGCCTTCGCGACGCCTGCGCCGCAGGCGCGCAGCCTGGAGCCCGGCGACATGGTGCGTGTGTCGGCGCGTGGTTTCCTCGTCCGTGACCTTGATGAAACGCTGCGGCGCTGCTCGTCCAACCTGGACTGGGAGCCGCACGGTCCCGTGGAGGCGCTCTGGCGCGAGGGCTACCGCCGAGCCACGATGGACTTCACTTTGCCCAACAGCGCATCGCTCGATGTCATCGAGGCGACGCGTTGGAACAGCGACGCCGGCGTCTACCTCAACAGTTGGGGCCCGGGGCCTTACTACATCCGGATCGCTGTCCACGGGCTGGCCGCCAAGGCCGAAGACCTGAAGGCTCGCGGCGTGAAGTTCGCCTGGCTGGACGAGTGTGAGTCCGTGGACGGCAAGCCGCTGATCCGCGTCGACCCGGCGGAGCTGCGCGGCCAGTTGTTCGAGTTCGAGGAGGCGTGAGCTGTCATGAAAACCCTGTCCTCCGACGGGCCTGCGCCCATCGTGGCCGCACCGCCAGCCGCGCCCGCTGTGCTCATCGAGCACGACGGTGCCATCGGCTGGGTGGTGCTCAATCGCCCCGGCCAGATCAACGCCATCAACGATGACATCCGCCGGGGCGTCCCCCAGGCGCTGGCCGAATTGGACGCCAACCCGGCGATCCGTGTGATCGTCATTCGCGGCGAGGGGCCGCGCGGCTTCTGCGCGGGCGCCGACATCAAGGAGCGCCGGGAAGCCGAGAACTCCCTGCAGGTTCGCCGCCGCATGGAGCAGGCGCGCTGGATCGAGTCGCTCGACCGCACCGAGAAGCCCGTCATCGCCGCGATCCACGGTTTCTGCATGGGGGGCGGCATGGAGCTGGCGTTGGCGTGCGATCTGCGATTTGCCGCACCGGGCGCGGTGCTTGCGTTGCCAGAGACGGGGCTCGGCCTCATCCCCGGTGGCGGCGGCACGCAGCGGCTGCCGCGCGTCGTGGGCCCGGGTCGGGCAATGGACCTGCTGCTGACGGGTCAGCGGTTGACGGCTGCAGAGGCGCGCGACATCGGCTTGGTGACGCGCGTGGCATCCAGCGACGAGGCGCTGCGCGAAGAAGTGCGCTCGCTGGCGGCCGGGCTCGCAGCGAAGCCGCCGATGGCCACGGCGTACGTCAAACGCGCCGCCCGTGCGGCACAGGAACTCGACCTCAAGTCAGGCCTGGACGTGGAACTGAACCTGTTCGCGCTGCTGGCGCCGATGCTGGACGTGAAGGAGGCTGCGCAGGCCTTCCGCGAAAAGCGCTCCCCTCGCTTCACTGGGCACTGAGATGACACACCCCACTCGTTTGCTTGGCAAGGTGGCCGTGGTCACTGGCGGTGCCCATGGGCTAGGGGCAGAGACCGCACGCGTGCTCGCCGCGCAGGGCGCTCGCGTGGCCGTGGTCGACCTGATGCTCGACGCTGCCGGCCAGGTGGCCGCCGACATCGAAGCGGCTGGCGGCCAGGCGCTGGCGGTGAAGGCGGACGTGCGCAGCGAAAGCGACATCCAGGCGATGGTGAAGGCCGTGACAGAGCGGTTCGGCCGCATCGACGTGCTGCACAACAACGCGGCGGCGCTCAGCGTGGCGCAGCGCCAGGCCGATCGGGACGTGTGCAACGTCTCGATCGACGCCTGGGACACCGCACTGGACGTCAACGCCCGCGGCGCAATGTTGTGCTGCAAGCATGTAGTGCCGGTGATGCTGAACAATGGCGGCGGCTCCATCGTCTTCGCCACTTCGGGCTTCGGCCTGCTGGGCGACGTGACGCTGACGGGCTACGCGGCCTCCAAGGCTGCACTGATGGCGCTGGCCCGTTCTGTGGCCGCCCAGTATGGCAAGCAGGGTATCCGCTCCAACGCGATCATGATCGGTTTCGTGGTCAACGATCACGCGCAAAAGAGCGTGCCGGAGGAGGTCAAGCAGATTCTGCTTGATCAGCACCTGACGCCTGAGCTGGGACGCCCGCGGCAGATCGCCGATGTCGTGGCCTTCCTTGCCAGCGACGAGTCGTCGTTCATCACGGGTGCTGTGCTGCCTGTGGATGGCGGATTCACCAGCCACTCGCCCGCCATGGTGGCGCTGCGCGAGTACTTCGTGCGCCAGGGCTCGAACAAGCTCTGAAGCGCCGACGCAATCCAGGAGACGACTCCATGACGATGAACCTGCACGCGGCCAGTGCGCCGATCTTCAGCCAGATGCTGGCCAACCTCGATGTGTGCCTGGGCAAGGCCGAGGCCTTCGCGCAGGCGCGCCGGTTTGACAGTGCCAATTACCTGGCACTGCGCCTCGCGCCCGACATGCTGCCTCTGGCTTCACAGATCCGCATCGCCAGCGACATCGCGCGCATGACGATGGCCCGACTCGCCGGCGTCGACATGGTCCGCTATGCGGACGATGAGCTGACGATTGACGCGTTGCGGCAGCGACTGCGCCAGAGCTGCGAGGTGTTGTCGTCGTTCGACGCTGCCGTGGTGAATGCGGCCGAGGACCGCGAGATCGTGCTGCCCCAGCGGACTGGCGAGCCGCTTCGCTTCAATGGCTGCAGCCTGCTGCAGCGATGGGCCTTGCCCAACTTTTTCTTCCATGTCACCACTGCGTACGCACTGCTTCGCCACGCGGGGGTGGAAGTCGGCAAGGCCGATTTCCTGGGCGTCTGAGCCATGGGCCGCTTTGAAGGCAAGGTGGTGCTGGTCACCGGCGCTGGGCGCGGGGTGGGCAAGGCGGTGTCGCTGGCCTTCGCCGCAGAAGGCGCCAGGGTGGTGGTGTGCGCCCGTACCGAGTCCTATGGCCAGGCGGTGGTCGAGGGCATCCGTGCCCATGGCGGGCAGGCGTTGCTCATCGGCGGCGACGTCGGCCGCCGCGAGGACGTACGGGCGATGGTGCAGGCGGCGCTCGACGGCTTCGGTGCACTCGACGTGGTGGTGCACTGCGCGGCTGATGTGGCGCAGGGCCGCATTGCGCAGATGGACGAGGTCGCGTTTGACAGGCAGGTGCACAGCAACATCCACGCGCTGTTCTGGCTCGCCAAGGATTCGCTGCCGGCGCTGTCGAAGTCGGCTGGCAAGGGCCGGTTGATCTACATCTCGTCCGCGGCCGGCAACAAGACCTTCACGCCAGGGCTTGTGGGTTATGGCTCGAGCAAGGCCTACATGAATGCATTCGCGCGCGGCTTGGCACAGGAGGCGGGGCCGATGAACGTGCTGGTCAACGTGGTCGAGCTGGGGCTCATTGCCTCTGACCGCATGCGCGAGCATCTGTCCGACGACCTGTCGGGACGCATCGCCTCCAGCTTCCCGTTGCGTCGGGTCGGCCGGCCGGATGAGATCGCTGCGGCGGTGATGTTTCTGGCCTCTGACGATGCAGGCTATATCACCGGCTCGTCGCTGCTGGTTGATGGGGGCGCTTCCATGTCACCGATCGCCGAATTCAAGGACGGCATCTGACCCAAGACGGGGGGGCAGGCGGCGATGCTCCGGCACTGACCTTGCCCCCGGAAACCGTCTCCCATGCTGAGTGATGCAATGTCAGCAAGGAGAACGGGAATGACGAAGCCGAAGGCGGCGCCGAGGGCGCGCTACACGTTGGAGTTCAAGCAGGAGGCGGTGCGCCTGGTCGAGGGTGGCCAGAGCATTGCGACGGCGGCCAGGACGCTGGGCGTGGTCGATCAGACCTTGTTCAACTGGGTCAAGGCCAAGCGCGATGGCAAGCTCGCCGGAGCAGACAGCAAACCGGTGAGCGCCGAGCAGATGGAGATTGCCCGGCTGCGTGCCGAGTTGGCGCGGGTGACGGGATGGGGTGTAGAAGCTCATGCAGCAGCACGGCATTCGCGCCACGGGCAAGCGGCGCTTCAAGGTCACCACCGACAGCAGGCACGACCTGCCCATTGCACCCAACCTGCTCAACCGCCAGGTGGTGGGCTGGGCGCCGCGCCAGGACGCCAAGCCAAAGACGAGGTCGTGGCCTGGATGCCCTGGTACAACCGATCGCGACTGCACTCGACACTGGCCTATGTCAGCCCGATGCAGTTCGAAGCCAACTGGCTCGCCGGCCAACCCCAGCAAGCCAGTGCGTAGTCCAGCTGTGGGATACGGAATCCAGGGGCAAGGTCATGCCGCTTGGAGCTATGGAACGCACATCCCTTAGGAATGCGAATGCCCTGCCCGGACGCCAAACCAGATTGCGAGCAATGCGGGCACTAGAAGGCCGATAGCCGCAAGCACGTCACCCCACCCGTCGGAGACCAGCCCGGCCAACAGCCCCGCCATCGTCAGCAAGGCGATCGCCACCGGCCACCTGAAGATCTGCCAGCCCGTCATCGGGTGGCCTCTTGTGCCGCGGTGGCCAGCGGCTCGACCTCAGCCCAGGCGGTGGCCAGCCGGCTCTCGCGAGCACGCCTGCGGGTGAACCACAGATACAAGCCGCTGCCGAGCACCATGATGGTGATGACGTCCAGCGCCGCCCACAGGATCTGCATCGGTCGTCCACCGTAGTCGCCGAAATGAAGCGGCTGCGAGACCAACAGAGCTGTGACGTACCAGGGCAGGTCTAGTGCAGCCGTCACCTCCGTGGTCTGCGCGTCGACCAGCACCGGCTTGAAGAGCCGCGCCGACATCGGCTCGGTGCCGCGCATGAACACGGCATAGTGGTGCGGACTCGAGAGCAAAGTACCGGGGAACGACACGAACGCAAGCCGCATGTCAGGCTGGACGCGCTGGGCCGCGTCGGCTGCGGCCTGAAGCGACGCCAGCGTGGCCGGCAGCGGCAGCGCCTTGTACGGAGCAGTGACCTTGCCGAGCTGGTCGAACTGCCAGAATTTGATCACGAGGTCGGCCCAGGTGTTGATGACGCCGGTGAATCCCACCACCAGTGCCCAGCTCAGCGTCACCACCCCCAGCATGTTGTGCATGTCCAGCCACTTGAGCCGGGCTGACCGGTCCTTGCGCACCCTGCCGAACGGCAGCTTGCGCATGAAGGGCGCGTACAGCACCACGCCCGAGACGATCGCAACGACCAGCAAGATGCCCATCAGGCCGAGGAAGAGCTTGCCCGGCAGCCCGGCGAACAGGTCGACGTGGAGCTTGAACATCACGTAGATGAAGCCTTCCTCGGCGGGCGGCTCACCCAGCACCTGGCCTGTACGGGCGTCGACGACCACGGTCTTCGTGCCTTCCTGAGCCATCGGCGTGGGCGCGAAGCCGACCATCCACGTGTCTTTCTCATCCGGCTCCTGGAACACGAAGGTGGGTACAAGGCCCTGCGCCCGTGTCTGTGCATTCGTGACCACGGCGTCCAGGGACGCGCGTGGCGAGTCTGCCGGCATCTCCGGCGCCTCCACTTCGGTACCCAGCAGGTGGCCGATCTCGTGGTGAAAGATCAATGGCAGCCCGGTCAGGCACAGGAGCAGCATGAAGACCGTGCAGACCAGGCTGCTCCACGTGTGCAGCCAGGTCCAGATGCGCAGGCTCTTCGTCGTCATCGGTCTTCTCCGGGTCGGCAGGGCAGGAGTGGTCTCAGAAATCGGCCTTCACGTTCACCCCGACGGTCCGGGGCTCGTTGACGTAGGCCTGGTTGAAGGCAGTGAAGCGGCTGAACTGCACCAGCTTGTCGAACACGTTGTTGACGTAGCCGGTCAGCGTGACGTTGGCGATGCGGTACTGCACGTTGACGTTGGCCAGTCCGTAGCCTGGCAGCCGGTCCGCTGCCACGTTCTCGTAGTCGGTGTAGCGCTTGCTCGCGAAGGCCAGGTCGCCGCCCACGACCAGGCGCGGCAGGACTTCCATCGAACCGTTGATGTTGGCCGTGACGCGCGGCGCCAGGCCAAGCTGATTGCCGTTCTTGCTGTTGTTCGCGGCCGATCCGAAGTCGATGATCCGCGTGTCGAGCAGGCCGAGGGCGAAGCCCACCTTGGCCTTCGCGTCGGGGCGGTAGGCCACGTCAACCTCGAGCCCACGGGTTCGTGCCCTGGCCAGGTTGACGTTGATGCCATCGTTCGGGCCACCAGGTCCGATGCCACTGACCTGCGTGTCATGCAGGCGGGTGAAGAACAGGTTGGCGTTGGCGGTGAGCCTGCGGTCCAGCCACTGCGTGCGCGCCACGAGTTCGACCGTCTGTGCCGTCTCCTTGCGGTACTGGTAGGGCGTGAAGGTCACGAAGCTCACACCGCCGCCGCTCGGGTTGTAGCCCTTGTAGGCCACCACGCTGAAGGCGGCGTCCGGACTCAGGTTGTACGTTGCACCGAACTTCGGCAGGAAGACCCGATTGCGTTCGTCGAAGGCGTACGTCAGCGCACCGCCAAACGCCGAGAAGTTGCGGCGCTGGCGGTCGTCGATCAGCCGGCCCGCGGCCAGCAGGTCCCATTCGGGACTGATCTGCAGCGTGGCATCGGCGAAGAGTGACTGGCTCGTGGCGTGGTCGTCTGCGGTCAGCGCGAACAGCGATCCGGGCTTGCCCAGGTCGTCGCGTTCACGCTCCTTGATGAAGGCGCCGAAGACGGCGCTCGTGCGGCCCTGCCGGGCCTTGTAGACGAACTTCGGCTCGAGGGCCGTCTCCGTCGAGTCGAAGGTGAAGTCCAGAAAGGCGGCCGGATCGGGCTGCCCGACGATCGGCGGCCCGAACTTGGTGCTTGCCTTCTGCTGCGAGAGCACGGCATCGAAGGTCCATTCGCCGTTGATCTCATAGTTGGCGTTCAGCGCAGCCACGCGGGTGTCGGAGTCGAACCAGCCGTAGCTGGTGCTCGTGATCTCGCGGCGTGTCGAATTCGACGCCAGGTCGTTGGTGTAGGCATTGCGCCGTCGTTCCTGCTCGAGGGTGAGCTTCAACGTCAGCGCGTCGGACGGTGCCAGCAGCGCCTTGAAGCGGTAGCGGCCGTACTTCGTGCGTCCGAATTCGTCGCGGTCATCTGCGGTCACCCCGCTGCCGACGAAGCCCGAGTAGTCGATCGCGTTCTTGCCGTCGATAGCTTCTCCGGTGAATCGGATGGCAAGGCTGTCGCCAAGCATTTTGTTGACCATGAACGCGCCGTTCAGGGTGGTTCGCTCGGTGTGCGCGCCGACCTGGACTGCGTACTCGTCCTTGAAGACCGGGTCCCTGGTCGTCTGCACGATGGCGCCTGCCAAGGCGTTCTGCCCCAGCAGCGTCGACTGTGCGCCGCGATACACCTCGATCTGCGCCAGATCCCAGAAGCTGCCCTGGCCGTCGGGCGTGGCGCCGTAGGTTCGAGCGACGCCGTCGATGTAGTTGCTCATGCGCGGGTTCGCGCCGGTGACGGCGCCATTGCCACCGTTGGCGACGCCGTTCCCGTCCAGCCCGCGGACCGTGGGGAGGAAGCCATCCGTCTGCTGGGCCACGTTGGGGATGCGCCCGACGACGTCGAACGCGGACTGCATCCCGATCGTGTCCTGCTCGCCGAGCACCGACACGCTCTGCGTGGCCTGCTGACGCCCTTGCGCGCGCTTGGTGCCCACGATCACGACCTTGTCGAGTTCCTGCCCCTGCGTCGTGGACGTTCTCAGAGCGACGGTTCCGTCGGCCGCCACGCTGGCCGCCAGGCCAGTGCTGGCCAGCATGTTGTCCAGGGCCTGGCGGGCGGTCAGTGCGCCTCGGGCACCCGCGGTACGACGACCTTCCGTGAGGCCGGAATCGGCGTCGATCCTGAGCCCGCTCTGGGTTGCCAGGCTCCGCAGTGCATCAGCCAGTGCGCCGGCCGGGATGTCGACCTGCAGGGTGCGCTCGAGTGGCGCGACTTGTGCAATGGCCTGGACCGTGCCCAGCGCGAGCACGACCGCCAGGGTGGGAGCCGCAAGTGCGAAGTGGCGGTGCCACGTAGGGTGGTGGACAGAAGCGGTGTTGCGGCTCAGGCGGTCCATCGTCCTCATCCATGCTCAGTGACTTCGTTCCAAGTCAGAGCGCCCGAGCCACATGTGATCTGACGGGTCACGCGTGTGGCGAAGGGCGTCTGTGTAGGCTGCGGCGAATTGCAGCCGAGCTCAATGGCTGGCGAAGGCTGGCGACGAGCGGCAATGCGCGAACGGTCGCGCCTGCGACCACAACTATATGCGAATGCGAAGCAATCGCGAAAAACTCCGAGGGTGTCGACCGTCATCGGCTTCGGCAGCGTTGCGCTAACCCGGATCTTTCACGAACCGCTGGCTGATCGTCCTGGCGCAGGCGGGTGGGGCTCTGGGTGGTGTCACTGGGGGGCAGGCGGCCCAGCGGCGCTGGCGGTCCCTGCTGTCGGCGGCATAGTCGAAGTCGCCATGCAAACGCTGCTTGGTGCCGCGGGCCTGGTACTGATCGGCCAGTGCCAGTATGGACAGCTCTGAACCGCCGCGGGCATGAACTGACCCCGAGAAGTAGGACACAGTTCAAGAGGTCCCGTGGGGAAGCACGAAACAAGGCTCAAGCTCAGAAAGCTGCTCGCCCGGAGGTCAGTGCCGGAGGAGAAAGTACGTACCTGCCGGCTCAAGCTCGCCTGGCCACCTGAGGTCTGGCGGGTTCAAAGCCGGCGGCTCAGGCGGCTGCATAGGGTTCCCGGGCACGGGCGTTCTCATCGATTTTCAAGGTTCGGCCCAGGGCAGGGTGCGCCCGTTGATTGCACTGGGTGCGTTCGCAGACCTTGCAACCGGGGCCGATGGGCGTCGTGGCCTCGGCCTTGTCCAGCGCCATGCCTCGGCCATAGACCAGGCGCGGCGCATGCCGCACGTCGCAGCCCAGCGCCAGCGCAAATTGCCGCGCAGGCTGCCCGAAGCCGCCATCGCGGTGCGTGATGCAGCGCGCCACCCAGAGGTAGATGCGGCCGTCGGGCATCTGGGCCAGCTGGGTGAGCACCTTGTCAGGTTGGCTGAAGGCTTCGTAGACGTTCCACAGTGGGCAGGTGCCGCCGGTGCGCGAGAAGTGGAAGTCGGTCGCCGATTGACGCTTCGAGATGTTTCCCGCCCGGTCGACTCGGATGAAGAAGAACGGTACGCCAGGCGCCTCGGGCCTCTGCAGCGTGGAGAGGCGGTGGCACACCGTCTCCACGCTGACGCCGAAGCGACGGGCCAACAGGTCGATGTCGTAACCCAGCGACTCGGCTGCCGTGCGAAAGGCGGCATAGGGCAGCACCAGCGCACCGGCAAAGTAGCTTGCCAGGCCGATGCGCGCCAGCGCGCGCGCCTCATCGGTGTGGAAAGCGGCGCCGGCCACGAGGTCGTGCATCAGCGTGCCCGCCTCGGCAAAGGCCAGCTGCACCGCCAGCT
This sequence comes from uncultured Aquincola sp., assembly GCA_937883885.1. The sequence goes on along the minus strand of CAKZXL010000688.1, from coordinate 1,537 downwards.
GGAAGCTGCGCTGGCCGGCCTCGAGTTCCGGGGCCAACAGCAGCACTCGCTCAGCCGCGTCGAAGCGCCGCAGGCCGTGACCCTCCGGCAGCGCCGCCTGCCGCACGGTGATGCCGTGCCGCTGCTCGAGCAGGCGCTGCAGCGCCGGCGCCAGCTCACCGGCCAGGCTGGAAGCCACGCGCAGCTGCCCATGCAGAGACTCGGCCAGGGCGTCGAGATCGGCCACGTGGTTGTGCCGCGCATAGAAGAAGTCGCGCACCGCCTCATGCGGCTGCACGGGCCCGATCTGGCTCAGCACCTCACGGTTGCCCAGCTCATGCGCCAGCACTTCCAGGCGTGTGCGGGCCTCGCCGGCCTGGCGGTGCAGGTCGATCACACGCTGCGCAACGCCGGGCATCTGCTGCGCCAGGGCCTGCAGCTCGGCCATCGCGGTGGGCGGGTGGTCGCCCGTGTCGGCCAACGCTTCCTGCAGCTGCGCGATCAGCCGCGCCTCCTCGTCTTCGGAGAACCACTGCAGGTCGATGCCCAGCACCGACTGCAGCCTGAGCAGCACCGGCACGGACAGCGGCCGCTGGTTGTTTTCAAGCTGGTTCACATAGCTCGGTGAGAGGGACAGCGCGTTGGCGAGTGCCGCCTGGCTCATGCCCCGTTGTTCGCGCCACGCCCGCAGCCGCACCCCCATGAATGTCTTGCGCATCCCACCTCCTTCGTCCACCCCAACATTCGCAAACTTCGCAGATCCACAAACGAAGCTTCGCTTTCATTCGCTCATTCAGGCATTGATCGGACGGCTGAGCATAGCGAACATTGCGAACTCGCCAAACCTGACACCCGCCGGATCCGATGGAGCGCACACAGACCTGCCGACCTGAAGCGATGACCGCTGGAACTCCGGGGCCGGCGGATCGCCTCACCTTGACCGAGCTCGTGCTGCCCTCGCTGACCAACCACTACGGCACCCTCTTCGGGCCCCACGGGCTGGCCTTGCTGGGCAAGGCCGCCTACCTGGTCGCCACGCGCTGCACGCGGCAGGCCATCGTCATGGTCGGCGCGAACCGGATCGAGTTCCTGCGACCTGCGCCTGTGGGCGCACTGCTGCGGTTGGAGGCAGGCATCAGCCGCGTTGGCCGCACATCCTTGACCGCCCGTGTCACGGCCTGCTTCGATGCGGGGCCAGGCACATGTGCACAGACTGTGCTGAGCGGCGACTTCGAGATGGTGGCTGTGGACCAGCACGGCCGCCCGACGCCGGTCGTCACACCGGCGCTCGCTGCACCGGCCGACACCTGACCGGCGGCCAGACCAGATCCCACCCCTTCCACGCCACGCCAACCCAGGACATCCCGATGAGCGACACCGCGACGCCCACCCCTTTCAAGGCCAAGAAGTCGGTCGCGCTGTCCGGCGTCACTGCCGGCAACACTGCGCTGTGCACCGTCGGCCGCACCGGCAACGACCTGCACTACCGCGGCTACGACATCCTCGAACTCGCCGAACGCTGCGAGTTCGAAGAGATCGCCCACCTGCTCGTCCACGG
>CAKZXL010000687.1 GCA_937883885.1 uncultured Aquincola sp. | reverse complement strand
GCTGGACCGTGGCATCGCCACCATCCGCAAGAACTACGAAGCGCAGGTCAAGAAGGGCAAGCTCAAGCAGGACAAGTACGAGCAGCGCATGGCCCTGCTGAGCACCACGCTGGACTACGCGGACATCCAGAACGCCGACCTGGTGATCGAGGCGGTGTTCGAGGAACTGGGCGTCAAGGAGAAGGTGTTCACCACGCTCGACGAGGTGATGAAGCCCGGTGCCATCCTGGCCTCCAACACCTCCACGCTCGACGTCGACAAGATCGCCAGCTTCACCAAGCGCCCGCAGGACGTGGTGGGCATGCACTTCTTCAGCCCGGCCAACGTGATGAAGCTGCTGGAGGTGGTGCGTGGCGCCAAGACCGGCAAGGACGTGCTGGCCACGGTGATGTCGCTGGCCAAGAAGATCAAGAAGACGGCCGTGGTCAGCGGTGTGTGCGACGGCTTCATCGGCAACCGCATGATCGAGCAGTACAGCCGCCAGGCCGGCTTCCTGCTGGAAGAAGGCGCCACGCCGCAGCAGGTGGACAAGGCGGTCGAGAAGTTCGGCTTTGCGATGGGCCCGTTCCGCATGGGCGACCTGGCCGGCAACGACATCGGCTGGGCCATCCGCAAGCGCCGCTACCAGGAAAAGCCCGACATGCGCTACAGCAAGACGGCCGACCTGCTGTGCGAGATGGGCCGCTACGGCCAGAAGACCGGCGCCGGCTGGTACGACTACGTGCCCGGCAAGCGCGACGCCATCCCGTCGGCGGCGGTCAACGAGATGATCGAGAAGCACCGTGCCGAGCTGGGCATCACGCCGCGCAAGATCAGCGACGAAGAGATCGTGCACCGGCTGGTGTATTCGCTGGTGAATGAAGGCGCCAAGATCGTGGAAGAGGGCATCGCCAGCAAGGCCAGCGACGTGGACATGGTCTACCTCACCGGCTATGGCTTCCCGCTGCATCGCGGTGGCCCGATGAACTATGCCGACACCCAGGGCCTGTTCAACGTGGTGCAGACGATGAAGCGCTTTGCACAGAACCCGCACGACGACGCCGGCTTCTGGGAACCCGCGCCGCTGCTGGCCCGCCTGGCGGCCGAAGGCAAGAGCTTCAACTGAACACGACGGGGAGAACCACATGACTTCCGCACTGATCGTCTCCACCGCCCGCACGCCCCTGGCCAAGAGCTGGAAGGGTGGCTTCAACATGACCCATGGCGCCACGCTGGGCGGCCATGCGGTGGCCGCCGCGGTGCAGCGCGCCGGCATAGCCCCCGAGCTGATCGAAGACGTGCTGATGGGCTGCGCCAACCCCGAAGGGGCCACCGGCGCCAACATCGCGCGCCAGATCGCGCTGCGCGCCGGCCTGCCGCTGACGGTGGCCGGCGTCACCATCAACCGCTTCTGCTCCAGCGGCCTGCAAACCATCGCCATGGCCTCGCAGCGCGTGATCGCCGGTGAGGCCGATGCCTACGTCGCCGGTGGCGTGGAAAGCATCTCCTGCGTGCAGCAGGAGATGAACACCCACATGCTGACCGAGCGTTGGCTCACCGAGAACAAGCCGGCCATCTACATGTCGATGCTGGAAACCGCCGAGACGGTGGCCAAGCGCTACGGCATTCCCAAGCAGCGCATGGACGAGTACGGCGCCGCCAGCCAGCAAAAGGCCGCCGCGGCGCGCGAGGCCGGCCTGTTTGATGCCGAGATCGCGCCCATCACCGTCACCGCCGGCGTGGCCGATCCGGTGATGGGCCTGGTGGCCCGCCAGGTCACCGTGAGTGCCGACGAAGGCATCCGCCCCGGCACCACACTGGAAGCGGTGCAGGGCATCCGCAGCGCGCTGCCGGGTGGCGTCATCACCGCCGGCAATGCCAGCCAGTTCAGCGACGGCGCGGGTGCCTGCGTGGTGGTCAGCGAAAAGCTGGCCGAGCAGCAGGGCCTGAAGCCGCTGGGCCGCTTCCTGGGCTTTGCGGTGGCCGGCTGCGAGCCCGACGAGATGGGCATCGGCCCGGTGTACGCCGTGCCCAAGGTGCTGGCCCGCCTGGGCCTGACGGTGGACGACATCGACCTCTGGGAGCTGAACGAAGCCTTTGCGGTGCAGGTGCTGTACTGCGCCGACAAGCTGGGCATTCCGATGGACCGCCTCAACGTCAACGGCGGCGCCATCGCGCTGGGCCACCCTTATGGCGTGAGCGGCCAGCGCCTGACCGGCCATGCGCTGATCGAAGGCAAGCGCCGCGGCGCCAAGAAGGTGTGCGTGACCATGTGCATCGGCGGCGGCATGGGCGCGGCCGGCATCTTCGAAGTGCTTTGAGTTCGGGGACCCGGTGAAGACCTACCGCGACACGCTCGACTTCCTGCTGCAGCACTGGCTGCAGCTGGATGCGCTGTACACCCGTGAGCACTTTGCCGACCACTCGGCCGAGACGGTGACCTCGGTGCTCGACACCTGCGAGCGGCTGGCGCGCGAGAAGTTCGCGCCCTTCAACCGCCTGGCCGACACCGAGGAACCCCACTTCGACGGCGAGCGGGTGCACCTGCCCCAGGCCACGCACCAGGCCGCGCTGGCCTATGCCGAAAGCGGCATGATCGCCGCCGCCCAGCCCTACGAAGTCGGCGGCATGCAGCTGCCCTTCGTGGTGCAGCTGGCCGCGGCCGGCTTCTTCAAGCTGGGCAGCGTGGCGATGAGCGCCTACGGCATGCTCACCGCCGGCAATGCCAACCTGCTGATGGCGCACGGCACGCCCACCCAGCGCGAGGTGTTCGCCAAGAACGAATTCGCCGGCCGCTGGTTCGGCACCATGTGCCTGAGCGAGCCGCAGGCCGGCTCCAGCCTGAGCGACATCGTCACCCGCGCGCAGCCCGATGGCGAAGGCTTCGAGCAAGACCCGCTGGGGCCGCGTTACCGGCTCACCGGCAACAAGATGTGGATCTCGGGCGGTGAGCACGAGATCACCGAGAACATCGTGCACCTGGTGCTGGCCAAGATCCCTGGCCCCGACGGCAAGTTGCCGGCCGGCACCCGTGGCATTTCCCTTTTTATCGTGCCCAAGCGGCTGGTCGACCCCCAAGGCCAGCTGACCGGCGAGCGCAACGACGTTGTGCTGGCCGGCCTGAACCACAAGCTCGGGTATAGAGGCACGACCAACACCTTGCTCAACTTCGGTGAGGGCAAGCACCAGCCCGGCGGCCGGGCCG
>CAKZXL010000686.1 GCA_937883885.1 uncultured Aquincola sp. | reverse complement strand
GGCTCAATGGCTGTGGCCCGCCTCCAGCGCCGACCAGGCGCTGGCCAACCTGCGCCGCGCGCTCCACGACCTGCGGCGAGTGCTGCACACGCTGCCCGAAGCGGCTGCCGATGACCTCTGCGCCGATCGCAAGAGCGTCCGCCTGCGGGCTGATGAGCCGCGTTGGCGCGTGGACGTGCGCACCTTCATGCGCCAGCTGCTGCCACTGCTGTCGCCCGCGATGCGGCCCGACGCTGCCCAACTGCAGCAGGCGCTGGCGCTGTATGGCGGTCCCTTCCTGCACGGCTTTCATCTGGACGACACGCCGGCCTTCGCCGACTGGGCCGCGCGCAGGCGCGGGCAGCTGGAGCGACTGGCCGCACACGGCCTGCAGCGGTGGGCCGACCAACTTGAAGCCGAGGGCCAGCCGGAGGCCGCCCTGGCGCCTTTGGACCGCCTGCTCGCCATCGACCCCTGGGCAGAGCCCGTGCAACGCCAGCGCCTGCGGCTGCTGGCGTTGAGCAGCCCGGCGAGTGCCTTGCGGGCATTCGAGCAGTTCGAGGCCGAGTTGCAGAAGGAGCTGGGCATCTCGCCGCAGCCGGAAACCCTGGCCTTGGCCGACAGCCTGCGCCGGCATGGCGTGCGCTCCGCGCAGGCGCCGGGGATCTCCCGGATGCGGTTGGCTGACCCGGCAGCCGACGGCGTGACTGCACGGCCAGCCCGGTTCCCGCCGCTCGAGCGACGCCGACTGTGGGTGTTGGCCTGCGACCTGGAGCCCGCTGACGCGTCGCAGCCCAGCTTGGACACGCGGCTGCCCGGTGAAGCGGCCCAGGTGCTCAAGGCCGGTGCCGACCTGCTGCTGGCCCATGGCGCGCAGTTGCATCAGGCCGAGGACGGGGAACTGCTGGCCTGCTTCGGACATTGGCCGGCGCATGAGAACGCGCTGCAACTGGCACTGCGCGCCGGACGTGCGCTGCGGCAATCGATACCCGACGCATTGCATTGCCGGCTGGGCCTGCACCTGGGGTGGGCACTGCTGTCGCCGGGGCAGCCGGGCCTGGATGCATGGGGTCCATTGCGCAAGCAGGCGCGCAGGTTGGCGTTGGCCGCCGAGCCCGGGCAGTTGGTGGTCAGCGACGCGGTGGTGCAGGCCGATGGAGGCCTGCACCGCTTTTCGCCTGCAGTGCAGGGCTTTGTGGTGCACGAGCTGGCAGCGCCAGCGCATGGAGCGCCACTGGTCGGGCGCACGTCGCTGCACTGGGGTCTGCTGGCCGAGTGGGCGCTGGCAGCTGGCCGCGGCCCGCGCGCGGTGCTGCTGTACGGCGAGGCCGGCATCGGAAAGAGCCGCCTGCTGGCGGAGATGGCTTCGGCCGTGCGCCAGCAGCAGCGGCCGGTGTTGCGCCTGTGCTGGGCGACGGGGGCCCATACCCTGGCAAGCCTGCCAGAGCACAGCCGGCCGCATCAATGCCAATTGGCCTTGCAGGCGCTGCTGTCGCAGATGGAAGCGGCGCCCGGACCGGGGCTCTTGCTGGTGGACGACTTGCAGCATGCACCCCAGCCGGCCTTGGACATGCTGGCGGCCTGGCTGCGCAGGGCCCATCAGCCGTGGCTGGTGTTGCTGGCATCGCGGCGGCCGGCGGCGGCGCCGCTGGCCGGCCTGCTGGCGCAGCAGTGGCAGGTGCCGCCGCTGTCGGCGCCAACGCTTGGGCTGCTGCTCGATGGGGTTGGCCTGCAGGACGTACAGGCGCGCGAGGCGGTGATCAAACGGTCGGACGGCGTGCCGGGGTTTGCGCTGGCTTTGGCGCGGCAGTATCTGGCCGGCGGCGATCCTGCGACGCAGGCGCGCGTGCCGGCCCCGCTGTGGGACCTGTTGGCTGCGCGGCTCGATCAAGCCGGGCATGCGGCCCGCCATGTGGCGCGCTGCGCCGCTGCGATGGCCCCGGTGTTCGAGGTTGCCAGTCTGCGTGCGTGGATGGTGCAGCTGCACCAGGCCACGGCCGATCACACAGGCGCCGACCACCTGCCTGCGCTGCTCGACGCACTGTGCGCCTGCGGTGTGCTGGAGGCCGTGACCGCGACGTCAGACGCGCCGCAAGGTGCGGCGCGCACGAGGGCCTATCGCTTCAAGTACACGCTGCTGCGCGAAGCGGCCCGCAGTCTGTGGCCTGACGCTGAGCACCGTGCAGCGCTGGCCCCTGCCGGCACATCAGTCAAGCCTGCGTTGCGGCGCGCCCCTTCGTTCGGCTGAAGCGCCTTGAAGTTTTCTGAAAGCGTGTAGCGGGGCCGGTTCTTCAACGCTGCGTCAACGGCCGCTGCCTAGAGTGGCTCGCGTGTACCTGCCGCTGAGCCGCCCCGAGATGCCTGCTTCCTTTGCGCCCCACTTCCACAGCCGCTGCTGGCGCGCCGGGCGACACGGCGCACTGGCGCCGCAGGAAGTGGCCGAGCCCGACCTGACGCCGCTGTACCGCCTGCGCTGGCAGGTGTACTGCGAAGAATGCGGCTTTGTGCCTGCGGCAGATCATCCGCAGGGCCTGGAGCGCGACAGTCACGATGCACAGGCTGCCCACTTCGGCGCCCGCAACCTGCGGGGTGAGTTGGTGGGGCTGTCGCGGCTGGTGTTCTGCAGCGAGCAAGGCCTCTATCCGTTCGAACTGGCAGGCCTCGTGCCGCATGCCGGCGTGCAGTTGCTGCGGGGCGGTCAGGCAGCCGAAGTCAGCCGCCTGATGGTGCGCCGGGACTATCGACGTCGCCGCGGCGACGGCCTGTCGGGCGTGGGCGATGACAGCCTTCCTCCGCAGCCGCGGAGCGAACGCCGACAGGGCTCTGCACAGATCGTGCTCAGCCTTTATCGCCAGATGTTCCAGTACAGCCGCCGCGCCGGGATCGACACCTGGTATGCGGCGATGGAGCGCTTCCTGCCGCTGTCCCTGCAGCGTCTGGGGCTTGCCTTCGAACGCATCGGGGACGAAGGCCAGTACCACGGGCCGGTGGCGCCCTACCGGCAGGACCTTCGCTTGCTGGAGGCGACCTTGCGCGAACGCCATCCCGCGCTGCTGCACTGGCTGCAGGCGCCCGATGAACCTGCGCAGGGGCTGTCGTGATCGGCCGCTGGTTGCGCCGGCAGCAGCGCCGTGCCTTGCTGCGCCGTGCCGGCGCGGTGGCGGTGGAGCAGGCCGTGCACCGCGCTGCGCAGGGCGCACTGCGCATCGCCCACCGGGCCAAGGCGTGCAGCCCCGCGTACCGCCGGCTGCTGCTGCAGCATGGCCTCAGCCTGGTGGCGCCGCTGCCGCCGCTGGAGCGTCTGCCGGTGCTCGACAAGGACAGCTGCTTCGGCCGCCATGCCTTGGAAGAACTGGCCGGGCCCTTGCGCACGCACGAGATCGGCCAGGCCCTCACCAGCTCGGGTCGCGGCGGCGCGGCCTTTGGCTTCAAGCTCAACACCCGGGGTGAGATGCGCAGCGCCCGGGCAGCCATCGACCTGGGCCTGCAGCAGATGTTCGGCACCGACGAGCGCCGCACGCTGGTGGTGAACTGCCTGCCCATGGGTGTCAGCTTCGACGCCGAGTCGGCCACCGTGGCCAACGTCAGCGTGCGTGAGGACATGGCCTGCGCGCTGCTGCAGCAACTGGGGCCCAGCTACGAGCAGGTGGTGGTCTGCACCGATCCGCTGTTCGTGCGCACCCTGCTGGCCCATGCGGCGGCACGTGGGCTGGACTGGGCCGCGCTGCGGACGAGCATGGTGCTGGGCGAGGAGATGCTGGTCGAACCGCAGCGCCGCTTCATCGCCGATGCGCTGGGCATGGTGCCAGGCGATGGCAGGCGGGTGCTGTCGTCGATGGGCGTGGGCGAGCTGGGCCTGCACCTGTTCTTCGAGGACCCGGCCTGCATCGCGGTGCGGCAGGCGATGCAACAGGGCGCGCATTGGCCGGGCCTGGATGCGCTGGATGAAGACGGTGGCCTGCCCAGCGTCTTCTGCCACGACCCGCAGCGCTGTCATGCGGAGGTGGTGAACGCCGATGCGCATGGCGACGGCGATCTGGTGGTGACCTTGCTGGACCCGCGAACGCCGGTGCTGCTGCCGCGCTATGCCACCGGTGATCTGGCGCGCAGGGTGCCGCCGGCCGCAGCCGCCGCGGCCTGCCGCGATCTGGGGCTGCCACCACCGGCGCTGCCCTGGCTGCTGGTGCATGGCCGCCGTCGCGACCGCCGGCCCGGGCAGCCCTCGGCCGAGCGCATCAAGGAGTGCCTGTATGCCGACGCTGCCGTGGCCCGTCGCCTGACCGGCGCCTTCCGGCTGCAGGACGGGCGGCTGCGGGTGCAGGCCGCGGGTGAGGTCGGCGATGCCGAGCTGGCCCGTCTCGAACATCACTTGTATGGACAACTGGATGGCACGGTGCAGGTGGAAGTGCGCCGCCTGCACGACTGCGGCTTCGGGCCGCCGCTGGACCACGAAAGGAAGTTCGTCTACGTGGCTTGACCCGCGCCATGGGGGCGTGGGTTTCATGTGTTGATGCAACAGGAGGAAGATCATGAAGACCAGGGATTGGGCATCGGCCGCTGCGCTCGGTGCCGGCTTGCTGTGCTGCGGCTTGCCCGCGTCGGCGGCGCCGCTGACGCTGCTGGACGGCGACCTCAAGATCGAGATGGGCAACCTGGACATGGCCGCCACGCAGTACGGCGGCTTCAAGGAACGGCCGATCTGCACCGACGTGGCCAGCTGTGACAAGGCCCTGGCGCCTGGCGGCAAGGCACCCGGTGCCTATGGCAGCGAAGACAGCTGGGGCGTGTTCAGCATCTCGCGCATCGTGCGCGGCTCGACCACGCTGTGGAGCCAGGGCGAGGCGGGGTACTACCTCACCGGCATGTTCTACGGTCTGACCGACCAGTACGTCATCGCGGGCCTCAATCCGTTCTCGCCCGGCCAGGTGCTGACCCGGGCCTACACGGGCGGCGGCCGGCTCGACATCTACCGCAACACCAGCGATGGCTACGTGGGTGCCGACACGGCCGGCGAGTCGCGCCGCACGGCGCAGGACCGGTACAGCGGTGTCACCGACGGGGTGCTGTGGCTGGCCTTGCAGTTCGACCAGGGCGCCGACAGCACGCCGCAAGGCTTGTTCGCCAGCTACATCAACGACTTCACCAATACCAACTTCGCAGGGCAGGGCCAGGGCTACCTGAGCGTGGTGGGCGGTGAGGCCAGGGACCAGTTCGACACCAACACGATGGTCAACGGCCTGGGGGGCCGGTCGGACATGCGCCTGTCCAGCACCTACCAGGCCGACTCGGCAGTGCCGGCCTGGACGGTGGTCAGCACGACCGACCTCATCGCCCATGCGCAGAACACCGTGCCGGAGCCCGGCTCGCTGGCGCTGGTGGGCACCAGCCTGGGCGCCTTGGGATGGGCAGGTCGGCGCCGGCAGCCGCGTCTCAACCCAACGCCGTGACGGCGCGCCGCCGCATCGGCGAGGCCAGCGTCTCGGCCATCGCCGCCTGCAGCGCCAGCAGGCGGCGGTCGTCGGCATCGGTCTTGCGCAGGGCCAGCGACATCTGCAGGGCCGGGGCGCCGCGCCCCAGGCGCAGCACGCGCACCGGGTAGGCCATGGTGATGGCGGGGTCGGACAGCTGCACGATGGAGATGCCCAG
>CAKZXL010000685.1 GCA_937883885.1 uncultured Aquincola sp. | reverse complement strand
CTACAAGCCGCTGTACGGCGCGCAGATGATGAAGGACTACCCGGCGCTGATGATGCCGCCGCAAGCCGCGGCCGCCGCCTCGGCCGCGATGTCGTCGGCCACGCCGGACGATGGGCAGGGCAGCCTGCGGCGGCTGGCGGCGCTGATGGGGGGTGCGGCGCCGGTGCCGGAGGCCGCGCGCTAATACCCGGCGCAGGAAGCTCAGCGGCGGTGACTCCGCAGCGGTGGTGCTGCGCGAGCGGTGCGCACGCGTGCAGTAGCGCGAGCGGGGCAGGTGAGACTGGCAAGGCGCCATCCGCGCCGCTTGGGCTACCGTGCCTGTCTTTCGGGCGAGTGAGCCTGCTGATCAACGATTTGGCTGCGGCAAGGGCTGTTCTGGCGTCTGCCGGGCAACGGAGTTTGTCCGCTGGCGTATCCGGATACGCCTGACAGAATGCGGGGCGTATACGATTACGCGCAGCGTTTTGCGCTGTAGATCAAGTTATGCGTCAAATCCGTAACCCTCGCAATTTCGCCATGCTTCGAAAGTTTCTCTCATTGCTCGCAGCGGGTACTGTGGCGTCCACTGCACCAGCTCAGGCTCCACGCTCGTTTGATGACAGCGCCTCAAATCTAATGGTTGTGCTTAGGGAATCTGTTGGCTCTAACAAGCAAGATGAGGTCCTCGTTCCTATGGGCAAGGCCAAGGCGCGGCTGTCCGACGGCAAGGAGATCGAGGTCGACACTGGATGGTATTCGTACATTGGAGACATGCACGTTCGGTTTGTCTTCGATACCCCCACGTCTATGCCAAATGCTACCCCCCAAGATCTTGAACGCCTGAAGCTCACGCCTGAGGCTGCGTTGGAACTGGCCGTCAAGAACATCAGGCGTGTCTACGGTGTGCCCAAGGCGTCGCCGTGGAATGACCTCATGCAAGTGAAGGGGAAGTCCCCTGATCTCGACAGCAGCTACTTTCTGGACCGTGAGTTCTGGAATAGCCTTCTGAAGCAGTATCCTGACGGGCTCGTCGCAATAGTGGCAAAGCGTGGAGGACTTCTGTACGCGCCAGCGTCGGATCAAAAGGCAGTGGAGACTATGCGCAAGTCGGTGGGGTACCTTCACGCGAGCAGTGAGCGCATGCGCATCTCTTCCGCTGTCTACTTGTTCAGGGATGGCAAGTGGTCCGTGTTTCAAGCGCCCGTCAAACAGTAGCGCCAATGACGCATAACCCCTCCATCGAGCGGACGTCCAAAAGCTTGCTTTGCAAGCTTTCGGCCGCCGCTCATGTCGAACGTTAGGCCTCACGACACGCATGACCTCGGAACTCACCGGCGCGCTCCGTGCCTTCAGGGATCCAAGGAATGAGCGCCAGCTCCAGTTGCTTGAGCGCAGCTTGACGAGTTGCGACCCGAAGAATCTGTCGCCAACGGAGCAGCGAGCCATGCTCGGCGTCTTCGAGCGCTTCCCTGAAGAGGACGGCTTCGGGACCTTCTGGACCATTCTCCACACGTTGGAAGCAAGCCTTGGCTACGAGCCACTCTTGATGCAGTCTGCGCACAAGCATCCGGCTCGGTTCAACATGCTCATGATCCAGCGGCTGCTTGCCGCAGGAGTGGCGGAAGTAGAAGGATCGTCCCTCTTGGGCGTTCTCATTGAGGTGTCGCAGAATCCTCTGGCAGCCGCCGAAGTCAAGGCAGATGTCTCGCATTTCCTTAAGAGCCAAGGTTCGGGGCAGTAAGTCATAACCCTTCGCTCGAGGCGACCGACACCGGCTTGGCACTAGGGCGGCGAACCCGCTAAGCTCATCATCTGGTTCGCCGCCCCGGCACCAAGCCGTCGCGGTCGCCCTCGGCTCAAACGTTAGGCGTCACATGGCAAACCCAGAGTGGTTTCGCAACAAGACTTGGAGCACAGACATCGCAGCCGACTTCGATGTCAATCTGGGCCGCGCTCGGCGGAAGGAGCAATACCTGCGCATTCAAGCGTCTACGCTCGCCCCAAATCGGCCAGAAATTGCCCACGCTCTACTTGATCGCTTCTTTAAGCTGCCAGATCAATTCGAGGCAGCCCAAGCGCATGTCGACCGAGCTACAGCCTACCTCGCCCAAGGTCAAGTCGAACATGCGCTCCTCGCGTACGAGCATGCACTTATTCGCGAGGAGGAGTTCCCACGGCTGAAGACTGAAGCCTACCTTGAGCTTCCTTTTCTCGTGGCAATACACGGACTTCGTACGCGGTATGTGAGCGCACGTCGACTACTCGACGAACACAAGGGGCGTCTGATGTTTCCGGTCGATCACTTCAAATGGAACACTTCCCAAGCCCTGATCGCGAGCGATCTATCCGAGGAAGCTCGACCGTACGCCAAGGCAGCCCTAGTTGCGGCTGCAGCTGATCATTCTGGCTTCGCGAATCACGCCAAGGTCGGGCTTGTCCCAGTCTCGTTCAAGGAAGTCAGCGCAAGACTGCAGGCGATCCGTGACGCCTAGCCCTTCGCTCAAGCGGAGCGCCAACGGCGCGCCGTCAGGCCCGCGAGGCAGCTTTGTTTATCCTCCGCCCCGCGGGCCTGCTGTCACACCGTCGTCGCCCGCTTAGCTCAAACGTTAGGCGTCGCCACCGACTGGGCTCGCAGAACAGCACTCACAAATGGCTCTTGAACTCGTTGGCATTGTTGCAGGTGGATCCATTGGCCTGCTTGGCGGCCTCGGCGGCGTTCTGCTTGGCCATCTTTTGTCTCGGAAGCGAGATGCGACAACACGCGCGATAGATGGACTTCGACTTGTCATTGGCGAGTTGAATCGGTTGAGTCGCCTCGGGTTATTCTTTGAGCAGCAGGTGAATCTCGGCCTCCGCGAATCCGATGCAGACACGTTTGCGAGACGAGCCATGACATTGCCTGACTGGTTAAAAGCAACTCACGAGCTACAAGAGACCAATTGGCGATTTCCATGTATGGCCTACCTTCCAGAAGCTATTGATGACTTCCGGGAAATGGACCATCTTCTAGGTTACGTGATGGATCCGTATGCTCGGAAACCAACGGCGGAGCATGAAATGACTAGCGACCAGGCCTGGCAGAGATTCAAAGCCGTGCATTCGCGGGTTCAAGACAAGGTAGAAAGCCGCCTGAAGCGCCTGTTGTGACGGCGACGCCTAACCATTCGCTCGAGCCGACTCCCTCCGGCGTGGCACTTGGCCCGCTTCCCGGAGTGGTTCATCATCCGTCCGGCGGGCCAAGCACCACACCGGCGCTCGCGGCTCAGCTCAAACGTTAGGGCAACGCTGATAAAGGTCTGCCTTGCGGGTTGATCAGGTGGCACGGCCTGGGGTACTTCCGGATGATGCGCGCATGAAGCAAGCCACACTCGCGGCAGCAGCCGATCAGGGCGAGGAGTTCGAGCGATTTCGCCGGCCGACTCGGCGCGACGTGTTTCTGCAGACGATGGAGACCATCGTGCCGTGGGCCGAGCTGTGTGCAGTCATCGAGCCTCACTACCCCAAGGCCGGCAACGGCCGTCCGCCCATTGGCCTGGAGCGCATGCTGCGCATGCACTTCGTGCAGCACTGGTTCAACTTGGCCGACGAAGCCTGCGAAGAAGCGCTGTTGGACAGCACGGCGCTGCGCCGCTTCGTGGGCATTGACCTGGGCCGCGAGCGTGTGCCCGACGGCACGACGTTGCTGAAGTTCCGCCGCCTGCTCGAGGACGACAAGCACAAGCTGGGCGCAGCCCTGTTCGCCAAGGTCGGCGAGGTTCTGCAAAGCAAGGGCATGAAGGTCGGCACCGGCACCATCGTGGATGCCACCATCATCTCGGCGCCGAGCTCGACCAAGAACGGCAAGGGCGAGCGCGATCCCGAGATGCACCAGGCCAAGAAGGGGCAGCAGTACTTCTTCGGCATGAAGCTGCACATCGGCGTGGACAGCCAGACGGGCCTTGCGCACAGCGCTGTAGTGACGGCGGCCAACGTTCACGACAAGCATCCGCTGCCTGCGCTGCTGCACGGCCGGGAGTTGGAAGTCTTCGGCGACAGTGCCTATGCCTCGCAGCAGGAGTTGATCGCAGCCAAGGCACCGAAGGCCAAGGACCGAACGAATCAGAGGGTCAGGGGCACCGGGCATCTGGCGGACTTGGAGCGCATCGTCAACAGCATCAAGTCCAAGACGCGCTCGCGGGTGGAGCATGTGTTCGCGGTGGTCAAGCGCCAGTTCGGCTTCAGCAAAGTCCGCTACAAGGGCCTGGCGAAGAACGCCACGCGAGCGTTCGTGGCGCTGGGCCTTGCCAACATCTACCTGGCGCGCAAGCGTCTGGTGGCATGAGTGCGTCCGCAGTGGGCGTGCGACGCGCCTGTTGCGACAAATGGGCCGGAAAACTCGGCATGTGCGGGCCAAAACGACCTGAACTCGAGCGCATCAGGCGTCGGCAAGACAGAACGTCGAAATCGCCGGCTTGTTCAGCGTAGCCTTAGGCGTCATGAACGACAAGACCGTAGTCATTCGCCCATTCCGTGCCGAAGACCACGCGGCTGCGCTGGCCCTCTGGTGTTCAGATCCGGGCGTTGGCCTCAGTTCAGCAGACGAGTTCAGCTCAATTGCACGCTTCCTCGATCGCAATCCTGAAACGAGCTTTGTGGCCGAGAGTGAAGGCCAAATCGTTGGCACCATACTGTGCGGCCACGATGGTCGACGAGGCCTCATTCATCATCTGGTCGTCGCAACTACATATCGCCGCAGGGGTGTTGGACTTAGCCTGCTTCGCGCTGGCCTGTGCGCGATGCGAGCTGCAGGGATCGACAAATGTCACCTACTGGTCTTCAAGAGTAACGAGCCCGGCCTCGCCTTTTGGCATGCGGTTCAAGCTGTCGCACGAGAAGAACTCGCACTCTTTTCGCTTTCCACGGCCAATGCCGCCTAACTGGTCGTTCAACCGGAGCGCCAACGGCTGGCCACCTTGCCCGCGCGGCGCTCGCTGTCTATGCTGCACCGCGCGGGCAAGGCGTCCATCCGTCGCCGCCCGGTTAACTCTGCGTTAGGCCGCACAGGCTACGCCATGGCAGATCAGTCGCTCTCGAAGCTAGAACTCGCGCAGCGTCAACTCGAAACGGCCATCGGCCTATTCGTGAGCCGGCGTGATCGAGTCTCGGCCATCACACTCGCTGGCGCGGCGGACGGAATACTGCACGGATTAGTACTCAAGGCTGGCAAGCAACCATTCGCAGACTACGCGATGGGTGTACGCGAAGCGCTCTCTGGTGAAACTCCTGCGAAGGCAAAGTTCGCCAAGCACATCAATGACAAGCTGAACATCAATGACCTGAAGCACATGGACGAGGGCGACGCTGACGCGGTTACCCTCGATCCGGACATTTTGGCCCTCGGCGCAATTCTCAAGGCGATCGCCAACCACCACACGCTCGTGCCTGAACATCCAGACTTCATTAAGGCAATGCTTCAGTGGACCTGGATGTTCTACGACGGAGCCAAAATCACCGAAGACGAGCCCTTCGCCGAACCTGCCGGTCAGAAGATCATGCAGGCCTATGGGGAGAGACCTGAGCGCATCAAGAAGCTGGAAGCTCGCTATGCCAAACTGTGGCAAGAGCAGTGGGCTCACAAGAAGTCGTAGCGTTGTGCGGGCAGTGTGGCCTAACCCTTCTACAGGGACTCCTCTCCGTCAACGAATCAAGGCGAATTTTTGATTTGATTCCCACGCCGAATGCGATGCGCGCTGACGCCGCCGACAAGGAAGAGACTGCACATCTACAGGCGGGCTTGTTTCGGTCAATGCCGAGGCCCCACATACGAACCGCTCGGCAGGGCCCCATTCGCTCGTCTGGCATCGCGCCCTTGAGGGTTATCGGGTTTGCCTGCCGCCGGTCTGACCTGTGGAGCTATCTACGCTTCGCGTCTGCGGGGGGAATGAATCGGTCAGCCGCTCGCCGAGCTGGCCCTTGGCTGAGCATGCAGCGCGGCGCCGGCGCTTCAGGCAGATGATTGGGATCGAACGCATCGTCGCGCGTGAGCACCGCCCACAGGATGCGTGCGTTCTTGTTGGCCAGCGCCACCACCGCCTTCTGCCAGCCCACGCGCTCCTTCAACTGCACCAGCCACTGGCTGATGCGGTCACTGCGTTTGCCGGCCGTCATCACGGCCGATTTGGCGCCCTGGATCAGCAGCGTGCGCAGGTAGTCGTCGCCGCGTTTGGTGATACGCCCCAGGCTGGCCTTGCCGCCGGTGGAGTTCTGACTGGGCACCAGCCCCAGCCAGGCGCCGAACTGCTTGGCGCTGGCGAAATGCTTGAAGTCGGCCACGCTGGCCACCAGGGCCGATGCGCCAATCGGTCCAATGCCGTGCAGCGCAGCGGCCTTGGCGGCGCGCTCATCAGTGCGCACGTGGGCCTGGATTCGGTCGTCGCACCACTTCATCTGCGGGTCCAGATCGATCCAGTGAAGGTGGGCACGCTGCAGCACCATGCGCGCGATGCCGGTCAGCTCATTGCTGGCGTCCTCGATGACATCGGCCAGCACCCGGCGCAGCGCCTCGCGGCTTTGCGGGAACACCAGCCTGAACTCGGCCAGCACGCCGCGGATGCGGTTGATCAGCGCTGTGCGCTCGGCCTTGTAGCCCTCGCGCAGGCGATGCACCGACAACTGCCCCTGCTGCTCGGCCGTCTTGACCGGCACAAAGCGCATGTGCGGCCGGCTGGCCGCCTCGCAGATGGCGACGGCGTCATTGGCGTCGTTCTTGCCGCTGCGCCCGGCCATGCGGTACGGGGTGACAAAGTGGCCCGCGATCAGTCGCGCGTCCAGCCCCAGGCGCTTCAGTGCGCGAGCGGCGGCGTGTGCGCCGCCGCAGGCCTCCATCGCCATCAGGCAGCCTTTGGGCAACTCGGCGCACCAGGCAAAGAACCGGTCTGGCGACAAGGCCTTGGCCAGCAGCACTCGGCCAGAGCGGTCCACCGCATGCACCTGATAAACCCGCTTCGACAGGTCAACCCCTACACGCGAAACCAATGCCCAGGTAACCTCTGCCATGACTTCCCCTTTCCGTTCAGATTGAACTTCCGCAAGCAGTCAATCTTGGAACCTCGATACCGTCTCAGGACTGGGGAAGTCCCTTCGTATTCGCTCGAGCCAACTCGCTCCGACATGGCATTTGGTCCGCGAAGCGGTGATTCCTATCATCGGACTTGTGGGCCAATCGTCACGCCTTCGCTCGCGGCTCAGCTCAAAGGTTAGGCTGTCAGACCTATGGAACGCAACGCTGACGAAATAAAGCAACACAACATTGCCGTTATGGGCAGTGAATTGGGTGCCATCTACAGCGAGCTATGGCAAGAAGTTGATCGTCTATACAGTGATTGGCATGAATTCGTCTCGCTTTTCGGGACCAATCCTGAGCGAATCGATCTGCTGAACCATGCGGCCGCTCACTTCTTTCGCACAGTACAAGATTGCCTATGGGAGCGAATCCTCCTAAAAATCGCCCGCATCACAGATCCGGCTCAGACGGGCAAAAAGAGGAATCTGTCCATACACAGCCTTCCCGGCGCAGTAAGCGAACCAGCAATGAAAGCTGCTGTGCAACTAAGCATCAAGGAGGCCTGCCTTAAGTGCGAGTTTGCGCGCGACTGGAGAAACCGACACATCGCGCACGCAGATTTTTCTCTCGCACTTGAAGAGTCCGCGGAGCCGCTTGCAGTTGCATCGCGAGAAAAAGTCAGAGTGGCGCTTCAATCTATTGAAGATGTTCTCAACTCTATATCTATCCCGTTACTAGACGCAGCAACTACATTTGGGAGCATGGCGCTAATTAATTCAGGCGAAAATCTCATGTATCTACTTGACTTTGCTATTCGCAAAAAAGAGGAAATGAGAAAGAGGATGGAAGCCGGCACATACACGGAATCAGACTTGGCAGAACTTCGCCCGCGCGCGATTTAATTTATACACCCTCAAGGTATGGCCGGCCTAACTGGTCAGTTAATCGGACGCGAACTGACAAGCAAGGGGTTGTGCACCAGCGTCATGCCAGCTCCGGCGCGCGCTTGTTGAGGTCGCTCAGCACGCGCTGCCAATAGCGTTATTTCTATTTGGTCTGGCCTCGATCGGTGCATCGTCAGCATGCTGTAGATCAGCCGCGCCAGCTTGTGAGCAGCCGCTTTCACCGCCTTGGGTTTGGCCATGCGGGCGCACAGGCGACGGAAGCACGGATCCAGCGCCGACGGGCTGGTGCGCAATGCCGCACCGGCCGCCCTGTTGGCGCATCGCTTGGTCTGGCCGGCCATCCAATAGCCAAACGCATCCAGCGCCTGGCGCCCTGCAGACTGTGGGGCCATCTCTTCGTCGCTGGCACGTACCCCGGCGCGCAGCTCCGCTGATCAGCGTAGCCTCAAACCGCATAACAGCTCTGCCGCGCCGGGGATGGGCCGCGGCGGGCCGGCCTTCTAAGCTGCCTCCATGGCTGGCCACAGCCGCGGAGACCGCTTGCCCATGAATGATCTGACCCAGCTGCGTGTGCACATCGAGGCGCACGTGGCCACCCTGACGCTGGATGCGCCGCCCGTCAATGCGCTGACGCGCACCCTCAACGACGAACTCACGCTGGCGCTGGACCGCATCAGCGAGCTGGACGAGGTGCGCGCCGTGGTGCTCACCGGCGCCGGCAAGGTGTTCTGCGCCGGTGCCGACCTGAAGGGCCGCGCGGAGAACATCAAAGGCCCCGGCGACCTGCCGGCCCATTCGCGCCGCACGCGCGAGTGCTTCCACGCCATCCGCGAATGCGCCAAGCCGGTGGTGTGCGCCCTCAATGGCGCGGCGCTGGGCTCGGGCCTGGCGATGGCCGCTTCCAGCGACATCCTGCTGTGCAGCGAAACCGCCAGCCTCGGCCTGCCCGAGGTGGACGTGGGCCTGCTGGGCGGCGCCCGGCATGCGATGCGCCTCTTCAGCCATTCGCGCCTGCGGCGCATGGCGCTCACCGGCCTGCGCGTGACCGGCCCCGAGTTGTACCGCCTGGGCGTGGTGGAAGCCTGCGTGCCGCCGGCCGAGCTGATGGCCGCGGCGATGGAGATCGCCGCCACCATTGCCAGCAAGAGCCCGGTGAGCACCCGCCTGGGCAAGCACACGCTGAACGTGATCGAGGACATGAGCCTGCGCGACGGCTACCGCTACGAGCAGGACATGACCGCCGCCATCGGCAAGACCGACGACGCCCGTGAAGCCCAGGCCGCCTTCCGCGAGAAGCGCGCGCCGGTGTTCACCGGCCGCTGAAGGGGTAGGCACTTGTCTAGTCAAGATCAAGTCACGCCCGACCGCAGCGGGCCGCTGTCGCATGTGAAGGTGCTGGACCTCAGCCGCATCCTGGCCGCGCCCTGGGCCGGGCAGATCCTGGCCGACCTGGGCGCCGAGGTCATCAAGGTGGAGCGGCCCGGCGCCGGTGACGATACCCGCGCCTGGGGCCCCCCCTTCCTGAAAGACGCCGAAGGCCGCGACACGAAGGAAGCTGGCTACTACCTGGCCGTGAACCGCGGCAAGCGCTCCATCACCTTGAGCCTGGACAAGCCCGAGGGCCAGCGCATCGTGCGTGAGCTCGCGATGGAATGCGACATCGTGCTGGAGAACTACAAGGCCGGCACGCTGGCGCGCTACGGGCTGGACGAAGCTTCGCTGCGCGCCATCAATCCGCGGCTGATCTATTGCTCGGTCACCGGCTTCGGCCAGACCGGCCCGCGCCGCGACCAGCCGGCTTATGACTTTTTGATCCAGGCCATGGGCGGCCTGATGAGCGTGACCGGCGAACGCGACGGCCTGCCCGGCGGCGGCCCGCAGAAGGTGGGCGTGCCCATCGTCGACCTGATGACCGGCATGTATGCCGCGGTGGCGGTGCTGGCTGCGCTGGCCCGGCGCGACCGCACCGGCCGGGGTGACGCCATCGACATCGGCATGCTGGACGTGCAGGTGGCGGCGCTGGCCAACCAGGCGATGAACTATCTGGTGTCGGGCAAGGTGCCGAAGCGCAACGGCAATGCCCACCCCAACATCCAGCCGCAGGACGTGTATGCCTGCGCCGATGGCGACGTGATTCTGGTGGTGGGCAACGACGGCCAGTTCCGCAAGCTGTGCGAGGTGCTGGGCCAGCCCGCCTGGGCGGCCGACGAGCGCTATGCCACCAATGCCCAGCGGGTGCGCCACATCGGCGAGCTGGCGCCGATGCTGCGCGAAGCCTTTGCCGGCTGGCAGCGTGAGGCGCTGATCGCTGCGCTGGACGCAGCCGGCGTGCCCTGCGGCGCCATCAACTCGGTGGCCGAGGTGTTCCGCGACCCGCAGGTGGTGGCGCGCGGCCTGCTGCGCCACGTGCCGCACCCGGCCGGGGTGGACGTGCCGCAGGTGGGCAGCCCGATGCGGTTTGCCGAGGCGCAGCTGCAGGTGCCGGCGGCGCCGCCGCTGCTGGGCCAGCACAGCGACGACATCCTGGCCGGCCTGGGCTATGGCGCCGATGCGGTGGCCGCGCTGCGGCGCGAAGGCGTTGTCGGATGATGGCGGCCATGACCTCGAAGATGAAGCTGCACTGGTCCCCCAAGTCGCCCTATGTGCGCAAGGTGATGGTGTGCGCCCATGAGCTGGGCCTGCTGCCGCAGATCGAGCGTGTGCGCTCGGTGGCCGCAATGCTCAAGCCCAACCCGGCCATCATGGCCGACAACCCGCTGAGCAAGATCCCGACCCTGGTGCTGCCCGACGGCCGCACGCTGTTCGATTCGCCGGTGATCTGCGAATACCTCGACACCCTGGCCGGCGGCGGCCGGCTGTTTCCGCCAGCCGGTGATGAACGCTGGCAGGCGCTGCGCTGGCAGGCCCTGGGCGACGGCCTGCTGGACGCGCTGATCCTGTGGCGCAACGAGCGTGAACGTGAGGCGCCGTTGGCGGTACTGATCGAGGCGTTCGAGGTCAAGACGCGTGCCACCTTGGCCTTGCTGGAACGCGAGTGCCAGGCGCTGGCGGCGGCGCCTTGGGGCATCGGGCAGATCACCGTAGGGTGCGCGCTGGGATACCTGGACTTTCGGTTCAGCGACCTGGGCTGGCGGGTGCTGGCGCCACGGTTGGCGGGG
>CAKZXL010000684.1 GCA_937883885.1 uncultured Aquincola sp. | reverse complement strand
CGGTAGGCCGATTCATCGGCCAGCACGTTCTGGCCGAACTGCGTGGTCAGCGTGGCCAGGCGCTCCATGATCTGCGCATGGCGGGCGCGGGCCTCGGGCGCCAGCCGGGCGCCGGTGCGCACGAAGTCGAGGTGGATGCGCTCCACCAGCCGCAGCTGCTGCGCATCCAGCCCCAGCTGGCCACGGCGCTGCCACACCGCGTCGATGCGGCGGAACAGCGGCTCATGCAGGTAGATGGCGTTGTCGTGACCCGCGATGCGCGGGGCCAGCGCGCGCTGCGCATCACGCAGCTCGGTCGTGGCCTCGGAAGCGGCCAGGTTGGAGAAACAGGCTTCCAGCCGGTTCATCAGCCGGCCCGAGCGGTCGAAGGCAGCGATGGTGTTCTCGAAGTCGGGCTCGGCGGTCTGGGCGCCAATGGCGTCCAGTTCGTCGCGGTGCTGCTGCATCGCCACCTCGAAGGCGGGCGCGAAGTGCTCGGCGCGGATCTGGTCGAACGGCGGCAGGCCGTGCGGCGCCGTCCAGGCGCCCAGCAGCGGATTGGTGGCGGGTTGCAGCATGGTGGCGTTGCCCTTACTTGCCGGCCTTGATGGCCTTCTCGTCGTCTTCGCGGTAGCGGCGGTCGGCGCAGTCCAGCATCCAGCCCTGGCGGGCCTGCTCGGCTTCGCGCGTGGCGGCCACCACCTGGGTCTGCTTCTCGTTCCACGCCGCGGCGCGCTCGTCGTGCACCTTGGCCTTGTCGTTTAGCGCAGCCACCGCGGCTTCATACGCGGCCTGCAGCGGCTTGCCTTCGGCCTCGATGGCACCGGCCTCGGTCTTGAGCTGTTTTTCCTCTTCCTGCAGCGCCTTGCGGCCGGCATCGTCGGCCGGCGGGTTGGCGGCCTTGGCATTGAAGGCCACGATGCGTTCGCCCAGCGCGCGCGTGCGCTCGTTCAGCTGCTTGACGGCACCGGCCTTGGCGTCGACGTCGGCCTTCAGCGGCTGTAGCGCTTCGGACAGCTTGGTGACCTCTGCCCGCTCGGCATCGAGCGCGGCCTTGCGGTTCTCGGCCGTGGTGCGTTGTTCGTTGACGGCGGTCTCGCGCTTCATGCAGGCGCGCAGTTCTTCCTTGGTGAGGATGGGCGCCTTGCTGGTGGTCTTGCCGACCGGCACTTGCGCCTGGGCCGACACGGCCGGCACGATCAGCGCAGCGGCGGTCAGCAGCGGGAAAAATCGCTTCAAGTTCGGGCTCCCGGTAGGAAGTTCGCAAAGGCGGGATGATGCCATCCATGAACTTCGACCTGAACGACCTGCTGGCCTTTCGCGCCGTGGCGGAGTTGAACAGCTTCCGCCGCGCGGCCGAGGCGGTTCACATCTCGCAGCCGGCCTTCAGCCGCCGCATCGACAAGCTGGAAGAAGCCCTGGGCGTGCGCCTGCTGGACCGCACCACGCGCCGCGTGAGCCTGACCGCCGTGGGCCGCGACTTCGCACGCAAGGTGCAGCAGATCCTGGACGACCTGGACAGCACGCTGCTGGGCATCCGCGGTGTGGCGGCCACGCGCATGGGCGAAGTGACCATCGCCTGCGTGCCATCCACGGTGTACTACTACCTCTCGCGCGTGATCCAGCGCTACCGCGAGGCCTATCCCAAGGTGCGGGTGCGGGTGCTGGACGCCAGCGCCAACGACGTGCTGGACACGGTCTCGCGCGGCGAGGCCGACTTCGGCATCAACTTCATCGGCGGCAACGAGCCCGACATCGACTTCACCCCGCTGGTGGAAGAGCGCTTCGTGGCCGCCTGCCGGCGCGACCATCCGCTGGCGCGCAAGCGCCGCGTGACCTGGCAGGAACTGGCCGAGCACGACTTCATCGCCGTGAGCCAGCGCTCGGGCAACCGGCTGCTGATGGACCAGGCGCTGGCCCGCATGCCGGGCCGGCCGCAGGCGCTGTACGAAGCGCAGCACGTGACCACGCTGCTGGGCCTGGTGGAAGCCGGGCTGGGTGTGGCCGCGGTGCCTTCGATGGCCATGCCGGGCCAGGACCATCCGCTGCTGGTGAGCATTCCGCTGGAAGAGCCGGTGGTCACGCGGCATGTGGGGCTCATACGCCGCCGCGGGCGCAGCCTGTCGCCAGCGGCGCAGCAGATGTTCGACTTCTTCGCCGAGCTGGAAGATGCCGAAGGCGCAGCCCGCGCCAGGCGCAAGCGCAGTGCGCCGCGAAAGGCAGCCACGCCCAAAGCACAGACGTAAAAAAACCGCGGCAAGCCGCGGTTTTTGCATCGAGCCGGCTGTGGATTACAGCGGGCGGATGTTCGAAGCCTGGGGGCCCTTCTGGCCTTGGGTGACTTCAAATTCGACGCGCTGGCCTTCGCTCAGGCTCTTGAAGCCTTCGACGCGGATTTCCTTGAAATGCGCGAAGAGGTCCTTGCCGCCTTGTTCAGGCGTGATGAAGCCGAAGCCCTTGCCATCGTCGAACCACTTGACGGTGCCGGTTTGAGTTTGATTGGACATGATGATCCTTGGTTTAAAAGAGGCACGCGCAGCACATGCTGACGCGTGGCAGAGACACGCAAGAAATCACCAGGGGGAGAAATCCATTCCGAGCCTGCCACCGATTGGGACAGGAAGATCGACCTGACCTCGAGAAGACGGTCTTGTGTATGCCTACCCAACCAGTGTACCCGCCTGAGGGCACCTGCACGCCTGGGTTGCAAACTATTTCATGCGGGTGGCACGAAGTCGAGGATGCGCATCGCGGCGCTCAACCCCTGGCGCCGGGCCTTGGGGGCCGCGGTGGCCCAGGCGTCGGGCGCCTGCAGGCGCTCATCGATGTTGCCGATGTGGAAATGCGCGCCGCTGCTCAGCTGCGGCAACTCGTCCCAACCCACCGGCACCGAGATGCCCAGGCCCGGCCGCGCGCGCGGCGACCAGGCCGCCACCGTGGTGGCACCACGGCCGTTGCGCAGGTAGTCGACGAAGATCTTGCCCACACGGTTCTTCGGCCCGCTCTTGGCCACGAAGCGGTCGGGCAGCGTGCGGGCCAGGTGCTGCACGATGTGCTGCGACAGCGCCTTGACCGCGTCCCAGCCCAGCGAGGGCTTGAAGGGCACCACCACATGCAGGCCCTTGCCGCCGCTGGTCTTGAGCAGCGACTGCAGGCCCAGCTCGTCCAGCAGCGCATGCACCAGCTGCGCAGCCTCGGCGATCTGCGGCCAGGCCACACCTTCGCCGGGGTCGAGGTCGAAGGTCATGCGGTCGGGCTGGTCGATGGCGCGGGTGGTGGCGTTCCAGGTGTGCAGCTCGATGACATTCATCTGCACCGCGTTCAGCAGCGCTTCGCGCGTGGCCACTTCCATCAGCGGCGCATGCTCGGGGTCGAAGGCCGGGTCGAGCTGGCGCAGGCCCTTGATCTTGCCGCTGTCGTGCTTTTGAAAGAACAGCTCGCCCGCCACGCCGGCCGGCGCGCGCACCAGCGACACCGGCCGGCCCTTCAGGTGCGGCAGCAGCCGTGTGGCGGCGCGCTGCATGTACTCGGCCAGCTGCTGCTTGGTGGTGCCGCTGGTGGCGTCGATCACGCGGCTGGCATGGGTCAGGCGCAGGCTGGCCGGCAGCTGGGCCGGGGCGCTTGCCCTGGCTTTGGCTGGGGTCTTGGCTGGGGCCTTGGCCTGGCGGCCCGGCGCCGGCACCGCCTGCTCGCGGCCGATGGCCTGGGGCGGCTTGTCGCTGCGCAGGCCATGGAACACCGCCTGGCGCACGCGCCCGTCTTTCGTCCACTCCGCGAACGACACTTCGGCTATCAACTTCGGCTGCACCCAGTGGCCCTTGATGCCACGTGGCAGCGCTTCGAACGGCGTGGTGTCGGCGGCGATGGCCTTGAGTTGTCTAGACAGGTCGGCCAGCGACTGCTGGTTGAAGCCGGTGCCCACGTTGCCGGCGTAGTGCAGCGTGCCGGCGGCATCGTGCACGCCCAGCAGCAGCGCACCCAGGCCGGTGCGGCTGCCTTGCGGATCGGTCCAGCCGCCGATGACGAACTCCTGCCGTTGCTGGCACTTGAGCTTGATCCAGCTGCGGCTGCGGCCGCTGGCATAGGCCGCGTCGGCGCGCTTGCCGATCACCCCTTCCATGCGCATCTGGCAGGCGGTGTGCAGCAGGTGCGAGGCCTCCACCGCAAAGTCTTCGCTGAAGCGCAGGTGCGGCCGCTCGCCGGCCGCTTCCAGTGCTTCACGCAGGCGCTGGCGACGTTCGCGCAGCGGCAGGCCGCGCAGGTCCTGCCCGTCCAGGAAGGGCGCGTCGAACAGGTAGAACACGATGTCCTGCGTGCGGCGCTGCTCGAACACGTTCTGCAGCCGCTGGAAGCTGGGCACGCCGTCATCGTCCAGCACCACGATCTCGCCGTCCAGCCACGCGCCTGCGCCGCCCAGCCCGGCCATCTCCTTGGCCAGCCCGCGCAGCTTGGCCGTCCAGTCGTGGCCGTTGCGGGTGAACAGCTTGACCTCGCCGCCCTCGATGCGAGCCAGCAGGCGGTAGCCGTCGAACTTCATCTCGTACAGCCAATCGCCTTCGGTGGGCACGCCTTCGACCAGCGTGGCCAGTTGCGGGGCCAGGGCCTCGGGCAAGGGCACGCGGGGCGCGGTGGGGCGCTGGGTCGTCTTGGCAGGCTTCGGTGCCGCGGCCTTCGTCTTCGTGCGGTCCGCGGCCTTGGAGGCCGCCTTCTTGGCCGCCGCCTTCTTGGTGACGGCCTTCGCCGCGCCGATGATCGCGTCGCTGAGCACGCTGCCCGGCTCGGCTTCTGTCACGCTGTACTCGGCCGCCGGGCGCATGGCGTCGTCGTGCTCCTTGATCAGCAGCCAGGGCGTCTGCCGCTCGTTGCCGCGGCCGCGCATGCGCACCAGGGTCCAGCGGCCGGCCAGCTTGTGGCCATGCAGCCGGAACTTGAGCTTGCCGGCGGCCAGGCCGGCGCGGGCATCGCCCTCGGGCTGCCAGGTGCCGTTGTCCCAGACGATGACCTGGCCGGCGCCGTAGTGGCCTT
>CAKZXL010000683.1 GCA_937883885.1 uncultured Aquincola sp. | reverse complement strand
CCGACTGCTCCTCGTTTGTATGCGTCAGGGCGTCGTTCCCACGCGTAGTTGAAGGGTCCGTCCATAGTATGGACGACTAGTGAATTGATATCTTGACCCGCCCATCGGATAGCCCGAAGGACCACGCGGAGGCGGCCTCGAACACGGTCGTCAGGGCTCGCCACCGAAGCGGCGGCCCGTGCGATGGACAATCCGTCTTCTGCTTCGGTGCTGACTCCGGCGCCCAGCGAGCGTCCGTCCATACTATGGACGATTGCCATCCTCCCGCGACTGTTGCCGCTTTTTGGGCCGCGTACTCACACCTGCGGGCGCCTGCTTTCGCCGGGGTGACTGCTGTCCGCATCACGGCTAAGGGGTGAATGCTTATGCCTAGTGAAGCGTTAAGTCGCTTGCTCTCGCGCGCCGTCCATACTATGGACGACAGGCGCGCTCGTGCTGCGCTTGCGCCTAGCATCCGTGTGACATCAGCCAGTTGTGGCCCGTCCCATCCTATGTGCCGCGGCAGTCAGCCCGAAGCCTATGAACAAAAAAGGGCCCGAACAGTCCGTGTCAATACTCTGACGCCGACCTGAAGCCTTGAAGACAATGCCCTGCAACGCGAGTTGCGGGGCATTGTTCATATGGGCTATGTGCAAGGGCTGAGCCGGGATCAAGGCAGTCTGTTCCCGGTATCGCTGGACGAGTTGATCGGGCCGGAGCATGTGTGCCGCGTGATCGCGGCTTTCGTGGATCGGCTGGACTTGCAGGCACTGGGCTTTGCGCGAGCCCGCACCAAGGCGACGGGTCGCCCGCCCTACGACCCAGCCGATCTGCTGATGCTGTACCTGTACGGCTACCTGAACCGCGTGCGGTCGTCGCGCCGCCTGGAGCGCGAGTGCCAGCGCAACATCGAAGTGATGTGGCTGCTGCACAGGCTCACGCCTGACCACAAGACCATCGCTGAGTTCCGCCGCTGCAACGCGGCGCCGCTGCGGCGCGCTGGCGCTGAGTTCGTCCGCTTTTGTGCCGAAGCCGGACTGATCCGGGGAGAGTGGGTGGCCGTGGACGGCACCAAGTTCCAGGCCGTGGCCAGCGGCAAGGCCATCCTGGACGCAGCGCAGCGCGCCGAGCTGCAAGCCAAGCTGGAGCAGCGCATCGCCCAGTACCTCCAGGAGCTGGAGGCGGCCGATCAGCAGCAAGGCGAGGTGCCAGTCGATGCCCAGGCATTGCGCCAGGCGCTGGCGCGGCTGCAGCAACAACAATCGGACCTGGCACAGGTCCCAGGCGAGCGGCTGCACGTGAGCACGGAGCCCGAGGCGGTCGTGCTCAAGGGCAAAGGTCCGGGCTACAACGTGCAGACTGCCGTTGATGCCGAGCACGCCTTGATCGTGGCCCATGAGATCAACGCCCAGGCCGGTGACAACGGCTGCCTGCAGCGCATGGGCGAAGCGGCGCAGCAGGCTCTGGGTGCCACTGCACTGAAGCTGGTGGCAGATGCCGGCTATGCCAATGGCCAACAGGCCCAGGCACTGGAGGACCAGGGCGTGCAGGTGCATGTCCCGGTCAAGCGCTCGCTCAACAACCAGGGCGACGGTGAACTGTTCGACCGGGCTTGTTTCACCTATGACGCCTCGGCCGACGCCTACGTCTGTCCGGCCGACAAACTGCTGCAGCGCAAGCAGGTCAACCGCAAGGACAAGATGGTCGTCTATGCCGCCCAGCCCAGCGATTGTGGGGCGTGCTCGATGAAGGGGCGCTGCACGGCCAGTGCACGCCGCATGGTCACCCGTCATCTCTACGAGCAAGCCCTCGAGCGCATTCACCAGCGTGCCACGCCTGCGGCGATGAGACTGCGCCGCTGCACGGTCGAACATCCGTTCGCAGCCTTGAAGTTCCACATCTTCGAGAAGCCGCGCTTCCTGATGCGGGGCCTGAGGGGCGCGGGCACGGAGATCGCGTTGGCGACCCTGACCTACAACCTCAAGCGTGCGCTGGCTGTGCTTGGCGGGCGGCACATGCTGCAGAAGTTGGCCATGCCATGACAGGGGTAGTGCCGAGGGATGCTCATGCAGACGGTCCTCTGAACGCAGCCCGACACCGCACCCCGGATCAACGTAGCGCCCACAAAACAAAAATGCCCCGGTGAACTCGGGGCGGTTTGCTATCGGCGGCCTTCGCAGCCGTTTCGACACGGACTGCGAGGGCCCCGTCGATTTCGCGTCGTCCATACTATGGACGCGACTTCTCGGCCCGGGCTTCAAGTGCCTTCTTCACCGCGTCCATAACAGCATCAGCCTCTCCTTTGTCGGCCAACCGGATCGTCAGCGACTTGGGCGCCAGGTCGATGGTCGCGTACGGCTTACCGCCCCACTCCACCGTGACGCGCCCCGACTTTCCCGGCTTGTTGGGCGCTGTGGACGGCGCGCGGGTTTGAGAGCCACCGGTGGTGCCACTCAGCTTGAGGACTTCGGCAGGAGCCGCCTCCTGGCTTACCTTGCCATGAGCCACGAGCTCGACGACCTGAGCAACCGCGTCTCGATGCTCGTCAACGAGCGCCGCCAGCTTGGCGACCATGTTGTATCCGAACTTCTTCGGCGCCGACGCAACGACAGTCAGCGACTCCGGCGGCAGCTTGCCGAAACTCAGCAACGCGCCAACCAAGCTCTTGCTGACGCCGGATTCTTTAGCTAGCTGGTCGAAACTTAGGTTCCGCCGCTCCTTGCGCGCCGAGAAACCGAGGAACTTCGCGTAATCGGTGATGCTCGGCGCGAAGAGGTTGTCATAGAACGTCAGGCGCTCAGCTTGATCGTCGTCTATGTCTCGAACAACAACGTCCCACTCCTCTTCTCCAAGCTCCAGCAAGGCTGCTTTGCGATGCCGTCCAGCGATGATCTCGTAACGGCCATCCGCGTGCGCCCGAACGAGCGCGGGTGCGCTTTGCGGGTTCTCAGCCAGGTTTGCCTTCAGCTCCTTGACGCGCTCGGGGTCCAAAGGAGTTGAGTGATACGGACCGTCATAGCACAAGTCCATACGCACCCGCAGCGGCTTACCGTGGCCTTGCTTTAGTCGGTGATTCTCGGCCTGCAGTTCACGGTAGCCGCTATTCATCGCCATCAGGGCGCCTGGAGCTGTGAGAGCAGAGGCCGCACGCTTTGTCGCAACGGTAGGGGCCTTGTTGAGGCCGGCTGTCATCGCCGCCATCTCGTCCTTGACGCTCATACAGCGCTCCTTTCGTCAACAATCGGCTCCAGACCCCAGACCGTCTCCCGCGTCAGCTGCTCCACCTCGTACGCGAGTTCGTCGAAAGCGTCCCGGGCGCGCACATACGTTTTGTCATCGCCAACGTACTTGGCGAAGTCGTAAACGGTCTTAAGCCTAGTGCCACCAACCTCGATGACCGCCGTGCTCGGTACCTCAGAACGCATGACGGTGTTCCCATACGCGCTGCGGATGTACTGCATCATCACCTGAAACTGAGTCTTGTTTTGCATCATCGAAGGCAGGACTCCTACCCACGCCCAGTCCTTCTCACGGCCGCCCAAGCTAACGACTCCCGCCGCCAACTCATCAAACATCGTCCAGAACTGGCTTGAGCTCATTACGCTCAGGCCTTCGGGAACCACCGGCATCAGCACTGCGTCCGCTGCCCAAAGCGCATTAATTGTTGAGTAGCCCAACTGCGGGGGGTTGTCGATGAGGATGAAATCGTACTCGTCACGCACGCTATCGAGGCCCTTGTTCAAGACCTCTTCGAAGTTGAAAACACCGCCGTTTCGCTGGGCCTCAATGACCCGCGCAGGCAGGTAAAACTCGGCGCTGTGCAGGCCCGTGTTGCCTGCAACCAAATCCACGCCATCCCAGTAGGTCTGGATTACCGATTCACGAATGGTTTCGCGCTCGTCGGCAGCCAAAGGCAGGAATGTCTGCTCAACCTCGATGGCGAGAGGAGTGTGGCCAAGCATGCTGGTTGCAGACCCTTGGGGGTCAAGGTCGATGACCAACACTCGGTAACCCTTCAGGCTCAAGCCTTGCGCCAAGTTCACCGTGATAGTTGTCTTACCGACGCCGCCTTTGAAGTTAGCGATCGCGATGGTTGCGGCTTGCGCTCCTGTTGTGCGCCTGACGAAGCTCTTAGAGAGCTTCCGTACCCACGCACGCGCGTCTGCTACTGGGAAGACACGCTTGCCGCCGTCGACCACGACGCCGGGCGGCATCTGCTCATCCTCGGCTCGCTCCAATGCGCGAAGCATCGCACTGCCCGAAACGCCGCAAAGCTTAGCTAGCTGCGTTGCGTTGTACGATGGCGCCGCCTTTCCGTTGTTTGGCATGTAGGCCATGGACTTCATCTGGTCCATGACATGCGTCGTTTGCTCTCCGATAAGAGAGACGTCCTGGAGAGTGACACGGGGACGTGGCATCGGCTTTGCGGACAGCGGAGGTTCAACGGTTGCGAGCATTTCGGTGGCCTTCCGGAGAGAAAAAAGCGACGCGGAGCAAATTTGTCGTCGCGGCGTGCTACAGGGATGCCGCACTATAAACTCCGGCGCACAGGCCTTCAACGAGCAACTCCTGTAGGTAGCGCCGATCTGGCCCCACATGTGAGTCAGAAGGGGGCCTTTGCCGAAAACACCCGTCTGTTTGGCCTTTTGAGAAGGACTGCTGGCAGGTTTTTGATAGGTCGCGGGGGCAAACTGAGGTGCCGGTGGGACTGTGAGCCCCCCGGATTCCTCACATTCGAGGCGGCCTCCGCCCGACCTGCCAGACAGCGGCCCGGCGTCAACTACTCCGTTGACGTGGGCTAACCCTCCCCACATTCCTCACATTGCATGCCGCGGCCAGGGCCTGAGGGCCTTGTCGGTGCGGCGTGAGGGCGTGCGCGGTCCAACTTGGCCCGATGGCCGGTGCTCCTCACCACCCAACATCAATGTGAGTCCCGCGGGGGGAGGTCGCGACGGTTGCGCAACTTGAATGTGAAGCCGCAGGGGAGGGAAGTGGATGAGAGGAGCCTCCTCAATCCACTCACAAAAGGCTCCCCGAATTCTTCACGTCTACTACCCGGCCACCTCGCAAAGCCTCCCCCATTCGCTCACGTTGCCTACTCAATCCACTCCGCAGAACTGGGTAAGCCGTTGTCGTGCCAGTGATTTTGCCCGTGCCAACCTTCTCAAAGCTTCCAAGTCTTTCTCCAAAAAGAAGAACAACCTGCGTGTCGCCCTTCAGACCTGAAACAGCCAAAAAACAGTGTCCTATGTGAAGCCACAGGGCCGCACGCATCACTTGACCTTCCGTGCAGGGAGTGATGTGATCGACCTCAAGCCTCATTTCACATTTATGGTCATTCCGCGAAAGCGACCCGCTAAGACGGTCGCACGGTCCAGCGAGACGTCTACGCTGCCACCACCACCGGTGGGGGAGCAGTTGCGCATGTTCGAAGCGCCGACGGAGGGTGCAGAGGTGCGGGCTGGCCAGGAAGGGCAGGGGGAGGCTGACAGTGCAGCACCACGACAGGCCCCGGATGCCGGCACAGAGCCTGCCGCGGACCAGGCGGTGGAGTCACCCGCCCCGGCTCGGCGCCAACCCAGCCGCCAGCTTGCCACTGTCCCGGTCACGAAGACCGGCGAGCCTCGCCGTGACGCTGCTGACGATGTCGCATTCGACCCGCTCCTGGACATCGGAGCGGAGGTCAGAACCGCGGTGCGCGAACCCGACACGCTCACCAACCTCAAGCCGAACGAGCTGGCCGCCATCATTCCGTCCAGGCCGGGCGTCGTACTCGAGTACCAGGAGGTCAAGGCTTACCTCCTTATGCACGACTACGCCATCGAGCAGGGCTTGAAGGACAAAGGCACTCGCCTGTTCAGAGTCAACGTGGTCCGGCTTGAGCGTGAGGGCGGCTTCGGCCGGAAGGACCGTGGTGATCTGAAGCGCTATGTTCGGAACCTGGTGGGCGCCACGGTGGAGTGGAACACCCCACGCGTCGACAAGGCTGGCGAAACAACGGTGTGGGAGGTCTCGTCGATGGTCGCCCACGCGCGCTTCCTATATGACAAGAACCACACGCTGGTGCTCGAGTGGCAGTACAGCGACCCACTCCTCGAAAAGCTCAGGCTTGTCGGCCACTACTTCCGGATGCGGCTGAAGTCTCTGCGTGACACGAGGTCGTTTGGAGGCCAGGCCCTTTATCTCTACCTAAGCCGCTACCAGACGTTCCCTGGCCAGCGCACAGACGCCAAGCCATGGCGCGAGTGGGTGCCCATCCTCACCGGCAAGCGCGTGGAAGACTGGGACAAGCAACAGAACGAGAACGTCGGCAACTCGTGGCGGTACTTCCACCGCGACGTCGTCCGCAAGGCTGTCGCCGAGGTCAACTCCATCCAGACCGACTATCGGGTCGAGGCCCAGATTCGGAAGGTCGGAACTCGAGTCATGGACCTGTGGTTCGAGCTTCGCCCTACACCCAAGCGGCTGGAGGTAGAGGTGGACGACGCCGGCGTTGCGGAAGAATCCATCGTGCAACGGCTGGTGGCGCTGGACTACAAGCAGCGCGATGCCTTCCGAATCATGGGCAGCAGCACCAGAGCGGACATCCTGAACACGCTGAACTACGTCGAGAAGAGGCTGGCCCTCCCCACCGGGCACCGAATCCTCAACAAGCGCGCCTACTTCAGAACGATGCTCGCGAAGTTTGCCGCCGGCGAAGCGAAGCCCGAAGATGAAGCGGCTGGTGGCGGCAATGTGAATGAAAAGGGGGGGCCATCGACTGTCAGCGCCTACGATGCAGAGCTGCGCAAGCGACTCGAGGCGTGGGCAGAGGAGGACATCTTGAAGACACTTGCTCGCGGCCCAGATGATGAGCGCGCGCAGGAGCTCGTTCGAATCTTCGAGACCGAGGGCCTACCTGGGATGCATAAGCAGACGCAAAAGGCATGGGCCAAACGCGGCGGCGTTGCCGACGAGGTCCTGCGCTCAGACGCGGTGCAGTGGCTCAAGGCGCACGTTCACCCAATCCCAACTGAGCATCATGCGTTGCTCGAGATGGGCATAAGGCACGGCCTCGTGAAACTTGGCTGAACGCAGCACGCGCGCAATGTGAGTAGGTCGGGGACCCTCGCGGTCGAAGCGGTTGGCTCCCTGACAATTCGCCTCGTAGTTCGTCGGCTCACGCATGGAGTCGACTGTGCGGTGGAACGCCGAGCATGAGAAACTCGGCCTGGTCAGCCAAGACGCGCCGGCCAGAGAGCAGGAAGTGCTCGTGAAGGCTCGGGATGTACGGAAGGTACAACAACGGCATGCGCGCCTCGTCGGGCGTCATGTTGTCCTTCGTCCCGTTGCACCGGCGGCACGCGGCCACCAGGTTCATCCAGCTCCATTCGCCACCGCGCGACTCTGGCATCACGTGGTCCGCAGTAAGGTCGCGGTCCTTGAAGATGCCCGCGCAGTACGCGCACATGCGGCGGTCGCGGCGGAACAGCGACTCACGGTCGACACCAGGAACGCGATATGTCTTGGACTCGAACATCGGGCCCTTGATGGCCATGATGGGTGCGAGCTCGAGAATCGACTGCCGGCCGGTGGCAGCGTTGATGCCGCCGCGCATGACGATGGGTTCATCGCCAAGCGTCCACGCGACCTTGCCGTTGTTCATGTAGTAGACCGCACGCTCGGGGTCAATCCACCGGCTCGGAGTGCCGGCGGCGTCGAGTACAAGAATCGAGGTCACGTGACTCTCCTTTCTGATGGATGCCGGCATCAAGGCCTGCCGGCGTGGCTGCATGCACGATATAAATTACACTGTTGAATTGTACGCCCCCGCCAGACTCGAACTGGCATTCCCAGCTTAGGAGGCCGTAATAGTCCGACGCCCACCGTCGTTGACTGTTCACTCGCTGGCGTTTAGCCGAGCGTTGACCTCGTCGATGTCGAAGGCGCTTGGATCGAAGGGGGCGCCGATCCACTCCTTGAGAGTGGCGTGCTCCGGGTGATCGGGGTCGGCCAGCGCTTCGAGGAATTCCTCATACCCCCCGGTGCCGCCGACGTCCTGTGGCGGGCAGGCGTTCTCGCCGGCGATGCACCGGGCGAACTCCAGCGGCGTGTCCAGCTTGACGATCTGCTCGACTTTGACGCTGTGCCACCAGCTGTCGCCGAAGTCGTAGAGGTACTTGAAGCTCTTGCGGCGGCCGAGCGCCTGGCTCAGGAGCACGTCTTCTTCGGGCTGCAGGTCGTCGGGGAACTCCCGTCCCGGCTCGGTCGCGCCGTAATGGTCCGCACCGAAGATGAACTCGTGGACGTGTCCCCCATCCCATCCGGTACCCCACAGCAGCGCCACGTGCAGACGGGACAGGTCTATGTCCAGCCGCACCAACAAGCGGCGCCAGACCTTCGGGCGAACGTCCTCGAGTTCGACGTACAGCTGCCACGCATGCAGCTCGCTGGCATTGGAAGTCGTGCCCATGCCGCCACTGTAGCGGCTGGTGCCGCCGGGGTGTCGCTGCGCTCCGGCGTCAGGCCGCCTGGGCCATGAGGGGATGCTGCCAGGCCGTCTGGAGCTGCGGCGCCACGGCCCACGGCAGCAATTCGTCGATGCGGTTGATCGGGTGCCCGCCGATGCGCTCCAGCACGTGGGTTAGGTAGCACTGCGGATCGACGCCGTTGAGCTTGGCCGAGCCGATCAGCGTGTAGATCACCGCCGCGCTGTGGCCGCCGACATCGGATCCCAGGTGGAGGTAGTTCTTCCTGCCCAGCGCCACACAGCGCAGCGCCCGCTCGGCCGCATTGTTGTGCGCCTCGATGCGACCGTCGTCGACGAACTGCGTCAGCGCCGTCCAGTTGCTCAGCGCGTAACCCAGGGCCAGCGCCATCGGCGACTTGGCCGACACCTGGGTCAGCGTCTGGGTCATCCAGCCGTGCAGATCCTTGAGCAGTGGCGCCGTACTCGCCTTCCTTACCCGCCGTCGCTCGTCGGGCGGCCGACCCTGGATCCGGGTCTCGATCTTGAACAACTCGGAGATGCGCTGCAGCCCGTGGTGCGCCAGCGTGCCGGCCACCTGGCGTTGCCGCATGTGGATGTCCCACAGCTTACGGCGTGCGTGGCTCCAGCATCCGGCCTCGATGATGCGGCCGGGCTGACGATCCTCACGGTACAGCGCGTTGTAGCCGGCGAAGGCGTCGGCCTGCAGCACGCCGCTGAAGTGCTTCAGGTGAGCGGCCGGGTGCTCGCCCTTGCGGTCCACGGAGTACTGGAACCACACGGCCGGCGCAGTCTGCTGGCCGCTGGTGCGGTCGTCGCGGACATAGACCCACAGCCGGCCGGTGTGCACCTTGCCGCCCTTGCCACCCAGGGCTCGGATCGGCGTGTCGTCGCCGTGGACCTTGTCGGCCTGCAGCACGTAGCGGCCGATCGCCTGAGCCAGCGGGGTCAGCAGTTGTGCGGCTTGGCCCACCCAGTCGGTGAGGGTGGAGCGATGCAGGTCCAGGCCGGCGCGGGCGTAGATCTGGCTCTGGCGGTACAGCGGAGTGTGGTCGCAGTACTTGCTGACCAGCACCTGGGCCAGCAGACCGGCGCCGGCCAGGATGCGGTCGATCGGCCGGCTCGGGGCGCTGGCCTGGGCGATCGTCTTGCAGCCGCCGCACGCCAGCTTGGGGCGGACATGTCGCACGACATGGAAGCTGCCGGGCTCGTAGTCGAGCACCTCGCTGATGTCCTGGCCGATCTCGCGCAGGGCCAGTCCGCAGGCGGCGCAGCCGCAGCCGGCGTTGTGCCCCGCCGGCCAGTGCACGACGGTTCGCCGCGGCAGGTGTGCCGGCAGTTCGCGCAGGTTCGGCCGCGGCCGGAAGGAGCGCTTGCGGCGCTGTTCATCGAGCGAGGCGACCTTGCCGGTGCCAGCCGGTTCGGGCGGCTCGGCAGGCGCCACCTGGCCACCGACCAGTTCGAGCTGCGGGTGCTCCAGCCGTTCGCTGGAGCGGCCGTACTTCATGCGCCGCAGGTAGGTGACCTCGACCTTGAGCTTGTCGATGGCGAGTCGCGCAACCCTGAGTTCATCTTGGAGTTGCAGCACCCGCGTGCCGAGTTCGGCGTTGCGCTGCAGGGCGTCGTCCAAGGTCATGGAGCATGACTGTGCCCAGGCGCAGACCACCGTACAACGGGGCATGCACTGTCAACGTGATGGCACCGCGCCTCGACCGA
Source organism: uncultured Aquincola sp. (assembly GCA_937883885.1). The sequence continues at coordinate 188 of CAKZXL010000683.1, read as the reverse complement.
ACTCAGGCCGCCGCGCGTGGCTGCCAGGTGCGCTCGGGACGGCGCCAGTCGATGCCCTCCAACAGCATCGAGAGCTGGGCCACGCTGAGCATCACGCTGCCGCTGTCGGCCTGCGGCCAGATGAAGCGGCCGCGTTCGAGCCGCTTGGTCAGCAGGCACATGCCGTCGCCGTCGCTCCACAGCAGCTT